>JAYVLI010000241.1:0-6770 GCA_043759535.1 Betaproteobacteria bacterium | reverse complement strand
GGATCGCGATGCCCTTGTCGTTGGGGCCGTTGTCGTAGAACGGGTCGGCGAGATTTCGCGCGACGGTCACACCCATCTGCGCCAGCGTCGGGAAGCCGGTGGTCTTTTTCGTCTCGGCCGCCGGGTCTTTGCCGAGCAGCTTCTGGTATTCGGTCTGCTCGGCCGTGAGCGCGCTGGCCGGTGCCGCAGCGCCGCCGGCGGACAGTGTCGCGACGTGCCAGGTCGCGAGCGCAGCCAGCAGGATCAGCACCGAGATCAGCCCGGACTGCAGAGACAGTTTGCGCTGTGCGTTCATGCGAGTTTCACGCGCGCTTGATCGCGAAGCTGCCGGCATAGGCTTCAGCCTGGGCCGGGTCGAACTCCTTGCCCATGATCTTGTACTTCTTGTACGCGCCTTCAGGCACCTTCTGGTCGAGCAGCTTCATCTGCTTCTTCGCGTCGGTCAGCAGGAACACCTGCTCCGCAATCTGCTTGTAGTTCACGTCGCCCTTGATGTAGCCCCAGCGTTTCATCTGCGTCAGCATCCAGACCGCCATGCTCTGCCAAGGCACGGGGTCGAAGTCGGTGCGGTCGGGCACGTTTTTCACGCCGCCCAGGCCGTCGGCGAACTTGCCGGAGAGCACCTGCGTCAACACGGTTTCGGGCTGGTTCAGGTAGGCGGCCGGCGAAATGACTTTCGCGATCAGTTCGCGGTTCTTCGGGTCGCGCGCCATCGCGGCCGAACTCAAGACCGCGCGGTACAGCGCAGCGAAGGTGTTCGGGTTCTGCTTGATGAACTCCTCAGAGACACCGAAAGCGCAGCACGGGTGGCCGTCCCAGATGTCTTTCGACAGGATGTGGATGAAACCGATCTCGTCGAACACCGCGCGCTGGTTGAACGGGTCGGGCCCGAGGAAGCCGTCGATGTTGCCGGCGCGCAGGTTGGCCACCATCTCCGGCGGCGGCACCACGCGCAGCTGCACGTCGGTGTCGGGGTTCAGCCCGGCTTCGGCGAGGTAGTAGCGCAACAGGAAGTTGTGCATCGAGTACTCGAAAGGGATCGCGAACTTGAAGCCCTTCCAGTTTTTCGGGTCGCGGTTGTCCTTGTGCTTGAGCGCGAGCGTGATCGCCTGGCCGTTGATGTTCTGCACCGTGGCCACGCGCATCGGCTGAGCGACCGAACCCAGGCCCATCGAGATCGCGAGCGGCATGGGCGACAGGAAGTGCGACGCGTCGTGCTCCCTGTTCAGCATCTTGTCGCGGATCAGCGCCCAGCCTGCCGTCTTGTTGAGCTGCACGTTGAGGCCTTGCTGGCGGTAAAAGCCCAGCGGGTCGGCCATGATCAGCGGGCTGGCGCAGGTGATGGCAATGAAGCCGATCTTCAGGTCTTTTTTCTCGGGTGTTTTTTTCTCTTCGGCAAACGCTTGCAATGACGCAATCGGCAACACGCTGGCAATCGCCGCCACCGCGCTGCGCCGGCCGACGGCGGTCAAAAATGCACGGCGCAGCGGCTCACTCGGGAACAGCGCCTTGACCAGGCTGGCCTCGATGAACTGACGCGACAGCGTGGGCGCATCCACCACGGCGGTTTGGGTTGCAGTCGTGTGGTCTTGTGGTGGGTGGTCTGCACCGCAGCCGCAGCGCAGCATCAGTGGCCGGTCGCTGTTGTAGGGGTCGTAGCTGGTGGGGTGCGGGGTGGTCACGGTGAACCTTTCAAAACAATGCGGTGATGCTAAAAATTTGGCGCTGGGTGCGCCATCGCAGCCGGTGTGAACTGGCTGTAGTGCCAGGCCGACGCGCTGTAGGGCAGGCACTACAAGCGGCGCGCCACAGGCCCAGGTTTCACGGCGCGGCGCCGTCTTGCCGCACTGCGTACAAGGCCAGCTCCACATCGTTGCGGGCGCCGGTTTTGTCCAGAATGCGGGCGCGGTAGGTGCTGACGGTATTGCCCGACAACACCAGTTGCTCGGCAATCTCGCCCACACTGTGGCCGGTGGCCAGCAGGCGGAACACCTGGTACTCCCGGTGCGACAACAGCTCATGCGTGGGCCTGCCACCGGCAGCATAGTCAGCCCCACCCGCACCCCCACCACCGCCGCCAATGGCCGACGCCAATTGCTCGGCAATGCCGGGTGTGATGAACAGCCCACCGCCCACCACCTTGCGGATAGCGGCAATCAGCTGCGCACTGTCGGCGCTTTTGTTGAGGTAACCAGCGGCCCCCAGCTTGAGGCAACGCACCGCGTACTGCCGGTCGGGGTAGGTGCTGAGCATCAACACCGGCAACTTGGGGAATTCACTTTTGAGTTGCTTGAGCACATCCAGCCCATCGCGCTGCGGCATGGCGATGTCCAGCAGCACCACGTCAATGCCGCCGGCACGCACCCGTGCAATCGCGTCCGGGCCGTTGGCCGCCTCGCCGGCCACGGCCAAATCGTCGGCATCGGCCAGCACCTGCTTGATCCCCTGGCGCACGATGAGATGGTCGTCACAGACCAGCACCCGGATCATGCTGGCGGCACCAACGACACCAACGGCAGCCCAGCCAGCGGCATCACCAGCCGCACCCGCGTGCCCTGGCCGGGTGCGCTGTCGATCGTCAGCCGGCCGCCAAAATGCCCGGCGCGCTCTTTCATGCCCAGCACGCCGTAGCTGCGGGCATCGGTCAACGCGCCGGGCGCGGCACCCACGCCGTCGTCGCGCACATCGAGGTACAGCACCGGGTCGGGTGGATCGTCCACCGCCACCCGGATCACCAGCCGGCTGGCCCGTGCATGGCGCGCCACGTTCGACAGCATCTCCTGGAAGATGCGGAAGATGGCAATGGCCATTGGCCCGTCGGGGCTGGGCACGCCAGGCGCCACATGCACCTGCAGGTCGGTGGGCAGTTCGGCCGTGCTGATGAACTCCTGGGCCTGCCACTCCAGCGCCGCCCACAGGCCCTGGTGGTCAAGAATGCTGGGCCGCAGGTCGGTGATGATGCGACCCAGGTTGTCCACCGCCGTGTCAATCATCAGGCCCATGCTGCGGCATTTGGCCTGCAGGGGTGGCCGGTCTTCCAAGCGCTTTTGCAACCACTGCAGATCCATCTTCAGCGCCACCAGCAGCGAGCCCAACTCGTCATGGATCTCACGCGCAATGCGGGTGCGCTCGGCCTCGCGCACCGCCTCTCGGTGGTGTGACAGTTCACGCTGACGGACCAGCGCATCGCTCAGGGCCTGGGCGCGTTTGCGTTCGGTGATGTCGACAAAGGTGACCACCGCGCCACGCACACGGCCGTGTTCGATCACCGGGTAGCTGGAATATTCCGCATCAAACGGGCTGCCATCCAGGCGCCACAGCACCTCATGGTCGATGCGGCAGGGCAGGCCTTGTCGAAAGGCGTTGAAGATCGGGCAATCACATTCCGGGTAGTGGCGCCCGTCGGGGTGGCTGTGGTGGATCAGCCCGTGCATGTTGCGGCCCAGCACCTTATCGGTGCTGGCGCCCAACATGAGCGCGCCAGCGCGGTTCACAAAGGTGCAGCAGCCGTCGGTGTCAATGCCAAACACGCCCTCCCCGGTGGAGTCCAGCAGCAATTGCAGCAGCGCCGCATCGGTTTGCGGCCCTGGGCTGGTGGGTTGTTGTGTTGGCTGGGCAGTCATGGTGCGGATGCTGCCCCACCACGGTGCAATTGGCATGCCAGGCATGCCAGGCTGGCCAGCGGTGGCATGCAAGCCGGCCGCTGGCCCCGCAATCACACCACGCAGGTGCGGTTTTTGCCGCTGCGTTTGGCCTCGTAAAGGCCTTCATCGGCGCGGCCCAGCGCGACCTCCATGGTCTCGCCCGGGCGCCAGGCGGTGACACCAGCCGAGAAGGTGACAAACACCTCGCGGCCCTGGTGCATGAACAGGCTGGCGCTGAGCTGGCGCTGCAGCCGCGTGAGCACCGCGCTGGCCTCGTCCAGCGTGGTGGCGGGCAGCAGCACCACAAACTCCTCACCGCCGAAGCGGGCCAGGTGGTCTACCGGGCGCAGCCAGTCTTTGACCCGCAGCGCCAGGCTTTGCAGCGCCACATCACCGGCCGCATGGCCCAGGCTGTCGTTGAGCTTTTTGAAGTTGTCGATGTCGATCAGGCCCAGCGCCAGCGTTGCCACGGGCGCGCCCTTGGCTGTGCCAGCGTCCACTGCGCGCTCGGCACGTGCTTTTTCGCGGTCAAATGCCAGCGCCAGGCCGCGCCGGTTGGCCACCTGGGTCAGCACGTCGGTGGTCAGCTCACCATGCACCCGGCGCAACTCATCTTCCAGCGCCTGCACCCGGCTTTGCAAGGATGTGGCACGGGCATGTTCGGCCGTCAGGCGGTCGCGGGCGGCGGCCGCCAGGGCATGCACGGTGTGGCTTTCAGCGGTCAGCGCTTGCACCACCTCGGCCAGGCTGGCCAATGAGTCGGCACGGCTGATGGCCAGCGCGTAGGTGTTCACCTTGTCGCTGAAGTGGCCGGTGGCGCTGGCCAGGCCACCCAGCGCTTGCAGCACCTCGTTGACCATTTGTTTGATGGCGTCGCGCGCCAGCAGGCGCTCACTGCGCAGCGCCCGCTGGCGGCTGCGGGTGTCGTCCAGCAGGTGGCGGGCGGCACGCACGGCGCGGGCGCTGTGGCCACCGTCCAGCCGCTGCTGCAGATGGTTGGCAGCCAGCGCGATGGGGCTGTCCAGCACCGCCTCGGTTTCGTCCGCCAGGCCTTGGGTGAGCGACTGGCACAGCGCCATCAGCTCATCCACCAGCTCATGGCGCAGGCCCAGCAGGCAGCGGGCGCGCTGGCACACCGCCGCCACCTCATCGGCCAATTGCGGCGTGGCGCCCTCGTGGGCCAGCCGGGCGGCCAGCGTGGCCAGGCTGTTGGCCAGTTCCAGCGCGCGCGGCTCACCGGCGGGCAGGCCGGCGCGCACGGTGGTCTGCAAGGCCTCCACGATGCGGGGGTGTTGGTCGGCCAAGGCCAATTGCAGCCCCGACTCGGTGGGGTCGGCCTGGGCGTCTGGTCGTGCCACCGCCTCGCCTGGCAAGGCCCGCAACGGCGTTGCTGCCGTGTCAATGTCGGCGTCGGGTTGGTCTTGTTCCCACGCGGTGATCAGTTGGCCCAGGCGCTGCTGCAAGCGCTGGGCGTCACTGCGGCTGCCGTCCAGCACCCGCTGCAGGCTGTCCTTCTTGCGGGCACCGGTCCAGTGGCGGGCACCACGCTCCAGGCCACGCGCCAGCCGGTCGATCAGCGTGGCCCAACTGCGGGCATGGGTGGCAGCGGCCTCGGCACCGCGGTCCAGCGCGCGCTGCACGTCGTCAAACCGGGCCTCCATCAGCGCGCTGGCCAGCTCACCACGCAGGCTGGCGTCGTCGGTCACCCGCATCACCAGACGGTCAATCTGCGGTTTGGCGCGGGGCGGCAGGCTGCCCTCGGGTGGCAGCGGGGTGCCGGCTTCTTCCGCATAGGCACGGGCGTAGTGGGCGGGCGTGGGCTCCAACTTGGCCAGGGCCAGGCGGCGCAGGGCGCCTTTGGCCAGTTGGGCCGGCGACGCCGGCACGCCACTGCTAGGGGTGGACATATCACTCAACAGGCAACTCCGGCAACGGGTGGGGACGGGGCCGGTAGCAGCCAGCGCGCGCGTGCATGCGCAGCAGGCCAGACGACCAGCTCAACACCGGGTTAACGGCCAACTTGGGACCAACTGAAGGTGAGCCGGCCGCCAAGCACCGGCTGACTCGTCAACCGGCCGATTCGTCAACCGGCCAACCGGCCAACTGGCCAACTGGCCAACCGGTCACCAAGCAGGTGCCCGCTCAGGGCCGGCGGCCGCCGGTGCTGCGGGGGGGGTCGATGTAGTCGGCCCCGGCCTGCACGATCCACGGCGCTTTGCGGGGCAGCACGGTTTGCTGCAGCCACAACTCCAGATCGTCTGGCGGGATGGGCCGGCTGAACAAAAAGCCCTGCATCACGGTGCAGCCCAAGCGGTGCAGCACCTCCATCTGGCGCATGTTTTCAACGCCCTCGGCAATCACCCGCAGGCCCAGCGAGCGGGCCAGCGCAATGATGGCCGTGACGATGGCTTCGTCGTCGGGGTTGGTCTCCAGGTCGCGCACGAAACTGCGGTCGATCTTCAACGCCGTGATGGGCAGGCGCTTGAGGTAAGTCATCGACGAATACCCGGTGCCGAAGTCGTCGATCGACAAGGGCACGCCGAGGTCGTTCAAGCGCTGCGCAATGTGCAGGCTGGTCTCGGGGTTGGCCAGCAAGATCGACTCGGTGACTTCGATTTCCAAACTGCCGCGTGGCAGCTCGTGCTGGCGCAACAGGCCTTCCACCAAAGTTGGCAAACCTTGTTCGCTCAAATGGGTTGACGCCAGGTTCACGGCCACCGGCACCGTGCGCACGCCGGCGCGTCGCCAGGCCGCGATTTGTTTGCAGGTCGCGGCCAGCACCCAGTCGCCAATCGGAATCACCAAACCGGCGTCTTCCACCAGCGGAATGAATTCGGCCGGCGCCAGCAGGCCGCGCTCCGGGTGCTGCCAGCGAATCAGCGCCTCAGCGCCGACGACGCGGCCGCTCACCACATCGGCCCGCGGTTGGTAGTGCAGGATGAACTCGTCGCGCTCCAGCGCGCGGCGCAGGCGCGATTCCATGTGCAGCCGCTCCAGCGCCATCGCATTCATGGAACTTTCATACAACTGGAAGCCGCCGCGCCCGGCCGCCTTGGCACGGTACATGGCGGTGTCGGCATTCATCATCAGGGTGTCGATGTCGGTGCCGTCCTCCGGGAAGGTGGC
>JAYVLI010000240.1:0-20683 GCA_043759535.1 Betaproteobacteria bacterium | reverse complement strand
CAAAGCTGGACAGCGCAAACGGATGGGCCCACCAGCCCAGGTCCAGATGGACAAACATCCCGACCTGCAGTTCTTCGATCCCGACCGTCATCGACATGGTTGTTGTACTTCCCGGCAAGCTGGGCCGCCGGTGGCAAACACCACCCGCAGCGCGGGCGACATGCCCGCATCACCGGGCTTTCGGCAGGCGCGGGCCGGAACTTGACCCCGCACGCCGGGCCGTCCGGCCTCGGTGCCACGGCGCACGGGCTGGCTGGCTGGCTGGCGTGACATGGGTCACGCGGCGTGGTGGTGGCGCTGGCTTGCGCTTGCAGTGCGTTTGTGGCGCGCCGGCTGCGGCGCGGCCCCTCAGCGCGCCTTCAACGCACCGTCAACGCACCGTCAACGCGCCATCAACGCACCCGCAGCGCCCGCCAGGCGCTGGGTGTGTGGCCGGTGTGGCGCTGAAAAAACCGGGTGAAATAACCCGCATCCCCAAAGCCCAGGCCAGCGCCAATCTGCTTGATGCTGAGGGTGGTGTAGGCCAGGTCGCGCTGGGCCTCCAGCACCAGCCGGCCATGCAACACCGCCAACGCGGAGTGGCCCAGCACCCGGTGGCAGACCCGGTTGAGCTGGGTGGGTGTGATGCCCAACGGCCGCGCCAGCGTGGTGAGCGCCGGCTGCTGGCGGAACTGCGCATCCACCAGCGCGCGGTAGCGCTGCACGTGGGCCAGGGCGCGGGCCTCACCGGGGGCTGGCGTGGCGGGCTGGCCGGGCTGGCCGGGCTGAGTGTTGCCGGCCAGCCCGGCCACCATGACCTGCCGGCCCAGCAGCACCACCAGTTGCAGCAGCGCGGCGTCCAGCGCCAGGTCGCGCCAGGCGCCGCTGTTGGCAAAGGCGGCTTGCAGGCGGGCCACGGCCGCGTCCACCTCAGCGGCGGGGTTGGGGGTGTCGCAGCTGGGCGTGCTCTGGCCAGGCTGGCCATCCGCCGCCCAGGCCAGCCAGCGCAGGCTGGCCAGGCGCGCGGCCAGCGCGGGTGCGGCTTGCAGCAGGCGCGCCAGGTGTTGGTCAAGCACGGTGATCACGCTGCCCTGGGTGTTGGGTGAAAACACAAACCCGTGTGGCACCAATGTGGGCACCAGCAGCACACCGGGCCCGTCCAGGCGCTGGCTGCAGGTGTCCAGCCAGGCCTGGGCGCTGCCGTGCTGGATGTGCAGAATTTGAAACAGCGACGCATGCCGGTGCGGCATGATTTCCCAGTCATGGCGCTGGCTGCGTTCGGCAATGCGCTCACAGTGCAAAGCCTCAGTGGCCTGGGTGCGGCCAGTTTCACCGTACAGCGCGTAGGTGGGCAGTGCGGCGATGCTGCCCAAGTGGGCAGTGCTGGCCGGGCTGGCCGAGCCGGGGGGCTTGTCAGGCCCAGGGTTTTCAGCAGGCACCATGTGCGAATTGTGCAAGTGATGGGCGCATCCGTCCATTGAGCCAACGGCGCCGGCCGCCTACGCTCTACCGCTCATCAAAAGCCACGGAGACCCACCATGCCCACCACAAAAACCCAGGTTGCCATCGTTGGCGCCGGCCCGTCCGGCTTGTTGTTGGGCCAGTTGCTGGCCAAGGCCGGCATCAGCACCGTGGTGATCGAGCAGCGCAGCCCCGACTACGTGCTGGGCCGCATCCGCGCCGGGGTGCTGGAGCAGACCACGGTGGACTTGCTGGCCGAGGCCGGTGTGTCTGAGCGTTTGCATGCCGAGGGCATTCCGCATAACGGTGTGGAGCTGTGTTTTGGCGGCCAGCGCCACCGCATTGATTTGTTGGGCCTCACTCGCAAGCGGGTGATGGTGTACGGCCAGACCGAGGTGACACGGGACTTGATGGCCGCCCGCAGCGCTGCCGGCCTGCCCACCGTGTACGGCGCTGACGCTGTGGCGGTGCATGGGTTCGAGTCCACCCGCCCATCCGTCAGCTACAGCCAGAACGGCCTGCAGCACACGGTGCAGGCCGATTTCATCGCAGGTTGCGATGGCTTTCACGGCATCTGCCGCGCCAGCGTGCCCGGCAGCGCCATCACGCTGCATGAGCAGGTCTACCCGTTTGGCTGGCTGGGCGTGCTGGCCGATGTGCCGCCGGTCTCGCATGAGCTGATCTACGTGCACCACGAACGCGGTTTTGCACTGTGCAGCCAGCGCAGCAAGCTGCGCAGCCGCTATTACGTGCAGTGCGCGCTGGACGACCAACTCAGCGCCTGGACCGATGACGCCTTTTGGGCCGAGCTGAAAAGTCGCCTGCCGACTGAGACCGCCGCGCAGTTGATCACCGGCCCGTCGATTGAAAAAAGCATTGCACCGCTGCGCAGTTTTGTGGCCGAGCCGCTGCGTTTTGGCAGCCTGTTTTTGGTGGGTGATGCCGGTCACATCGTGCCGCCCACCGGCGCGAAAGGCCTGAACCTGGCGGCCAGTGATGTGGCCTATCTGTGGCAGGCGCTGCGTGGTTTTTATGCCGGCAGCACGGCCGAGATCGAGCACTACAGCAGCCGCGCCCTGGCCCGCATCTGGAAGGCCGAGCGCTTCTCGTGGTGGATGACCTCGTTGATGCACAAATTTCCGGGCGCCGGCAGCTTTGGCGACAAGATGCAGACGGCCGAGATGGCGTACCTGGTCAGCTCACAAGCAGCGATGACAGCGCTGGCCGAGAACTATGTGGGTTTGCCGCTGAACTGAAGCTGGCCGCCACCTCCAGGCTGCCCGCGCCGCTGTAACGCGCCACCTGGGGGCAGGGGCACAGCGGCCGGCTGCGGTTGGCGGCCCAGTCGGTGGGCAGATCGGCAGTCACACCGCCGGCATTGCCGGTGCCGCGTGCGGTGGCCACCAGGGCCTGGGGTGCCACGCCTTTTTCAACCCAGGCCACCAGGGCGGTGACGGCGTCAAACTGGTCGGTGGCCAGCCCGCCGGAGGTGGGGCCAATGGCCGCTTTTTGGGTGGCTGACAGGCAGCTGCCGTCGCGTGCGCCGCTGCAGGTGGGCACGTCGGTGTTGAAGTTGAACGCCACCTGGCAGGCAGCGGTGTCCTGGATCAGGCCGTCGGTGGCGCCGTCCAGCGCATCGCACTTGGCCAGCACGGCAGCGGCCAGGGTTTTGCGCTCGGCCGTGGTGAAGGCTGTGGGCAGGTTGCAGCCGGGGGCGCCGGCCAGGTAACCGCCGTCGTCGTCGGACAGGCGGGCGGCGGTGACCAGGGTGTGGCGGCCACCGTTGCTGCAGCCGCCAAAGTTGGACCGGTCGGGTACACGGCCATACGCCGTCTGGATCACGCTTTTGGCGATGGGGGTGCGCTTGGCCACCGCCTGGTCGCCGTCGTCCAGCCGGGCTTGTGGGTCAATGCCAGAGGCCGAGCCTTGGGCCGCCAGGTGGCGGGCGTCCGGGCTGAGCACCGCAACACCCTGCAGCAGCGCGTGGGTGGTGGGGCCGCCGCCAAATGAGCCGGTGGCGGTGACCACATTGCCGTCCACCCCGCCAATGCCCTGGTGCCAGAAGCGGCCGTCCCAGGCCTTGGGCCGGCGCATTTCAAAACCGATGGCGTAGCTTTGGCCGTCCACCGTGCTGGTGCGCTGGCCTTGTTTGCCGCTGACCAGGCAGTGCTCGGGCACGCCTTGCCCGGCCAGCTTCAAAGTGCCGGCGGCCACCGTGGTAACGGCGGTGATGCTGGTGCTGGGCAGGCTGGCGGCCCAAGTGGGTGGCCCGCTGGATTTGCGCCCGGTGGAGTTCACCCTGATCACGCTGATCCACGAGAACCCGGATGTGTCGGCGTCGCAACTGGCGCGGGCACTGGCCGTCACCGCCCCCAACATCACGCTGTGGATCGATCGGCTGGCCCGGCGTGGCTTGGCCGAGCGGGTGCCCAGCCCCACCGACCGCCGCGCCCAGCACCTGCGCACCACCGCCACCGGCGCCACCTTGGCGGGCGACGCGCTGGCCCTGCTGCTGGCGGCCGAGCAAATCGGCCTGGCCGGCCTGACAGCGGGTGAACGCGCCATCCTGATGGCGCTGTTGCACAAGGCGGCGCGCTGCCGCAGCAAGCCGGCGGGCTGAAGCGAAAGGCGTGATCTGGCGGCCGCCGCTGCGGCCAGTCCCGATGCGGTGGCCGCAAGGCTTGACTTATGCTGCAAGCCCCCCGACGCACCGGCCTCGCACCAGGCCTGCCGACCGATGCCCACCGCCCCTGCTGCCAGCACCGGCCTGCTGCCACCCGACCATCCTGACCGCGCGCTGCTGGCCGCCGAGGTGCATGCCCGGCCGCCAGAGCCGCTGGCCGCACCCAGCCGCGCCAGTTATGTGGCGGTGCGCATTGAGGCTGACGCCCGTGCCGCCGAGAGCGCCCATCTGGTCCGCCTGTGCACCCAGTTTGACATCGCGGCCCCACCCACCGGCGCCACCCAGTGGGCCGCTACGCTGGGCACGCTGCGCATCAAGTGGGAGCGGCATGGCGAGTTCTCCAGCTACACCTTCTTCACCCCGGGTTTGAGCAGCACGCCGTTTGCCGAGCCGGTGGCCGCCCTGCTGCCCGCCGGCTGGCTGGCTGGCGTGCCGGGGCTTACCGTGTTTGCCGCCCATGCCAAGTTGGTCAGCCTGGCGGCGCTGGCGGGCCCGGATGGCTCTACAAATGCTGCGGCCAACCCCACCCCCGCCCAACTCGCCGCCCACTTTGCCGGCAACGTGGTGGTGGGCGCCGGCATTGGGGACGGTGCCGGCCAGGCCTACACCGATTTCATGATCCACCCGGACGGCTTTGCCCGCTTCCTGCTGCTGGATGTGGAGATGACCGAGCGCCAGGCCGGCCGCATGCTGCAGCGGCTGTTCGAGATCGAGGCCTACCGCATGATGGCCTTGCTGGCGCTGCCCATGGCGCGCGGCTTGTGGCAGCGCCTGCTGGTGATCGAGCGCACCCTGGCCGACCTGACCGCCCGCATCGCCAGCCAAAGCGTGGTGGGCGCCAACAGCCTGGCCATCAACCCCGGCGCCCAGGCCGGCGACGACGCCCTGCTGCAGCAACTGATGGCGCTGGCTGCCGATGTGGAGAGTGCGCTGTCGGCCAGCCAGGCCCGTTTTGGCGCCAGCCGGGCCTACCACGCGCTGGTGGCCACCCGCATTGGTGAGCTGCGTGAGCGGCGCATCCAGGGCCTGCAGACGATTGAGGAGTTCATGGCCCGCCGCCTCAGCCCGGCCATGGCCACCTGCGCCACCGTGTCGCAACGGCTGCACGATGTGTCCGAGCGGGTGGCGCAGGCCAGCAGCCTGCTGTCCACCCGGGTTGACATTGCCCGCCAGCAGCAAAACCAGGCCTTGCTCGCGGCCACCGCCCGGCGCGCCAAGATGCAGTTGCGGCTGCAGCAAACGGTGGAAGGTTTGTCCGTGGCGGCCATCGTCTACTACCTGGCCGGGTTGGTGGGTTACGGCGCCAAGGCGCTCAAAGCCGCCGGGCTGGCGCTGTCGCCCGACCTGGTGACCGGTGCGGCCGTGCCCCTGCTGGCGTTGGCCGCCTGGTGGGCGCTGCAGCGGGCCCACAAGCGCATTGCCAAAGACAGCGGCAACGACGCGACGCAGAGCTTTTGATGTTTGCCTGACCCACCGCCCTGTCCCCCTTTCTCTGCTGGACGACCATCCTGTCGTCAGCCCGCCCACCGGAGCCTAGTTGCATGGCGCAAGCCTTTCCTTTTTCGGCCATCGTCGGCCAGGACGACATGAAACTGGCGATCCTGATCGCCGCTGTCGACCCCGGCATTGGCGGGGTGCTGGTGTTTGGTGACCGGGGCACCGGCAAAAGCACCGCCGTGCGCGCCCTGGCCGCCCTGCTGCCGCCAATGAAAGCCACGCTGGGCTGCCGCTACCACTGTGACCCGGCGGCACCGCGTGGTGCCTGCGAAGACTGTGACCGCATCAAAGCCGGCAAGGCCGCCGTCAAAACCCACAGCGTGCCGGTGCCGGTGGTGGATTTGCCGCTGGGCGCCACCGAAGACCGGGTGGTCGGCGCACTCGACCTGCAGCGCGCGCTGGCGGATGGCGTGAAAGCGTTTGAGCCCGGCCTGCTGGCGCGCGCCCACCGCGGGTTTTTGTACATCGACGAGGTCAACCTGCTGGAGGACCACCTGGTGGATTTGCTGATCGACGTGGCCGCCTCGGGTGAAAACGTGGTGGAGCGTGAAGGCCTGAGCGTGCGCCACCCCGCCCGCTTTGTGCTGGTGGGCAGCGGCAACCCCGAGGAGGGTGAGCTGCGGCCACAACTGCTGGACCGGTTCGGCCTGAGCGTCGAAGTCAGCACGCCCAAAGATTTGGCGCAGCGCATCGAAGTGGTCAAACGCCGCGATGCGTTTGAGCGTGACCCGCTGGCCTTCACCACCCTGTGGGCCAAAGAGGACGCCAAGGTGCGCAAACGCATCAGCGCCGGCCGGGCGCTGTTGCCCAAGGTGGAGGTGCCCGACAGCGTGCTGGAGTACAGCGCCCGCCTGTGCCTGGCCCTGGGCACCGACGGCCTGCGCGGTGAGCTGACCGTGATGCGCGCCGCCCGCGCGCTGGCCGCCTACCAGGGCGATGGCACCGTCACGCTGGCCCATGTGCAGCGCATCGCCCCGTCCGCCCTGCGCCACCGTCTGCGGCGTGACCCGCTGGACGATGCCGGGTCCAGCAGCCGGGTTGAACGGGCGTTGGCCGATCTGCCGGTGGCATGAGCGGTGCAGGCCGCCATGACCGCCACCAGCGATACCCCTGACCCGCGCTGGGCCGACGCCCTGACCGCCGCCGCCCTGCTGGCGGTAGACCCGGCCGGCCTGGGCGGCGCCCTGCTGCGTGCCCGCAGCGGGCCGCAACGCGCCCACTGGCTGGCCCAGTTGCAAACGCTGCTGCCGGCCGGCACACCACAGCGCCGGGTGCCGCTGCACATTGCCGACGAACGCCTGCTGGGCGGGCTGGACCTGGCCGCCACCCTGCACACCGGCCGGCCCGTGGCCCAGCGGGGTGTGCTGGCCGACGCCCACGGCGGCCTGGTGCTGCTGGCCATGGCCGAGCGCCTGGCCCCGGCCACCGCCGCCCGCCTGGCCGCCGTGCTGGACAGTGGTGAGGTGCTGGTTGAGCGTGACGGCATCACCCAGCGCCAGCCCGCCCGCCTGGGCATGGTGGCGCTGGACGAAGGCATCGACGACGACGAACAAGCCCCCGCCGCGCTGGCCGACCGGCTGGCCTTCCACCTGGTGCTGGACGATCTGCCCAGCCGCGCACCGGTGTTTGATGCCGTGACACCGGCCGATGTGCTGGCCGCCCGCGTCCGCTTGGCCCGCGTGGCCAGTGGCGATGACACCGCCCGCGCGCTGTGCCAAGCCGCACTGGCGCTGGGCATCCCATCCCTGCGCGCACCCTGGTTGGCGCTGCGCGCTGCACGCGTGGTGGCCGCCCTGCAAGGCCATGACAGCGTGCAGCCCGAAGACGCCGCGCTGGCCGCCAAACTGGTGCTGGGGCCACGCGCCACCCAGCGCCCGGCGACGCCGGAGGTGCAAGACGAGGCGCCGGACGACACGCCAGATGACGCCCAGGCTGAGCCGCCACCCACGCTACCCACACCACCCGCGCCACCACAGGCCGAGCCGGGTGAGGTGGATGCGCAGCCACCATCACCGCCACCAGACCCCGGCGCACCACCCGACACCCCAGCGTCCGACAACAGCAATACACCCCAGCCACCCAACCCCGCCACGCTGGACGACCTGGTGCTGGAAGCCGCCCTCAGCAGCCTGCCCGCCGGCCTGCTGGCGCGCCTGAAAGCCGGCCTGCCCCAGCGCAGCGCCGCGCAAGCCGGCGGCCGCGCCGGTGCATTGCAGCAAGGCGGCCTGCGCGGCCGGCCGCTGGGCGCCCGCCGGGGTGAACTGCGCGGCTGCGCCCGCCTTGACCTGATCGCCACCCTGCGCGCCGCCGCGCCCTGGCAGGTGCTGCGGCGGCGTGAGATGCTGTCTGATGCGGCGCACGCGGCGCCATCCCAGCGCGTGCTGGTGCGGCGCGAAGATTTCCACATCGCCCGCCGCGCCCAGCGCAGCGAAACCACCACCGTGTTTGTGGTGGACGCGTCCGGCTCGGCCGCGCTGGCCCGCCTGGCCGAGGCCAAAGGCGCGGTGGAGCTGCTGCTGGCCGACTGTTACGTGCGGCGTGACCGGGTGGCCTTGCTGGCCTTCAGGGGCAGCAGCGCCGACCTGGTGCTGCCCCCCACCCGCTCGCTGGTGCGCGCCAAACGCGCCCTGGCCGGCCTGCCCGGCGGCGGCGGCACCCCACTGGCCAACGCGCTGGACGCCGCCACCCAACTCACCAGCGCCATCCAGCGCCGGGGTGGCACCCCGCTGATCGTGCTGCTGTCCGACGCCCGCGCCAACATCAACCGCAACGGCGCCCCCGGCCGCAGCGCCGCCCTGGCCGACGCCCTGGCTGCCGCCCGCCAACTGCGCGCCACCGGCGTCAGCGCGCTGCTGGTGGACACGTCCCCCATGCCCACCAGGCCCGGCCCAGACCGCCCACACAACAGCCCGCCCAACACGCCACCAACCCAGGCGCGCCAGATTGCCGACGCCATGGCGGCTTTGTATTTGCCGCTGCCCAAGGTGGACGCGGCGGGTTTGTCGGGCGTGGTGCGGGGGATTGGGGTGGGGAGGAAATTTCGTTAGGCCCGTCAATACGCCTGAGCGAGAGATCCACAGTTGTTGCGTCCCGTTTGATCGCGGGCTCCGCGCACATGCCCGGTGAGAGCGCACCACAACCTGCCCTTTGCATCACCGCAGATTTGGCAAAAATCCACAAAATCACCACAAATGCAGCTTGTCAAGTGGCCACCTAGGCCTTGGTCGGGTTACGTGTTGGCAGGCGCGCCGTAGGGTGCGCGCCGGGTATGCCGCCGATTTGGGCTGCAGCCAGATTGGGCCGCATGCAGCACAGCGCCCAACCCACCACCAAGACACCGCAGGCACAGGCTGACCCCATGTTGAAACCCGCCCTCACGCTGGCCCTCGGCCTGGCACTGACGCTGCTGCTGGCCAGCACGGCCCGGGCCAACAACTGCGACGCGATCCGGGCTGACATTGATGCCAGGGTGCGGGCCAACGGCATTGGCAACCACAGCCTGAGCGTGGTGGACCGGGCAGCGCTTGCGCCAGGCCGGGTGGTAGGCACCTGTGACCAAGGCAGCAAAAAGATCCTGATGATCCAGCCGGGCTGGTCTGCCATGGCTGCGGTGCCGGGGCAGGCGGCAGCGGGGCCAGCGGCCGGACCTGCCGCGGGCCAGCCCGCACCCAGCCGGCGTGAAGCCAGGCGCAACGCCGCTAGCGATGACATCCTGACCGAATGCCGGGACGGGTCTATCGTGACCGGGCCGGATTGCAGCAAAACCCGCAGCGCCAGCGCAGCGGCAAGCGCTGCAGCGCACAACCCCAAGCTGCCGTGATCTGGCGCTGCCGGCGCCACGCCTGGGCCGGGCGGACCGCCCGCCAGTCGCTTATTTGACTGTAGCGCCGCCGCTGACAGCCAGCGTGTTGGCCGGGTTGCCGCTGGCCGCAGCGCCGGCGCCCACCCGGGCGTAGCGGTCGGGTGGGCCTTCACCCGAGACAAACAGCGCCAGCTCGGTGGCTTTGGCGGTGACGGTGGCCAGGCCCAAAATCTCGACCTGGTATTTGCGGATCACCTGCGGTGGGGTGTCGCAGTTGGGCGAGATGGCGTGGGTGAAGGTGATGCGGTAGCGGCCGGGCGCAAGCTCGGTCCAGCCGCCCATGGCAGCGTTGCCTTTGGTGTTGGGGCCAAAGCAGGTGCGCACCAGGCCGTTGGACCGGAAGATCAGGTGCTCAGGGCCGGCCATGCCGCGCCACTCACCCACCACGGTGCTGGGCTGTGCGCCCACGCTGGCGTGCGCCGCACACAGCGCCAGTGGCAAGCTCAATGTGCGCAGGGTTTTGATCATGAACATGGTGGTGGGCGTGGGTGCGGGTGCGGGTGTGGGCGCGGGTGCGGGTGCGGGCGTGTGATCACGTGGCCTGCAAGCCACACGGCGCATCGCTGTGCTGGTGGCGCGGGGCTGTGGTTGTGGTGTTGGCGCTGGCTGACTGGCGCGCCACGCTGCCCACCACCGTGGGCAGGCGGGCACCAATCAATGATGGGCGGCGCTGTGGCCGGGCAACACGGCGCAGCAGCAAGGCAAACAAAAACACCAGCAGGCCAAACAGCAGCGCCGCCCCGGGCACCGGGGTGCTGGCTTGCAGGAGGCTGGGCTGGGCCGTGCCGGGCGCGCTGGTCAGTGCCAACACAGTCTGGCCGGTTGGGCTGGCAGCGGTGGCCACATCGCCCACGCTGGCCGCCTGTGCAGCAGCCTGGCGCAAATCATTGAAGCTGGGGGACCACTGCAGCAACGGGACACCCGCCAAACCGGAGGCGGCGGCTGGTGTGGTGGCCACCGACAAGATGGCGTGTTGGGCGGCAAGTGGGTGGGCAAATGCAGCACCAGTCACGTTGGCGGGCAGAGATTTCAAAAAATAGGACTCGGTTGAGGCGTTTTTCTCATTTTCCCTCAGCGCAGGCAAGCGAACCAGCAAAATTGATAACACAATGCCGCTGCAATCGTGAATTAGCGCACGGTGCCACAGGCGCCGACCCACCGGACCCAACAAGCGCGGCAGGCACGGCAAGCCGGGCGCGGCGCCATCAAACGGGGGCTGGCACGGCGTGTTGTGGTGGGCAAGCCAGCCAGGGCTGCAGGGCAGCGGCCACGGTGGTGGCCGCTTCTTCATGCGCCAGGTGGCCCAAGCCGGGCAACACCACCTGGCGGGTGCCGGGCAGGCGCTGGGCGGTGCGCTGGGCCTGGGCCGGTGGCACGGTGCTGTCGTGTGCGCCCACCAGCAGCGACAGTGGCACCGGCAGGCGTGGCAAGTCGTGCCAGAGGCGGCGCAAATCCCAGTCCGACATCATGGCCAGCGCGCCGGCCACATGGGCCGGGCTGCGGATGAGTTGGCCGTACAGCGCCAGGCCGCTGGCGTCCAGCCGTGAGCCGGTGGCCTGCAAAAGGCGCCGCACGGCAGCGCCGTCGCGTGCGGTGCGGGCCACCAGGCGCGGTACCAGCGGCTGGCGTGACATCCAGCGCGCCATCGGCCCCAGCACCTGGCCGGCCAGGCCGTCAAACGGCAGCAAAGCGGCATTGATACCGATGATTTGCAGCGGCGCCAGCAGGCCGGCTTGCACCGCTTGCACCGCCAATGCAGCACCGGCGGAATGCCCGATCAGCACCGCCGGCGGCAAGGCCAGCGCCTGTGCCAGCGCGGCCAGCGCGGCAGCCATGCCGGCCAGTGATTGCTGCGGCGCCGGCAAGGGGCTGCTGAAGCCGTGGCCGGGCAGGTCCGGCACCACCACCGGCCCACAGTCCAGCAGCAAAGGCGCCAGGTGGCGCCAGGAGTGGCTGGCCGCACCAGTGCCGTGCAGCAACCACAGCGGTGACACCGCAGCAGGGCTGTGCTGCGCTGCGCCGTGCAGCACCTGCACATGCCAACGCACCCCACCAGCATGCACAAAACGGCTGGCAGCGCGGTGCGGCCAGGCGGCACCGTCGGTCTCCCACTGCAAGCGTTGGCCCATGCAGCAGCATTGTTGCGCAGGGCGTTGGTGGCGTGGTGGGTGGCGGTGCTTGTGGCGGTGCTCGGCGCTGCGGCACAGGCCAGGCCTGCGGCAGGTGCCTGGCTATCATGAGTGCTTGATGATTGGCCTGCAGCGGGCCTGAAAGCGCGGATGAGCACAAGCATGAACATGGGCATCGGCTTGGCACAGCGCCTGCGGGACGGCACCCAGCCGCTGCACAGCCACACCGAGCGGGCCGGCGTTATGCCCGCGCTGCTGCGCGGCACGCTGCCGGCAGTGGGTTTTCACCACCTGCAGCGCAATCTGCATGTGGTTTACGCCGCGCTGGAGCCGGCGCTGCAAGACCACGCCAACCACCCCGCGCTGGCGCCGCTGCACCAGCCGGTACTGGCCCGCAGCAGTGCGCTGGGCCAGGACCTGGCCGACCTGCACGGCCCCGACTGGGCCAGCGCCCTGCCGGTGCTGCCAGCAGCCAGCGCTTACGCCGACCGCTTGCTGCACCTGGCCCAGCATGACCCGGCCGCACTGGCCGCCCATGCGTATGTGCGCTATCTGGGTGACCTGGCCGGTGGCCAGGCGCTGGCCCGTGTGGTGCGGCGGGCTTACGGCCTGACTGGCCAGGCCGGCACGCGGTTTTTTGATTTCGGCAGCGTTGAGCAGGTCACGGCCTTGGCACAACAGTTCCGCAATGGGCTGGACGCCCTGCCGCTGGCGCCGGCCCAGGTGGATGCGCTGGTGCAGGAGGCGCAGTGGGCGTTTGGCCAGCATGCACAACTGTTTGAGGCGCTGTGGGCTGCCACCACTGCAGCCACCACCCCAGCGCCGCAGGGCTCAGGCGCCAAACAGTTGCCGGATGCGGGCGTACAGCGCGGTGGCGCGCTGGGCTGAGGCCTCCACCTCTTCCAGCAGCGGTGCCACGCTGGGGCCGGCGGTGCTGTCGGCAATGTCCATCGCGGCCAGGCTGGCGTTGGTCAGGATGGCGCCGATCACGTTGTCGGCCAGCATGCCACCGGCCTCGGGCAGGCCACCCCGGGCGGCCAGTTGCAAGGCTTGCTCCAGGTGGCGGCGGGCGGCGTCGGCGCGGCGGCTGTCGCTCAAATCGGTCAGCACGATGATGCCGCCCAGCACCCGGCCATCACGGCCTGGCACCAGTTCCACCCGCACGCCCACGGGCAGCGGCTCAGCGGGTTGGCTGCCCCGCTCGGCGTGGCGCACCAGCGCCAGCTCACCGCGCCAGGCCTGCTGCAGCTGGCGCACCGATGCCAGGCCGGCCAGCAGCGCTTGCGGGTCGGTAAAGGCCAGCGCCACGTCCTCAATTTGCGACAGGCCTTCCATCGGGCAGCCCAGCAGCGCGGCAAACGCCGGGTTGGCAAACAGCAGTTGGCCGTCGGCATTGGCAATGGCCACCGGCTCTTGTGAGCTTTGCACCGTGTCGCGTATGCCGGCCAATTGGTGCTCAGCCACCAGCAGCCGCACCGCGTTGACCTGCACGATGATGTCAATGAGCGACGCGCCAATGGCCCGACCCAGTGCCAGATCCGCACCGCTCCAGGGCAGCGCAGTGCCACGCACCATCTCAGACCAGGTCGCAAACGAGCGCCGCGGTGACAGCGTCATCGGGTCGTTGTCCACCATCGGCTTGGCCGGGTCACCGGCCCAGGTGACGGTGAGCAACTGCTCTTTGCGGAACCACATCAAATAATCCGGACGCTGGGTGGACAGCTTGATGGCCAGCACGCCACTGGCCATGGGTGTGAGTGAGGCCAGCGCCGGCCTGGCCTTGGCCACGGACGCGCAGGAAAACGGCACAGACGGCGCGTCGGCACAGGCCCCGTCCACCCACTGCAGCAGGGCGCGCAGCTCAGGCGTGGACGGCACCTCGCCCGAGGTCAGCAGCTCACCATCGTGGAACAGCGCAGCGCCGGTGGCGTCCAGCGGCTGCAGCAGGGTGCGTGGGTTGCGGAACAGGGCCAGCCGCCAGTCGCCCTCGGTGGCGGTGGCCTCGACCAGGCGCTGCTCCAGCCGCCGCACCAGGATGGCCACCTGGGCGTAGGCGTAGTTCTCGATCGCGGCAATGCGGGTGGCGGTGACCTCGGCGATCAGATCACAGGCCGAGCGCAGCGCCGGGCTGATGGCGCGCGCCTGGTAGTGGTGGGCGGCGATCAGGCCCCACAACTGGCCCTCCCGCACCAAAGACACCACCAGCGTGCCGGTGACACCCATGTTCTTGAGGTACTGCAGGTGCAGCGGCGACATGCTGCGCAGGCCGCACAGCGACATGTCCAGGTCCGCGCTGGCCACGGCCCCGTCCGCAGGCACCTGCACCGGCACCAGCGGCACCGCCTGGTAATGCACATCCACCAGCACCCGCACCCGGTTGCGCAGGTACAGCTCACGCGCGCGCTGCGGGATGTCGGTGGCCGGGTAGTGGTGGCCCAGCAGGGTTTCAAGCCGGGGGTCACGCGCCTCGGCAATGATCTTGCCGTGGCCATCGGGGTCAAATTTGTAGACCATGACGCGGTCATAACCGGTCATGTCGCGCACGCTGCGCACCACCGCGTCGGCCAGCGCGCCGATGCTGGCGGCCTGGCCCAGGCGCTGCACGGTGGCTGACAACAAGTCCAGCATGGCCGGGTCGTCAGGCACCACTGCACCGGCCGGGCCACCGCCCTGCGGTGGCTCCAGCTCCAGCACCAGCACCCCTTGTGCGGGCACACGGTGCAGCAGGGCAGCCCAGTGCAGCGCTTTGCCGGCAACCGCCGTGCTGAGCTGCAGCGGCAGCGGGTCCAACAGGTCGGCGGGGTTGGGGCCATCCATCAGCGCCCACACCGCTGAGGCCAGCGTGCCACCCAACACCGCCAGTGGCTGGCCCAGCAGTTGTGCGGGCGCCAGGCCCAACAAGGCCTGGCAGTTGGCCGAGGCCTGCACCAGCTGGCCATCCCGCGCTCGCAGCACCAGCACCACACCCTGCGGCTGGATGGACCCGGCAAGGTGGATCAGCTCACGTTCGCAGTTGCTGAGGTCGGCCTGACCGAATGGCGGGCTGGAATTCACGGGCAGATGATGCATGAGCCGGCTGGCGCAACGGGGCGGGGCTTTCCTGGGAAACGGCAGCAAGTCAACCCTGCTGGCTGGCCAACCCGGGTTCAGTTCAGCAATGCGGGCGGCTCGTGACTGGCGCGGCCAGTGTCCACACTGTGCCACTGCAGCCGCTGCGTCAGGTTCTCAGGGCTGATGCCCAGCCATTCAGCTGCAGCGGTGGTATTGCCGCGGGCACGCAGCAACGCACTGCGGATCAGGTGGCGCTCGGCCAGGTGGGTGGCGTCCTGGATCAGCTCAGGCAGCGGCACCCGGCCCAGCTGGCCCACCAGGTTCTCGATGGCCACGGCCAGGCCATCCAGCGGCTGCAGATCCACCGTGGTGGGCACCACATGGCGGCGCAAGGTGAAGCCGATGCATTCCTGGTCACCCTCGGCCAGCAGCGCGGCCGACACCTCCACCTCCAGCGACAAACCACCACCAGGCTTGCCGATGGGCAACCGCACCTGGGTGGCAATGCCCACGCGCCGCACTTCGGCCAACAAGGCGGACAGGCGCTGGCTGGGGTCACCCAGCACCTCGGCCAGCGTGCGGCCGCGCAGTTGCGATTCCATCAGGTTGTCCAGCCCCATCAACTGGAAGGCGGGGTTGGCCATCAGGACCCGGCCGGTGGAATCGGTGATGACCACTGCGTCTGGCGTTTGCTCAACAAAAGCGGCAAATTGTTGGGGGCTTTCACCAACACGATCACCACTGCGGTCACCGCCACGCGGTGCAGCGGCGCGGGCCCGCACCAGCAACAACATGGTGTCAACACCGTCAGTCTGGGCGCGGAACGGGGTGGCCGAGATATCGACCAGGCCAGCGCTCAGCTCACCCAGGCGCACATCCAACCGGGCACGGATTTCAGCCGGCCGGCCGCTGGTGCGGGCGGTGACCAACAACTCAGTGACCGACGGCCTGGCGGTGGCCGCCAGCGCTGCGGTGACCGGTTGGCCCACCAGATCCGCCGCACTGCGGCGGAACAATTCAGCCGCAGCGGCATTGGCCTCGACCACCAACAACGTGCTGGCGTCCACCATCAACACCGCGTCGGTGGCCACCTGGAACAACATGCGGTAGCGTGATTCGGCCTGGCGGCGCTGCCAATAATCCCGCTCCAGCTCGTGCTGGGCCTGCACAAAACGCTGTTGGATGGCGGCGATGGCGCGCAAATCACGCCCCACGGCCAGCACCGGGCCATCAGCCCCCAGGCGGATGGCGGCAAACGCCACCGGGATGTCCAGCCCCTCGGCGCCAGGCAGGTTGACCTCACGCCGGCGCGAGATGCCGGTGCTGCTGACATCACGCAGCAGCAGGTCGATCTTGCTGCGGGTGTCATGCGTCACGGCATCCGCAAACGGCTTGCCCACCCACAGGCTGGCCTGCTGCGACAGCGGTGCATCACCGTGCGACACGTTGCGCACCACACCGTCGGGGCCGATCACCAGCGCGATGTCACCGGCGATGCTGGCCACGGTGGCGGCCAATGCGGGTGCTAGGCCGGCCAACGCACCCAGGTCTGCCATGTCAGCAGCGCTCCGGTTCATGCCCAGCCCCCTTCGATCCGGTTTGACGCCACCGCAGTCCTCACAGGTCGCCCGGCGGGCGATCCTGGATTGTGGACCCTGCCACCTCCGCCGACACGCCTGATGCCGGGGGTAGATGGAGAGCAACCCTATTGTCAACTAAACTGGACACAAATACTATCCACAAATGTTGACACAAGTCCTGCCCACCGGTGCCGCCCGCCCTGCCTCCGCACCCGCCCACACCGGCCGCAGCCAGCGCCGCCCGCATGCGGTGGTGATTGGCAGCGGTTTTGGCGGCCTGGCCGCTGCAGTGCGCCTGGGCGCACGCGGCTGGCGGGTCACAGTGCTGGAAAAGCTGGACGCCCCCGGCGGCCGGGGCTATGTGTACAAACAAGACGGCTACACCTTTGATGCCGGGCCCACCGTGATCACCGCACCGTTTTTGCTGGAAGAGCTGTGGACGCTGTGCGGCAAACGCCTGGCCGACGACGTGACGCTGGTGCCGGTGAGCCCGTTTTACCGGGTGCGGTTCGATGACGGCGCGGTGTTTGACTACACCGGCGACGCCGCCAGCATGCGCGCCGAGATTGCCCGCTTTGCGCCGGCTGACGTGGCCGGTTACGAAAAGTTCTTGCAGGCCAGCGAGGCTATTTACAAGGTGGGCTTTGAGCAACTGGGCGACAAGCCTTTCAGCCACTGGACCGACATGGCCCGGGTGCTGCCGGCCATGCTCAAGCTGGAGGCCTGGCGCACTGTGTGGCAGTTGGCCTGCAAGCATGTTCAAGACCCGCGCTTGCGTGTGGTGCTCACCTTCCAATCGTTGCTGGTAGGCGGCAATCCGTTTGCCACCACCTCGGTGTATTGCCTGATCGCGTTTTTGGAGCGCCGCTTTGGGGTGCATTTTGCGATGGGCGGCACTGGCAGCCTGGTCACCGGCATCGTCAAGCTGATCGAGGGCCAGGGCAACACGGTGCGCTGCAATACCGGCGTGGCGCAAATCCTGGTGAAGGACGGTGCGGCCTGCGGTGTGCTGCTGGACAACGGTGAGCGGCTGCAGGCCGATGCGGTGGTGTCCAACGCCGACTCGGCCACCACCTACAAAAAGTTGCTGGCACCCGAACACCGCAAGCGCTGGACCGATGCCCGCATCGAGCGCAGCAAATACTCGATGAGCCTGTTTGTCTGGTACTTCGGCACCCGGCGCCAATACCCCGATGTGGCCCACCACACCATCGCGCTGGGACCACGTTACCGGGGCCTGTTGACCGACATCTTCGAGCGCAAACACCTGGCGGACGACTTCAGCCTCTACCTGCACCGGCCCACCGCCACGGACCCGGCCCTGGCACCAGCCGGTTGTGATGCGTTTTACGCCTTGTCGCCAGTACCGCATTTGCAAAGTGGCACTGATTGGACGGTGGCCGCTGAGCCCTACCGGCAAAAAATCATGCAGCGGCTGGAAAGCACGTTGCTGCCCGGTTTGTCCAGCCAGTTGGCCACCTCACGCGTGCTGACGCCGCTGGATTTTCAGGACCGCTTGTCGTCGTTCCGCGGCGCGGCGTTTGGGTTGGAGCCGGTGTTGACGCAAAGCGCCTGGTTCCGGCCGCACAACAAAAGCGAAGAAGTTGAGCGCCTGTACCTGGTGGGCGCAGGCACCCATCCCGGCGCCGGTTTGCCCGGCGTTCTCTCCTCAGCCCGCGTGTTGGACACGGTGGTACCCCATGGCGATCACATCACAACTGCAGCGCTCGCTTGACGACGGCGCCGGCAGCGGCGGCGGCAGCTTTGCCGCAGCACCGGACGGCCACCCGGCCCAGGCCGCCGCTGCGGATAACCTGGACAACCCGGCCAGCGCGGCCACCACAGCCGCCGCTGAAGCGCGTGACCTGGCGGCCTGCCGCGCCTTGCTGGCCAATGGCTCCCGCACCTTTCTGGCGGCGTCCCGCCTGCTGCCACGTGCGGTGCGCGACCCAGCCTGCGCGCTGTACGCCTTTTGCCGCCTGGCCGATGACGCGGTGGACGGCCAGACCGGCGGAGGCCTGCCTGACCC
The DNA here is from genome assembly GCA_043759535.1 of Betaproteobacteria bacterium. Taxonomy (GTDB): domain Bacteria; phylum Pseudomonadota; class Gammaproteobacteria; order Burkholderiales; family Burkholderiaceae_C; genus Pseudaquabacterium. The sequence goes on along the minus strand of JAYVLI010000240.1, from coordinate 2,412 downwards.
AGCCAGTGCCGCCGCCCACAACGCGGCTGCCGCCGTACAGAACCTGCGCAACCGGCTGCAGCGCATCTACCAGGGCGGCGCCCTGCCCGAGGCGGCGGACCGGGCGTTGGCGGCCGTGGTGCGGCGCTTCAACATCCCCGCCCTGCTGCCCGAGGCGCTGATTGAAGGCTTTGCCTGGGACAGCAGCGCGCGGCGCTACGAAACGCTGGACGACCTGCAGGCCTATGCCGCCCGCGTGGCCGGCACGGTGGGCGCGATGATGGCTTTGTTGATGGGCGTGCGCAGCGCCGCCGGCCTGGCCCGTGCCTGTGATCTGGGTGTGGCCATGCAGTTGTCCAACATCGCCCGCGACGTGGGCGAGGACGCCAGGCTGGGCCGGCTGTACCTGCCGCGCCAGTGGCTGCGCGAAGTGGGCATTGACCCCAACGCCTGGCTGGCCGCACCCCAGCACAGCCCGGCGCTGGGCCAGGTGGTGCAGCGCTTGCTGCGCGAGGCCGATGCGCTGTACGCCCGGGTGGACGCCGGTGTGGCCGCACTGCCGCTGGGCTGCCGGCCCGGTATCAACGCCGCGCGGTTTTTGTATGCCCAGATCGGGCTGGAGGTGGAGCGCCGCGGCCTCAATGCCATCGACAGCCGGGCCGTGGTCAGCCGCCGCCGCAAGGTGTTGAGCCTGGCGCGCGCGCTGCTGCTGCTGGCGCCGCGCCGGGGCATGCTGGCCGCGCCGCCGCTGGACGCCACCCGGTTTTTGGTGGAGGCGGTGACCGGGCCGCTGCCGATGCCGCCACGCCCCAGCCAGGCGCTGCATTTGTCGCATCCGGCTGACCTCAGCCATGTCGGCCGTTTCACCGCCGGCCCAACCGGGCTGGAAGCGGTGCTGACCTTGTTTGAACGGCTGGGCCGGCGCGACGCCGCGCCTTGGTAAGGCCGCGCGGTCAAGCCGCCAAAAACCCCGCCAGCCGCTGGCGGATGATCTGGTCGGCCTCGGCCATGATGCGGTCGATCAACTGCTGGCAGGTGGGGATGTCGTGGACCAGCCCGGCCACCATGCCGCACGACCAGACACCCGCGTCCATCGCACCGTCCAGCATGATCTTGGGGTAGACGCCGGCCACCTCGGCCATGATGTCCTCGAACTTCAGGTTGGCCCCCAGCGCTTTTTCTTTGGCCAGCAGGCTGTCGGTGGCGGCGTTGCGCAGCACCCGCTCGGTATTGCGCAGTGGGCGCATCACCAGCCGGGTGTCCAGCTCGCTGGCGGCCACTATTGCCTGCTTGACGTTGTCATGCACCGGCGCTTCTTTTGTCGCGATGAAACGGGTGCCCATGTTGATGCCCTCGGCGCCCAGCGCCAAGGCGGCCACCAGCGAGCGGCCATCGGCCATGCCGCCCGAGGCCACAAACGGGATCTTGAGTTCATCGGCCGCACGCGGCAGCAGGATGAAGTTGGGGATATCGTCTTCGCCCGGGTGGCCGCCGCACTCAAAACCGTCCACGCTCACCGCATCGCAACCAATCGACTCGGCCTTGAGCGAGTGGCGCACCGAGGTGCATTTGTGGATCACCTTGATGCCGGCCTCATGCAGCGCGGGCAACCACTTTTGCGGGTTGTTGCCCGCCGTTTCCACCACCTTGATGCCACCGTCGATGATGGCCTTGATGTAGCCGGGGTAGTCGGGCGCGGTGAGCACCGGCAAGAAGGTCAGGTTGACGCCAATGGGCTTGTCGGTCATCTCGCGGCAGCGGGCAATCTCTTTGGCCAGCAGCTCAGGCGTGCGCTGCGTCAGGCCGGTGATGATGCCCAGCCCACCGGCGTTGGACACTGCCGCCGCCAGCTCGGCAAAGCCCACAAAGTGCATGCCGCCCTGGATGATGGGGTGCTGGATGCCAAAGAGTTCGGTGATTCGGGTTTTCATGGGCAGTGCGTCCGTGCGGTGTTGAAAAGAGGATGAATGTGGTCAGCCATAGCCTACCTGGCTTTCGCCGATCATTTTGTCACTCTTTTTACAGCGGGCGCACTTGCTGTGTCACGGCAATGCCGTGCAGACACTGTTGGTCGTAGCGCCGGATGCGGGGCGCTTCCAGAGAGGTCTACGCCACCTGCAAGGCCGGTTTTGCAATCATCGGCTTGGATGGCGATGAGGCACCAAACTGGATTTCACCAGAGAGCTGCCCGCCTTCTTCAATTACCACTTTGCCGTAGCGGATCTTGCCGGTGACTTTGCCGGTGGCATAAATCATCAGCTTCTCGCGCACCGTCAGGTTGCCATCAAACTGGCCATGGATTTCTGCAATGTCAATTTCAGCCGAGCCCTTGAACGCGCCTTGCTCCGAGATTTGCATCAGGCGGGAATCCATGGTGGCCTCGACCAAACCTTCAACCACCAGCGTGTCGCAATCGGTGATTTCCACGCCCTT
>JAYVLI010000239.1:0-33959 GCA_043759535.1 Betaproteobacteria bacterium | reverse complement strand
GTGCCGGCGGCAATGCCGTCCACGGCGGCCTTCACTTCCTTGGGGCTGCGAAAGCGCGACAGCTCGGCAATCTTCACCGGCCATTTGCCGAAGCGGTCTGTCAGGGTCTGGAAATGCTGTTCGGCCAGCAGCGTGGTGGGCGCCAATATGGCCACCTGTCTGCCGCCGTGCACGGCCACAAAAGCAGCGCGCAGGGCGACTTCGGTTTTGCCGAAACCGACATCGCCGCAGATCAGCCTGTCCATCGGCCGCGGGCTCACCATGTCTTGAATCACGGCGTGGATGGCGGCGCGCTGGTCGGCGGTTTCCTCGAAGCCGAATGAGGTGGCAAAGGCTTCGTAGTCTTGCGCGCTGAAGCGGTGCGCAAAGCCTTCGCGCGCGGCGCGGCGGGCATACAGCGCCAGCAACTCCGCCGCGGTGTCGCGCACCTGCTCAGCCGCCTTGCGGCGCGCTTTGTCCCATTGCGGTGAACCCAGTTTGTGCAGAGGCGCTTCGTCGGCACTGACGCCGGTGTAGCGGCTGATCAAATGCAATTGCGACACCGGCACATACAGCGTGGCCTTGTCGGCGTATTGCAAATGCAGGAATTCAGATGCGCCTTCGCCCAGGTCGATGTTCACCAGCCCCTGATAGCGGCCAATGCCGTGGTTCATGTGCACCACCGGGTCGCCCACCTTCAATTCAGACAAGTCCTTGATGAGCGCCTCGACGCTGCTGACCTGTTCTTGCTTGCGGCGCCGGCGCGCGTCGCGCGTGGTGGCAAAGAGTTCGGTTTCGGTGACAAACTGGATATTGGTTTGCGCTTGCGGTTCAAACCAATGAAAACCTTCGGCCAGCGGCGTGGTCGCAATCGCTACGGGCTCGGCGCCGGTGATGAAGTCTTCGAGTGAATCAACCGCCGGCACGCTGATGCCGTGGTCGCGCAACATCTCCAGCAGGCTTTCGCGGCGGCCATCGGTTTCGGCTACCAGCAACACGCGGTGGCTGCCGCGCTTGATGTGCTGTTCCAGCAAATTCAAAGGCTGCGTGGCGCCGCGGTCTATGCCCAGGTCGGGCAGCGGGCGGGCCCATTCCAGTGGCTCGTCGCCGCGCAGCAGCAGCGTGGCGTGCGCCTGCGTGCGCGTGAAGAATTCTTCGGCCGGCATGAAGATCGCAGCCGGCGGCACTATCGGCCGGTCTGGGTCGTGTTGCAAGAAGCGGTGGCGTTCGCGTGTGTCCACCCACCACCCCTGCAGCGCTTCGTCCACCTTGCCATGCAGCACCAGCGCCGCGGGTTTCGTGCCACCGGCATCCAGGTAGCTGAAGATGTTGCCCAGCTTGTCGAAGAACAGCGGCAGGTAGTACTCGATGCCGCCGCCAGCAATGCCCTGGCCCATGTCTTTGTAGAGCCGGCAGCGCGTCGGGTCGCCTTCGATTTGCTCGCGCCAGCGGGCACGAAAGGCCGTGCGCGCAGCATCGTCCAACGGGAATTCGCGGCCCGGCAGCAAACGCACTTCGGGCACCGGGTAGAGGCTGCGCTGCGAATCAGGATCAAACGTTCTGATGCTGTCGACCTCGTCGCCAAACAGGTCGACGCGGTAGGGCACCAGGCTGCCCATCGGGAACAGGTCGATGAGGCCGCCGCGCACGGCATATTCACCGGGGCTGACGACCTGGCTGACATGCTGGTAGCCGGCCAGCGTCAACTGCGCCTTCAGCTGGGCTTCGTCAAGCCGGCTTTTCTGCTTGAAGTGAAAGGTGGTGCCGGCCATGAACGATGGCGGAGACAGGCGCGTGAGCGCGGTGCTGGCCGGCATCAGCACCACATCGACATCGCCGCTGTGAATGCGCCACAGCGTCGCCAGCCGTTCGGAAATCAGGTCCTGGTGGGGGCTGAAGGTGTCGTAGGGCAGGGTCTCCCAGTCGGGGAACTGGGCCACCCGCAGCTTGGGGTCGAAGAAGGCCATCTCGTCGGCCAGGCGCGGGGTGTCGGCAGGCTCGGCCGTGAAGATGGCCAGCACACGCCGCGCATCGGCATGTTGGCGGCCCAGGCGGGCCAGCAGCAGGGCGTCGGCAGAACCTGTGGGGCGGGGCAGGGTGAAGCGCTTGCCGGGGGCGATGTTCGGAAGTTGCATCGAAGGTTTCTAGAAACAAGTACAGCCCCGGCGCGCAGTTTTGCATCTGCACAGCGGGGCTTGGGGGCTTGAAGTGGTCGATTCTAGAATCCGCCGCCATGTCTGCTGCCCGCCGCTGTTATGCCCTTGTGCCCTGCGCCGGCGTTGGCCTGCGTGCGGGTGCTGTTGGGCCCAAGCAGTACGCGCTGCTGGCCGGCCGCAGCGTGGTGGCGCACACCTTGCGGGCGTTGGCCGGCGTGCAGCGGCTGCAAGCCACGCTGGTGGTGCTGGCGCCCGGCGACGACAGCTTGCTGCGCCATGCCCCCGGCTACGGCGGCGCGCGCGAATGGTCGGCTGATTGCGGCGGCGCCACACGCGCCGACAGCGTGGCCGCCGGTCTGCAAGCGCTGCGCGAACGCGGTGCCGATGAGGGCGACTGGGTGCTGGTGCACGATGCGGCGCGCTGCCTGCTGCAAGCCGCCTGGGTCGACCGTTTGATCGACGCTTGTCTGGACGACCCCGTGGGTGGCCTGCTGGCGCTGCCGCTGGCCGACACGCTGAAGGCCGCCGACGCCCAACACCGCGTCGCCGCGACGCTGGACCGCAGCGCCAAGTGGCTGGCGCAAACGCCGCAGATGTTTCCCTTGGGCCTGCTGCAAAGGGCGCTGCATCAAGCCGCCGCGGCCGGCGTGGCCATCACCGATGAAGCCAGCGCCATCGAACACCTGGGCCTGGCGCCGCGGCTGGTGCCGGGTGAGCAGGAAAACTTCAAACTCACCTGGCCGGCAGACTTTGTGCTGGCCGCCCGCTTGCTTGAAACCCGTTCTCTGGAGACGCGATGAACCTGCATGCGCTGCGCATTGGCGAAGGCTGGGACAGCCACCAACTCGTCGCCGGCCGGCCGCTGGTGCTGGGCGGCGTGACCATCCCGCACACGCACGGCCTGCTCGGCCATTCCGATGCTGATGCGTTGCTGCATGCCATCACCGATGCGCTGCTGGGCGCCGCCGGGCTGGGCGATATCGGGCGCCACTTTCCCGACACCGCTGCCGCCTTCCAGGATGCCAACTCGGTGTTGCTGCTGGCCGAAGCGGCGCGCCGCGTGCAGGCCGCCGGCTTCGACATCGTCAACATCGACAGCACCATCGTCGCCCAGGCGCCGAAGATGGCGCCGCACATTGCGGCCATATGCGCGTGCATCGCGGGCACGTTGGGCCTGGCGCCAGACGCTGTCAACGTGAAGGCCAAGACGGCCGAGAAAATGGGCCCGGTGGGTGAGGGCCGGGCGATTGAAGCGCGGGCGGTGTGCCTGCTGCTGCGTCGATGAACTGCGCCGACAAGCCGCGCCTTTCAGCTGCTTGATCTGACACGCCGGCCGGTGCGCGCCACCATGGGCTCTGTGCCCAGCGCGCGCTTCAAGCGCAGGTGGGCCACCAGCCCGCCGTCGGGTGCGTTGGCCAATTCCAGACTGCCGCCCATGCGCAGCATGGCTTTCTCGACGATGGCCAGACCCAGGCCAGCGCCGGTGGCCGCGGTGCGCGCGGCGTCGCCACGAAAGAAAGGCGTCGTCAGCTGTGGCAATTTTTCAGGTGCCACGCCGGGGCCCTGGTCGCGCACGCTGATGATCGCCCAAGGCCCCGTCTTGACATAGCTGATGGCGACCTCGGCCACGCCGGTGTAGGTGCCGCGGCCGTAGCGGCGGGCGTTTTCGAACAGGTTCAGGAAGACGCGGCCGAGTTCGGTTTCATCGGCCATCACCGCCAGGTCTATGGCCACGCGCGACGTGATGCGAATTTGCGTCGGGTCTCTGAACAGCGTGGCTTCATGGTCTATCAGCTGCGACACATGCACCGGCCGCAATTGCGTTTCACCCGGTCGGGCGTAGTCCATGAACTTGTCGATGATGGCGTCAAGCTGGTCAATGTCAGATGCCATGTTGTTGCGCGCCTCCTCCTCGCCCACGCTCATCTCGGTCTCCAGCCGCAGCCTGGCCAGTGGGGTGCGCAGGTCATGGCTGATGCCGGCCAGCATCACGGCGCGGTCTTCTTCCACCTTGGCCAGCTCGCGCGCCATGCGATTGAAGCCCATGTTGACCTCACGGATCTCACTGGTCAGCGTGGTTTCGTCCAGCCGGGAATCGTATTCACCACCGCGGATTTTGCTGGCCGCAAATGACAACTCGCGCAGCGGCCGGTTCACCAGCCTGGCGATCATGGCTGAGCCGGCCAGGGTGATCAGCACCGACAGCGCCAGCCAGTAAGGCCAGCGCTCACTGCCAGGGCGCTGCAGCATCTCGGGTGGCAGCAGCAGCCACCAGGCTTCACGGTCAACACTGAAGCCCAGCCACAGCCCGGCCTGGCCGTTCAGGCTGGTGGCCAGCACCAGTTTGTCGTCCAGCCGGCTGCGCAGGTCGGCATCCAGCCGCTGGGTGAAGCTGTCGTTGCCCGGTGGGCTCCACACATCGTTGGCCGCGCGTGCCTGCAGCAGCAGGCCGCTGCGTGTGCCCAGCGCCCGTACCAGCGCCGGCCGGCTGGCCCGGTCCAGCAGGCGCAATGCTTCACTGGTGAGCTTGACCACGCTGGTCAGTTGCTGGGCGCTTTGCGCCACCGAATGCGGCTCGTTGTCCAGCTCCCGCAAGGCCTGCACCCAGGCAAACACCACCGCCGCCAGCAACACCAACAGCAGCGCAAAGGTGCGCCAGAAGAGGCTGAGCGCCAGCTTGCCTGAGGTTGCCGGCACCAGCCGGGTACTGGCCATCAGCATTGCCGATCAGGCAGTTGGGTGCTGCCACACACGGGGTTGTGGTACCGGCTGCGGTGCGGCTGGCGCGTTGGGCTGCGGGTCAGGCCGCAAGTGATGCCGCAGGTCATGCCGCAGGTCATGCCGCACCGTCCGGCACAAACACATAACCCACACCCCACACGGTCTGGATGTAACGCGGTTGGGCGGCGTCGGGCTCGATCAGTTTGCGCAAGCGCGACACCTGCACATCCAGGCTGCGGTCAAACGGCTCAAAGTCGCGGCCACGGGCCAACTGCGCCAGCTTGTCGCGTGACAGCGGTTGCCGCGGGTGGCGCACCAGCGCCTTGAGCATCGAAAACTCGCCGGTGGTCAGTGCAATGGCCTCACCGTCTTTGGTCAGGCGGCGCTGCGACAAATCAAACTCAAATGGCCCAAAGTTGACCACCATCGCTTCTTTGCTGGGCGCGCCGGGCGCCTCTTGCGCCGGCCTGCGCCGCAGCACCGCGTGGATGCGGGCCAGCAGCTCGCGCGGGTTGAAAGGCTTGGGCATGTAGTCGTCGGCGCCCACCTCCAGGCCCACGATGCGGTCCACGTCCTCCACCTTGGCAGTGAGCATGATGATGGGCGTCAGGTCGTTGCCGGCACGCAGGCGGCGGCAGATGGACAAGCCGTCTTCACCGGGCAGCATCAAGTCCAGCACGATCAGGTCCACGTTCTCGCGTATCAGCAGGCGGTTCAGCGCTTTGCCGTCCTCGGCCAGCAGCACATCAAAGCCTTCTTGCGACAAGTAACGGCGCAGCAGGTCGCGGATGCGGGCGTCGTCGTCAACCACCACGATGCGGTCTGGTCTGGTGTTGGCGGCGGTGGACATGCAGGCTCCTGATTTGTAACAACGGCATTGTGCAGGCCGGCCAGACGGCCATTCCGCCAGGGTTGACCCTCTGTTACAACTGGGACAGGCCAGACGCGAAGCCTGCCTGTTGATGGTGACAAATGTCGCGAATGATGGCCAAGCCCGCCGCCAACTGCCTGATGAAATGCCGCATCGCCAGGCCACAACAGGCGGCAACCGACAACCCACCGCTGATTTTCAAGGACCACCATGCCCCGTTTTCCATCCCGCCGCGCCGCAGCGCTGGCCCCGCACCTGTGTTTGCTGGTCGGCTTGTGTTCTGGCCTGACCAGCACTGCCAGTGCCCAGATGGTGGCCCTGCCAGCGCCGCAAAACGTGCTGGTGCTGGCCACTGACGCCAGCGCCGAGGTGCAGCAAGACCTGCTCACCATCACGCTGCAGACCACCCGTGAGGGCAGTGACGCAGCGGCGGTGCAAACCCAGTTGCGCCAAACCCTGGACGCCGCGCTGACCGAGGCCCGCAAGGCGGTGCGGCCCGGCCAGGTGGAGGTGCGCACCGGCGCGTTTTCGCTGTTCCCGCGTTACGCCGCCAAGCCTGCGGGCGGCAATGCCATCACCGGCTGGCAAGGCCGGGCCGAGCTGCTGCTGGAGGGCCGCGACATTGCCGCCATCAGCCAGTTGGCTGGGCGCGTGGGTGGTGCGGGCGGTACCGGTGCGTCGGGTGGCAACGCCGGCATGACCGTGGCCCGCGTGGCGTTCGGCCTGTCGCGTGAGGTGCGCGAGACCACCGAGGCCGACGTGGCCGCCCGCGCCATTGACAAGTTCAAAGCCCGCGCCGAAACCTACGCCAGGCAGTTTGGTTTTGGCAGCTACAGCCTGCGGGAGATCAACGTGGGCAGCGGTGATGTGCAAGCCCCGGCCGGCCAGCCCATGATGCGTTTGGCCCGCACTGCGGCCGCGCCCATGATGGAGGAGTCACAACCGGTGGAGGCGGGCAAGGCCACGCTGACTGTCAGCGTGAGCGGCAGCATCCAGCTGTCGCCACGCTAAACCCGCAGGTTTATTGCGCCACCCAGCCGCCATCCACATTCCACGCCACACCGCGCACGTTGTCGGCTGCGGGTGAGCACATAAAAACCGCCAGCGCGCCCAGCTGCTCGGGGGTGGTGAACTGCAGTGACGGCTGCTTCTCGGCCAGCAGTTGGCGGGTGGCTTCTTGCATCGAGATCTTGCCCTCGGCGGCGCGTGCATCCAGCTGCTTTTGCACCAGCGGTGTCAGTACCCAGCCCGGGCAAATGGCGTTGACGGTGATGCCGGTGGTGGCGCATTCCAGGGCCACTGATTTGGTGAAACCCACCAGGCCGTGCTTGGCCGCCACATAGGCAGATTTTTGAGCCGACGCCACCAGGCCGTGGGCTGAGGCGATGTTCAACACCCGGCCCCAGTTGCGCGCTTTCATGCCCGGCATGGCCAGGCGGGTGGTGTGGAAGGCACTCGTCAAATTGATGGCGATGATCGCGTCCCAGCGGTCGGCCGGAAAATCCTCCACATGGGCAACGTACTGGATGCCGGCGTTGTTGACCAGAATGTCCAGCGCCCCAAATTCAGCCGCGCAGGCCTGCACCATGGTGGCAATTTCGGCGGGCTTGCTCATGTCGGCGCCGTTGTAGGACACGCGGGCGCCGTTGGTGGCGGCGGCCGCCACTTCGGCCTTCGCCGCATCGGCATCGCCAAAGCCGTTGAGCATGACATTGGCGCCTTGCTGCGCCATGGCCACGGCCAGACCCAAGCCAATGCCGCTGGTCGAGCCAGTGATGAGTGCTGTTTTACCGATGAGCATATGAAGTTCTCCAGAGATCAGTGATGGCGGTTGCTGCGATGATTATGGGCATGCAGACCCGACCAATCGCTGTCAATGGGCCCGACGTGCTGTCAGGCAGACCGACCAGCCAACCCCAGCTCAAGCACGTTCAATGCCTCGGCAGCCAAGGCCTGCACCGCATGGCCTACTGGGAATGGGGTGACCCAGCCAACCCGCGTGTGCTGGTGTGCGCCCACGGCCTGTCGCGCCAGGGCCGCGACTTCGATGCCCTGGCCACCGCGCTGTGTGATGACTACCGGGTGGTCTGCCCCGACGTGGTAGGCCGTGGTCAGAGCGACTGGCGGGCCGATGCCATGGGCTACAGCATCCCCGCTTATGTGGCCGACATGGTCACTCTGCTGGCGCGGCTGGACGGGTCCACCGTGCATTGGGTGGGCACCTCGATGGGTGGGCTCATCGGCCTGGGGCTGGCCGCGTTGCCGGGCTCACCCATCAGCCGCCTGGTGCTCAACGATGTGGGACCCACGATTGAGCCGGTCTCGCTGCAGCGCATTGGCAGCTACCTGGGCCAGCCGGCGCACTGGGCCAGTGTGGACGACGCTGCTGACGCACTGTGGGCCATCAGCCAGGGCTTTGGCCCACACACCCGGGCGCAATGGCTGGCCTTGACGCGGCCCCAATTGAAGCCTGACCCGGGGCCAAGCGGCGCCGGCTTCAAACCGCATTACGACCCGGCCATTGCCGTGCCCTTCCGCCAGATCACGCCCGAGCTGGCGCGCCTGGGCGAAGCCGCGCTGTGGCAGGCTTACGACCGCCTGCAATGCCCCACGCTGCTGCTGCGCGGGGCGTTGTCTGACCTGCTGTCACCCGCCACCGCGCTGGCCATGACCCAGCGTGGCCCCAAGGCGCAGCTCGTTGAGTTTGACGGTGTGGGCCATGCGCCCACGCTGGTGCAACCCGACCAGGTGCAGGTGGTGCAGGAGTTTTTGCGCGCACCATGAAAACGGCTGCAGTCTTGCCCGGGCCGCTGCCTTCGGCCATCGTGGCGCTGGCGGATGCGCAGTCCGCACCCGCGCCGGCGCTTGGTCTGCTGGGTGGCTTGTCCGACAGCCTGCCACCCGATGCCGACAGCGACGCCCTGCAGCGTGCCCGGGTGTTTGCCGAGCCTCTGCTCACCGGCCGCCAACTCGACACCGGTGAAGACGCGTTAGGCCATGCCGACGGCGTGGCCGCCATCCTGGCCAGCATCGGCGGAGGCCCGGCGTTGCGGGCGGCGGCCTATCTGGTCTACGCCGGTGACTTTTTGCAGCGGCCTGAAGACGTGGTGGCCAAGGCCTTTGGCGCCAGCTATGCCGGCCTGGTGGCGCACACCCGCAAGCTGGTGCAAATCCAGCGCGCCGCGCGAGAGGCGCAGGTTGGGGCCGACCAGCGCGCCCAGCAAACCGAGCGGGTACGCAAGATGCTGCTGGCCTTCTCGCGTGATTTGCGGGTGGTGCTGCTGCGGCTGGCATCGCGTCTGCAAACCTTGCGCTGGTTTGCAGCCAGCAAAACCCCATGCCCGACGGCGCTGGCGCAAGAATCACAACAGGTGTTTGCGCCGTTGGCCAGCCGGCTGGGCATCTGGCAAATCAAGTGGGAAATGGAAGACCTGGCCTTCCGCTTCCTGCAGCCCGACGCCTACAAACGGCTGGCCACACTGCTGGCTGAAAAGCGCGTGCAGCGTGAAGACGGGGTGGAGCACACCCGCGCCCAACTGCAGCAACTGCTGGCCGATGCCAGCCTGCTGGCCGAAGTGCAAGGCCGGCCCAAACACCTCTACAGCATCTGGAAAAAGATGCACGGCAAAAGCCTGGCGCTGGACCGGGTGTTTGACATGCGCGCGCTGCGCGTGGTGGTGGCCGATCTGCCAGCCTGTTATGCCGCGCTCTCAGCCGTGCATGAGCGCTGGCGCCCGGTGCATGGCGAATACGACGACTACATCGCCAGGCCCAAGGCCAACGGCTACCAGAGCCTGCATACCGTGGTGCTGGGCGACGACGGCCGCGCCGTGGAGGTGCAGATTCGCACCGCAGCCATGCATGAACATGCCGAGCACGGCGTGGCCGCCCACTGGGCCTACAAAGAGGCCGGCAGCAAGGGCTACGCCGGTGTGGTGGCAGCGGGTGAGTTTGAAGAGCGGGTGGCCGAAGCACGCAAGGCCGTGCTGCGCCAGTTGCTGGCCTGGGAACGCGATTTTTCAGGGCAGGGTGGTGGGGTCGGTGGTGCGGCAGACGGTGCCGCGCTGCATCCGCAGGGCCCGTCTTTTGAGGACAGGATTTACGTCTTCACGCCCCAGGCCACGGTCATTGAGCTGGCCGCCGGCGCCACCCCAGTGGACTTTGCCTACGCCCTGCACACTGACCTGGGCCACCGCTGCCGCGGCGCCCGGGTGGACGGCGCGATGGTGCCGCTGAACACCGCGCTGGCCAACGGCCAAACAGTGGAGGTGAGCGCGGCCAAAGAGGGCGGGCCGTCACTGGATTGGCTCAACGCTGACCTGGGCTACATCAAGAGCCAGCGCTCACGCGCCAAGGTGCGGGCATGGTTCAACGCCCAGGCCATGACAGCCACCATCGCGCGCGGCCGCGAGCTGGTTGAAAAACTGCTGCAACGCGAGGGCCGCACTGCGATCAAGCTGGATGATTTGGCGGCACAACTGGGCTTCAAAGGTGCTGATGCGCTGTTTGAGATGGTGGGCAAAGACGAGTTTTCGCTGCGCAACATCGAGACCGTGCTGCGTCCCGCCGCGCCCGCCGACGACCCCGACAACGGCATCGTGATCAAGCGCACCCGGGCCACCGAGGGCGGTGTGCTGGTGGTCGGCGTGGAATCCTTGCTCACCCAATTGGCGCGCTGCTGCCGGCCAGCGCCGCCCGACGCGATTGGGGGTTATGTCACCCGGGGCAAAGGTGTTGCCATTCACCGCAGCCACTGCAGCAACTTTCGCCACACGGCCAAGCTGGCACCCGAGCGGGTGATTGCCGTGGCCTGGGGTGCTGCACCCGCCGGCAAAGACGCCGCCTACCCGGTGGACGTGCTGGTGGAGGCCACCGACCGGCCCGGCCTGCTGCGCGACATCAGCGAGGTGTTTGCCAAAGACCGGATGAACGTGACCGGCGTCCACACCCAATCGGTGCGTGGCCCGGGCGGCAGCACCGCCTACATGACCTTCACCGTTGAGGTGGCCGACGCCCACCGCCTGGCTACCGCACTGCGCCAGGTGGCACAAGTGCCGGGCATCCGTCACGCCCGGCGGCGTTGACGCGGCAAAGACCACAACATCACATGCTATAGTTTGCGGCTTCGCAGGCGCGTAGCTCAGCTGGTTAGAGCACCACCTTGACATGGTGGGGGTCGATGGTTCGAGTCCATTCGCGCCTACCAGATTTCCGCAAGGACAGTTGGTAGGACAATCAAGCACTTGGCGGTAACGCCCGGTGCTTTTTTGTTGGTGGTACAAAAAAAGTGCCAAAAAGCAGCGGCAGAATTTTCTGACAATCGCAATGATTTCAGACTCCGTCGGCCAAGCTGCTGCGGTGGCTGAGCGCCGTGATCACACGGCGTATCCATGAGTTGTGCACCGTCCCGAGCGTCGCACCTGTCACGGAATTGCCTGAAACGACTCCGTTTGCGTGCCAACCCTAGGAGGGCTCTTCCTGGCCCAAATGTGCAGCTCCACCTGCGCTTGGTGTAGAACTGAATGCGATAGGCGAAACACCAGAACATTCTTGATCCAGCCGTTCTGTGGTTCGGCAAGCCACTTGCATTGGCGGTGGGCCTCGCGTGGGTCTGAACCGCCCCCACAGTGACGCGATCTCGGACGGCTCGAGTGAAAACTCGTCGGCCACATCGTTGACCACGGCGATCAAGTGGTCCGACGCGTCCTCGATGCGGGTGGAGCGTGAACTCTTATGCAGCGCCTCAAAAAACTCCGGCGCCAGCGCCAGGTGGCTGCGCATCCATGATTCGGCCGCAGCATCTGCCAGCTTGAAGTGCAGCCACACAAAACCCGCCTGGCCAGGCACTGGCGGCGTGGCCAGCCAGGCCAGCGCGGCGTCCAATGTCACCGGCTGGCCGGCGCTGCCGGCAGTAAACAGGTAGCCGCAGACCAGGCCGTTGCGGTCCGAACCGTAGGGGGAGGGCAGGGGCAGCAGGGTCGATATGGTGGGCATTGGCTTTGCAACGCCGATTGTGCCGGGCGGGTGTGTCAGCCTGCCGCAGCCGTCACACCGGGGTCACCCACAACGCCCAGCATGCGCCGTACAGCACAAGGACGGGCATGACCAAGACCATTGACCTGATCTACTTCAATGCCGGCGGTGGCCACCGCGCCGCCGCCCAGGCGTTGGCCGCAGTGATTGCCCAGCAGCAATGGCCTTGGCAGGTGCGCTGCGTCAACTTGATGGAGGTGCTGGACCCGCAGGCCAGCTTCCGGCGCCTCACCGGCATGGCGCCGGAAGACCTGTACAACAAGCGCCTGGCCAAGGGTTGGACGCTGGGCCTGGCGCAAGAGCTCAAGCTGTTGCAAGGCCTGATCCGCACGGGCCATAACGCGCTGGCGCAGCGGCTGCAGGCGCACTGGCGGCGGACGCGGCCGGACATGGTGGTTTCGCTGATTCCCAACTTCAACCGTGCGCTGTGTTGCGGCCTGGGCCAGGCGCTGCCCGGTGTGCCGTTTGTGACCGTCCTGACCGACATGGCCGACCACCCGCCCAACTTCTGGATCGAGCCTGATCTGCCGCAGCACCTGGTGTGTGGCAGTGCGCGTGCCGAGCAGCAAGCGCTGGCGGCGGGCTGTGCGCCAGCGCGCATCCACCGCACCTCGGGCATGGTGTTGCGGCCTGATTTTTATGCCCCGTTGGTGCTGGACCGTCACGCCGAGCGGGCCCGTCTGGGCCTGCACCCTGACCGACCCACTGGCGTGGTGATGTTTGGTGGCCAGGGCTCGATGGCCATGCTGACGATTGCCCGCCAACTGCCCGATGTGCAGTTGCTGTTGATGTGCGGCCACCACAGCGGGCTGGCGGACAAACTGCGGGCGCTGCAACCCAGCGCAGCGCATGCTGTGGTGGGGTTCACATCGCAAGTGCGCCAGCACCTGGCGCTGGGCGACTTTTTCATCGGTAAACCTGGTCCGGGCAGCTTGAGCGAGGCGGTGCAGCAAGGCCTGCCGGTGGTGACGCTGCGCAACGCCTGGACCATGCCCCAAGAGCGCTACAACACCGACTGGGTGCAGGCCACCGGCGTGGGGCGGGTGGGCAAGTCCGTGCGCAACATCCGGCCCGTGGTGCTGGATGTGATGGCCCACCTGGCCGAGTTTCAGGCCCGCGTGCGCTTGGTGGACAACCGGGCGGTGTTTGAGCTGCCGGCCATCCTGGAGGGCATCCTGGCGCGTCAGGATGGCCAAGCTGTCCAGACTGCACTCAGGCCGCCAGCGCCCGCAGCACCAGCGGATGCAACGCAGACAACCAGCTTGGTGGGTTGACGCTGCGCGGCCAGTGCCCGGGCAGCTCAAGCCGACAGCCGCATCAAGGCCTGCCCCATGCGGATGCCCATACCCGGCGCGATGCCTGCGGCCAGGGTGCAGCCCCGGGGTGCAAACACGATGATGGTGGAGCCGTGCTGGAACCAGCCCATCTCCTGGCCCTTGGCAAAGTGGGCCTCACCCGGCAACTCATGCGGGCCGGGGTAGCGCACATGCAACAGCGTGTCCAGCCAGTGCAGGCGGATGCTGGCCACCAGGATGGCCGCCACCGGCACCAGCGCGACGGGTAGGCCGCTGCCGGCCAGCGTGGTGTGGATCACCGCCCGCTCGTTTTTGCAGAACAAGCGCTGCACCCGCTTGAGCGCAATCGGGTTGACGTTCCAGGTGTCACCCGACAGGTAGCTGACATGGCGCACCGTCAAATCCTGCGGCGCGTGGAAGCGGTGGTACATGCTGGACGTGAGGCGCAGCGTGGCATAACAGCCGTCACGGTAGGTCTCAGCCGCCACCGCGTTGTGGCCCAACAGGTCGGGCAGGGTGTAGGGGAAACCTTTGGCCTGGATCAGCGTCACCCCGTCCAGCGCACCGCAGGCACCCACGATGGCATCGCACGGGCTGCTCAAGATGCCGGGGTCCGGGTCCACCACGCGGGCGCCGGGCCGCAGCTCGCGGATGAAGCAGTCATGCAGGCTGTTGAACTGCTGCTTTTTGGCGTCGGACAAGTCCAGCTCGGCAAAAGCCTTCCAGGTGGCGATGGACAGCTTGCACACCCAGGGCTGGCGGCGTTGGCTGAACCAGCCCATGAAGCGGGTCAGGGCGATGCGCGGTACCCGGTTGGTCAACAGAAAGTTCAGGTCTTCCTGCTGCAGCAGGCGGTCGCGCCAGGCGCGAATCAGGGATTTCTTTTTCATGAGGATGTCAAAGCCGCTTGTTAAACCCGGGATGTGCCAACTGATGCGCCCTGCGGCGCCTTGCGATGAACGAAACATTTGCCTTGACCTCGCTGGCCCTGGCCAGCCTGGGCGCGCTGGCTGCTGTGTTACCGCTGGCGCGCCGCCGTCTGCAGCTGTCGGCGGCCAAACACCCGTCGCTTGCCGGCCATGTGCGCATGGCCAAGCGGATTGCCGCGCAGGTGCCTGGTTATGCCTATGACGAGGCCCGCTTTTTCAACTCTGACGGCGCACCGGCCGCAGTTGCAGCGCAGCGCCGCGCCGGCCTGCTGCGCCTGGCCGCGCTGTACCGCCAGCGCTTTGCCGGGTCCACCGCCGCCACCGCAGAGGCTGCCGATGGCTTGTCCGATCTGCAGTTCACCAGCGCCTACCGGGTGCCGTTTCAATACAGCCCCACCCTGCGCCAGCACTTGCGCATGCCGGCGGTAGTGGCTGCGTCCAGCGGTGTGCAGGTGCAAGACCTGGACGGTAACTGGCTGTATGACCTGGCCGGCTCTTACGGCGTCAATGTGTTTGGCCACGACTTCTACAAGTCCTGCCTTGCCGAGGGCAATGCCCGGGTGGCAGCACTGGGCCCGGTGCTGGGGGTCTACCACCCCTGCGTGGCCGACAACGTGCAGCGCCTGCGCCGGATATCGGGGCTGGACGAGGTGTCTTTCCACATGAGTGGCACCGAGGCCGTGATGCAGGCCGTGCGGCTGGCGCGTTATCACACCCGCCGCTCGCACCTGGTGCGCTTTTGCGGCGCCTACCACGGTTGGTGGGACGGTGTGCAACCCGGCCCCGGCAACCCGGTCAAGCCGCGTGACAGCCACACCCTCAAAGAGATGGACGCTGCCACCCTGCAGGTGCTGCGCACCCGCACCGACATTGCCTGCGTGCTGGTCAACCCGCTGCAGGCGCTGCACCCCAACCAGAGCGCACCGGGTGATTCCACGCTGCTGCACAGCGGCCGCCGCGCGGGCTTTGACCGGGCTGCTTACACCGCCTGGCTGCAGCAGTTGCGCCAGGTCTGCAGCCAGCGCGGCATCGTGCTGATTTTTGACGAGGTGTTTTTGGGCTTTCGCCTGGCACCGGGTGGCGCGCAAGACTACTTTGGTGTGCGCGCTGACCTGGTGACTTACGGCAAGACCTTGGGCGGTGGCTTGCCGGTGGGTGTGTTGTGCGGCCGCAAGCAATGGATGAAGCGCTACCGCGAAGACCGTCCGGCTGACCTGTGTTTTGCCCGCGGCACTTTCAACGCCCACCCCTGCGTGATGGGCGCGATGCAGGTATTTTTGGAGCGGCTGGACACGCCCGAGGTGCAGGCCACCTACCACGGTGCTGACGTGCTGTGGGACGGGCGCGCCCTGCTGCTCAACCAGCGCCTGGTGGATGCTGGCCTGCCGGTGCAGGTGGCCAACCTGCAATCGGTGTGGACGGTGTTTTACACCGCACCGTCGCGCTACAACTGGATGCTGCAGTTCTACCTGCGGGCCCACGGCCTGGCCTTGAGCTGGGTGGGCACCGGCCGGTTGATCTTCAGCCTGAACTACAGCGACGCTGACTTTGAGGCAGTGGCCCAGCGTTTTGTGGCTGCGGCCCAGCAGATGCACGCGGATGGCTGGTGGTGGCAAGACGCCGGCTTGAGCGACAAATCGATCAAGCGTGGCCTGCTGCGGGAGATGCTGGCGCACAGGTTCTGAGTTTGGGCTGTGCAAGAAAAAGCCGAGCGCCCCGCGCTCGGTTTGTTGCACCGCAATGCCTGGGTGCGCAGGTGGGTGGGTCAGCCGTGCCGCCGGTTGTTGGGGTGGGCGCCGGCATGTGCCATCGGGTCGATCAGCTCACCCCGCAGCAGCGCCAGCGGCGCCTTGTGGTACAGCCATACATCGTGAAACGGATCGGTCAGGATCTTGCTGGCCCAGACCAGCCCGGTTTGCACATCGCGCAAGACAAACAGGTGCAGCGTGCGGACCACCAAGCCCGCCGCCCCCAGCATCAACCAGATCCAGCCCACGTTGTGCAGGTAGCCGCTGAAGCCGCTGGAGCCAGTGCGCGCACCGCCCAAGCCGCTCCACGCCCAAAAGCCCCACAAGTTGGGCTGGGCCGCCACCAGCAGGGGTGATGCGGCCCACAGCGCCAGCAGCACCACTTTGCGGCGCAGGTTATAGCCCACTTTGATGTCCTCCTTGTGGGCTTGGGTGGCCTGGTTGACATGGTCGTAACCGGTGGGCTCAAAGAAAAAATGACCGGCCTGCCGGGTGCTCATGGACACCGTCCAGGCCAGCAGCGCGGCCAGTGGTGGGTCCACCAGCAGCAGGGCATAGGCCAGCAAAAAACTCAAGGCCGACACCAGGTGCAAGGCCTGGTTGATGCGGCTGTGGTGGTAGTAGCGGTGGTCATCCCAGCGCTGCTGTGCCAGGGCATGCATAAAAGCGGTCATGGTCGGGTCCTTGTGGTGTGGAGTGGTGTGGGGCACCACGGGTCGGCACGGGGGCAGGGCGGCGCCCGTTGCATGTTGCAAACACGGCATGACGCACACGTGACGTGGCCATGACGCCGGCATGTCGTGCGTCATCAAACTGTTGCGCATGGCCCGCACCATGCAGGCCTCAACCTGCCCTGCGCGCCATGCCACCTACCGCCAAGCCGGCTCTCTCTGCTCTGTTGGCGCCACCGCAGCAGGGCGCTGTTGCGGGCGAGCTGCCAGCACCTCAGCACCCGCTGCGCATCAGCGTGGTGTCCGAGACCTATCCGCCGGAGGTCAACGGTGTTGCGATGACGGTTGCACGCACGGTGCAAGGCCTGGTTGCCAAAGGCCATCAGGTGCAACTGGTGCGGCCACGCCAACACGCTGCGGAGACCGGTGGCCAGCATGACCGGTTTCATGAGGTGCTGACACGCAGCCTGTCCATGCCGCGTTATCCGCAGCTCAAGATGGGTTTGCCGTCGCGCCATGCATTGCTCGGCCTGTGGCGCAAACGCCGGCCCGATGTGGTGCATATCGCCACCGAAGGGCCGCTCGGCTGGTCAGCGCTGCAAGCGGCCAGGGTGTTGCGGCTGCCCGTCACGTCGGACTTCCGCACCAACTTTCATGCCTACAGCCAGCACTACGGCATCGGCTGGCTGGGCAAACCCATCCTGGCCTACCTGCGCACGTTCCACAACCGCACGCTCACTACCATGGTGCCCACTGCGGCATTGGCCCAGGCGCTGGCCGGTGTGGGTTTGCGCCGCTTGCAGGTGGTGGGGCGGGGGGTGGACACCCAGCGTTTTTCGCCCGACAAACGCAGCACGGCCTTGCGCACCGCCTGGGCGGCGGGCCAGCACACCCTGGTGGTGGCCTGTGTGGGCCGGCTGGCGCCCGAGAAAAATCTGGGCGCGCTGCTGACCGCGTTTGAGGCGGTGCGGGCGGCCCGGCCCGACAGCCGCTTGCTGCTGGTGGGGGATGGCCCACAGCGTGCCGCGCTGCAGCAGGCCTGCCCGCAGGCCGTGTTTGCCGGCGCGCGCAGCGGGGACGACCTGGCGGCGCACTACGCATCGGCCGATCTGTTTTTGTTTCCCAGCACCACCGAGACCTTTGGCAATGTCACGCCCGAGGCCATGGCCAGTGGCCTGCCGGTGGTGGCGTATGACTACGCAGCTGCCGGCCAGTGGATCTGCCACGGCCAGAACGGCCTGTTGGTGGCGATGGACCAGCCAACGCATTTCACGCAGCAGGCGGTGGCCGTTGCATTGAACCCGGCGCTGGCCAGCGCGCTGGGCCGATGTGCCCGCGACACCAGCTTGCTGCACGGCTGGGACAGCATCGTGGCCCAGGTAGAGACCATCCTGGCCCGGGCCGCGTGCCAAGGCCAGCCGGCCGACAGTCACAACGCTGTCGTTGCCTTGCCGTGCCAGCGTCACATGGAGATGTGACGATGCATTGCAATGCAGACCAACCATGCAACAGTGCCCACGGATGCTGACCACGACGCCTGGCACGCGCAAACCTCTGACGAGGCCACCACGCACTACCGCACGGTATGGATATCTGACCTGCACCTGGGCACACCGGGCTGCCAGGCCAAGGCCCTGCTGGATTTTTTGAAGCGGGTGGACTGCGACACCCTGTACTTGGTAGGCGACATCATTGACGGCTGGCAATTGCGCCGCAGCTGGTATTGGCCACAAAGCCACAACGATGTGGTGCAAAAAATCTTGCGCAAGGCCCGCAAAGGCACCCGGGTGGTGTTCGTGCCGGGCAACCATGACGAGTTTTTGCGGCGCTATGTGGAGCACACTTTTGGCGGGGTGGAGGTGGTGGATGAAGCGGTGCACACCACCGCCGATGGGCGGCGCCTGTGGGTCACCCACGGGGACTTGTTTGACGGCGTGATCCAGTGCGCCAAGTGGCTGGCCTACCTGGGTGACAGCGCTTACGGCGCCACCCTCAAGCTCAACCAGTGGTTCAACAGCGTGCGTGCCCGCTTAGGGCTGCCGTACTGGAGCTTGTCGCGCTACCTCAAGGCCAAGGTCAAGCGCGCAGTCAGTTATGTCAGTGATTTTGAGGTGGCGGTGGCCCGTGAGGCCCACAAACGCGGCATGCACGGTGTGGTGTGCGGCCATATCCACCATGCCGAGATGCGCATGATCAACGGTGTGCTGTATTGCAACGATGGCGACTGGGTGGAAAGCCTCACCGCGCTGGTGGAGCATGCTGACGGCCGCCTGGCGATTGCCGACTGGTCAGCCCAGCGCAGTGGCAGTGTGGTGCAGCAGGCGGCTGCTGTTGCCGGGCTGGGGCCACGTCACCCTCAAGGCGCCACTTGCAAGGCCGCCGGGTCCAGCAGCACATAACGTGCAAAGCGGCCGGCCGCCCGGTCACCGTCATCACTGACGACCAGCAGCCGCTGCTGGCCACCCACGTTGGCCAGGCACAGCCCCTCAGCCCGCGCCAGGTTGGCCAACCCGGGCACGCTGACGCGGCGTGCCGGCGCGCCGCGCTGGCCAGCCCACAACCACAGGCCAAAGTCCGTTTTCTCACGGGATGCCGGGCCGCTCACCACCAAATACCCACCCATGCTGGGCACATGACACAGGCTGCGGATACCTTGGCCCGCCAGGTCCAGCGTGTCCAGCCGTGGCGATATGCGTGGTGCTTGACCCACCTCAAACAGGCCGGTCGGGTTCTCCACCGTGGCAATCAGCGCATGCCCGTTTTGCAGTGGGCTGCGCAGGCCCACCAACAGGCGCTGCTGGTCAGGGCTGATGTCCAGCGCCTCGATGTTGAGGCCGCCGCTGGCCTTGACATCCCGCACCCGGGCGGCGGCGGCCAGCACCGGGTGGCGGGCGGTGAGGGCAGATTTCAAACTGCCGACCACGCTTGTTTTCACCACCCGGTTGCCGTCCACCCGAAAGCGCACCAGCTTGTCGCGGTCTTGTTGGCTGTCACCGTCACCATCTCGCGAGTGGGATGTGACGGCGTACACCCAGCCCGCGTTGTCCAGCGCCAGGCCTTCCAGATCATCCAGCTGCCAGAAGCTGCTGAACATCTGCAACAGACCGGCGGTCAGCGCGCTGTGCTGCACATGCCCATCGGCATGGATGCTCACCAAGCTGAGCGGGTGGCTTTTTTCGTCCTCCACCACCAGGAAGCGCCCGTCTGGCAACTGCACGACGGCTGACGGCTCATACAGGCCAATCAAGGGTTGGAAGGTGGGCGCGGCGGGCTTGGTCATGGGCGCAATTGTGTGGTGCGGGCTGCACGGCTGGCACAAGCAGCACCAGCATCGGCACCCGCACCCGCATCCGCATCCGCATTCGCATCCGCACCATCAGCCTGCAGGCCCGCAGGTGGATTGCCGTTCAATGATTTGAAACCCCACATCCACCACCGGCTGCGCAACCACCCGGCCGCTGCACCGGTCCATGACCATGGCCGCGGCCAGCCGGCCGATGGCTGCGCCGTCCACCTGCACCGTGGTCAGTGACGGGGCCATGTGGGCGGCAAAGTCAGCACCACCAACGCCGCAGACGGCCAGGTCTTGTGGCACGCGGATGCCGCGTGATTGGGCCTCGGCCAGCACACCCTGCGCCAGTTGGTCTGAGCTGCAATACACCGCCCGCAAGTTGCGGTCTTGCGCCAGCAAATTGGCCAATGCCTGGCGGCCACCGGCCATGGTGCTGGGCGCGGGCACCAGGGCGGTGGGCACGGCGCGGCCCATGGCTGACAAAAAGCCCTCACGCCGGACGGTGGCGCGTTGGTCGTCGCCGCTCGCAATGCCCACCTGCGTCCGGCCCTTGGCCAAAAAAAACCCGGCCACCGCGCTGCCCACTTTGCGGTGCGAGAGGCCGACCAGCATGTCCACCGGGTGGTCACTCAAGTCCCAGGTTTCAACCACCGGAATGCCCAGGCGCTTGAGCTGGTTACGGGCGGCCTGGGTGTGCAGCAAACCCGTCGCCACCATGCCGTCTGGCCGGCGGCTGATGAGGGTGTTGAGCGCGCTTGCTCGCGGGCGTGGTCGTAGCCGCTCTGGCCCAGGATCAACTGGTAACCGGCTGCGCCCAGTGATTCGGTGAGTGCCTGCAACGTGGGTAAAAACTGCGCCACCGAGATGGCCCGCACCAGCGCTGCCACCGTCATGCTGCGCCTGGATTTGAGCCCGCCTGCCAGCAAGTTGGGGATGTAGCCGGTGGCAATCACGGCGTCTCGCACACGGGCTATCGCTTTGTCCGACACCACCGCCGGGTTGCTGAGTGCGCGCGACGCGGTGATCAGCGAGACACCCGCAGCGCGGGCGACATCGTGCAGGGTCACCGACTTCTGGGGCTTGGGTGGCGCCGGGCTGGGTGTCGGCAGGGCAGGCATGGCGGTGCTCCGGCGGTTCGGCTTGCAGTGTCCGGCTTGAAGTGACGTGCTTCGCGTGACGTGTTTGGAATGACGTGCTTGGAATGACCTGCTTGGAATGACCTGCTTGGAATGACGTGCTTGAATGGAATCGCTTGAATTGAATGGAACTGCGCCTTCGACAACTGAAAATGACAACGTCACCATTTTTTGCGCTGCCCAACAAAGGAATTCCGCATGACCCCTGCCACTGCCCCGCCTGATGACCGCATCGTGTCGGTCCGGGTGTCGTCGTGTTACCTGCCGCTGGCCACGCCCATCAGCGATGCCAAGGTGCTGACCGGCCGCCAAAAGCCAATGACCGAAATCGCCATGCTGTTTGCCGAGATCAAGACCGCCAGCGGCCATGAAGGCCTGGGGTTCAGCTACGCCAAACGCGCGGGTGGCCCGGGCCAGTTTGCGCATGCCAAAGAGCTTGCCCCGGCGCTGCTGGGCGAAGACCCCAGCGACATTGCCAAGCTCTGGAACAAGCTGTGCTGGGCCGGTGCGTCGGTGGGCCGCAGCGGCTTGTCCACCCAGGCCATCGGCGCGTTTGACGTGGCGCTGTATGACCTGAAAGCCAAACGCGCCGGCTTGTCACTGGCCAAGCTGCTGGGCGCCTACCGCGACTCGGTGCGCTGCTACAACACCTCCGGCGGCTTTTTGCACACGCCGATTGAGCAATTGGTGGTCAATGCATCGGCCTCTGTGGCGCGTGGCATTGGCGGCATCAAGCTCAAAGTGGGCCAGCCCGACTTGGCGCTGGACATCCAACGTGTGGAGACGGTGCGCAAACACCTGGGTGATGCGGTGCCCATCATGGTGGACGCCAACCAGCAGTGGGACCGGCCCACCGCGCAGCGCATGTGCCGCATTTTTGAACAATACAACCTGGTGTGGATCGAGGAGCCGCTGGACGCCTACGACCATGTGGGCCATGCCGCGCTGGCGGCCCAATTTGACACGCCCATTGCCACCGGCGAGATGCTGACCAGCGCGGCCGAGCATGGTGAGCTGATCCGCCACCACGCGGCCGACTACTTGATGCCCGACGCGCCGCGTGTGGGCGGCATCACACCGTTCTTGAAAATCGCCGCGCAAGCGGAACAGGCCGGCTTGATGCTGGGCCCGCACTTTGCGATGGAGCTGCATGTGCATCTGGCGGCGGCCTATGCCACCGAGCCCTGGGTTGAGCACTTTGACTGGCTGGAGCCACTGTTCAACGAGCGCCTGCAGATCAGCGGCGGCCGCATGCTGGTGCCTACCCGGCCCGGGCTGGGCGTGAGCTTGAGCGAGCAGGCGCGGCTCTGGACACGTGAAGTGGCCCATATTGGCGCTGGTGCTTGACCCACAGCAGCGTGCCGCAACACGGCGGTAGCCCACCCACCTGGCGCAAGCCGCCTCCGCTCACGTGCCACAAAACGTCTGGTATGCCGCCGTCACCTGCGCCGGTGCCGGCTGGGCATAACCCGCCAGCGCAGCGTCTTCATCAAACGGCCGCTGCAGGGCGGCCAGCAGGCTGTTGAACAGGCGCAGATCACCATGTTCTGACGCGGCAGCCAGCGCCTCCTCCACCAAGTGGTTGCGCGGAATCAGCCACGGGTTGACCTGGCGCATGCGCGCCGCGCGCGCCTGGCCTGCGCCGTTGTCGCCCGCGCCGCTGTCACCTGCATCCTGTGCTGCGCAACAGGCTTGCCAGCGGGCCAGCCAGGGGTTGACGGCGGCCGGGTCGGCAAACAGAGCGCGCAAGGGCTTGGCATCACCCGCTGCAGCATCGGCCAGGCGCCGCCAGGCCAGTGTCCAGTCCACCTGCTGCTGTTGCAGCAACGCCAGCCAGTCGTCGGCCAGGGTGTTGGTACCGGTGTCTGTGCTGACTGCATTGATGGCGTTGCCAGCTCCTTGGTCCAGCCCCAGCTTGGCGTGCTGGCCCTGCCGCAGGGCCGTGGCATACAGCGCCGGAAACTCATCAATCACCGCTGTGACCTGCGCCACCGCTTGCTGCACCTCGGCCTCGTTGTTGCCATCGGCCAGCAGTGGCAGTAGGGCCTCGGCCAGCCGGGCCAGGTTCCAGCGGGCCATGGCGGGCTGGTTGCCGTAAGCGTAGCGGCCGCCGTGGTCAATGCTGCTGAAAACGGTGGCTGGGTTGTAGGCCTCCATGAAGGCGCAGGGGCCGTAGTCAATCGTCTCGCCTGAGATGGTCATGTTGTCGGTGTTCATCACGCCGTGGATGAAACCGACCCCCATCCACTGCGCGATCAGCTGCGCCTGCCGTTCGGCCACCGCCTGCAACAGCGCCAGCGCCGGGTTGTCATGCGCCGCCAGCGCCGGGTCGTGGCGCTGGATGGCGTAGGCCAGCAGGCGTTTGAGCAGCGGCAGGTCGTCCTGCGCGGCCGCATACTGGAAGGTGCCCACGCGGAGGTGGCTGGCGGCCACGCGGGTCAGCACCGCGCCCGGCAGCGGGCCGCCTTCGCGCAACACGGGCTCGCCGGTGGCCACCACCGCCAGTGCGCGCGTGGTGGGTATGCGCAGCGCGTGCATGGCTTCGCCGATCAGGTATTCGCGCAGCATGGGGCCCAGCGCAGCCTTGCCGTCGCCGCCGCGCGAAAACGGCGTGCGGCCCGAGCCCTTGAATGCGATGTCGCGGCGCCGGCCCGCGGTGTCGATCACCTCGCCCAGCAGCAGGGCACGGCCGTCACCCAGGCGTGGCGACCAGCCGCCGAACTGATGGCCCGAATAGGCCTGTGCCACCGGGTCTGCACCCTCGGGCAGCCGGTTGCCGGCCAGCAGCGTGGCACCCTCGGCAGTGTCAAGGCCCTGCAGACCCAGTTCGGCGGCCAGTGCCGCGTTGAACAGCACCATGCGCGGCTGCGGCGCGGCGGCGGGCTGCCAGCGGATGTAAAGGCCTTCGAGCTCGCGCGCGTAGGTGTTGTCGAAAGTGAAGGCTGGCAGTGCAACCCGGTCGGTGGTGTTCATCATGGCAATGATGACGCAAGGGCCGAAGCAGCGCCTTCACCATTGGCGCCCGGGCCTTGCCTGACCTGACCGTAAACTCCCGCACGCGGCGCCAGCCAGGGCCCCGCCCCTTCGATTTCGCGACCGGGGCGCCTGAACGACCGTTGCCGCGCCGATCACCCCTCTCATGTCCCCCGCCCCCTCTGCACCTAGCACACCAACCGGTGCCGCCGCGTCTGGCGCCGTGCTGCAGACAGTGGGGCTGGCCTGTGACCGCGGCGAACGCCGCCTGTTCGAGGGCCTGGACCTGCAGCTGCCAGCGGGCAGCGTGACCTGGCTGCGCGGGCGCAACGGGCGTGGCAAGACCAGCCTGCTGCGGCTGCTGGCCGGTTTGTCGACACCGGCTGCCGGCGAAGTGCGCATTCAGGGCCGGCTCATCCGGCAGGCGGGTGCGGCTTGGCGACGCCACTGGGTCTACGTGGCACACCACAACGCGTTGAAGGACGACCTGACGGCCACCGAGTCGCTGGCTTTCCTGGCCCGGCTGCACGGTCTGCAGACCACCGCGCCGGCGCTGCAGCAGGCCTTGCGACGCATGGGCATCGGCAACCGGCAGCACGCGCCGGTGCGCACCCTCAGCCAGGGCCAGCGGCGCCGCGTTGCACTGGCGCGCCTGGCCCTGTCGGGCGGTGCACCGCTGTGGTTGCTGGACGAGCCCTTCGACGCACTGGACGTCGACGGCATCGTGGCGCTGAACGACTTGATCGCCGAACACGCTGCCGGCGGCGGCTGTGTGCTGCTGACGAGCCACCAGGCCCTGTCGCTGACGGCGCCGGTGCCGCAGACACTGGACCTCGAGGCCCATGCACCCCGTCTGCCAGCAGCGGCTGCGGCGGCCGCGGCGGCCGCGCCACCCGGCCGACCGGTGGCCTGATGGCCCGATGAGCGAAGGCACCCCCCGCGCGGCCAGCGCCGTGTTCACCAGCGTGCTGCTGCGCGACCTGCGCCTGGCCTCCCGCCGCCGCATCGACGCGCTGCTGCCCCTGGCCTTCTTTCTGGTGGCGCTGAGCCTGTTCCCGCTGGGTGTGGGGCCCGAACCCAAGACGCTGCGCGAGATCGCGCCCGGCGTGGTCTGGGTGTGTGCCCTGCTGGCCTCGATGCTGTCGGTGAACGCCATGTTTGCGCAAGACCACGCCGACGGCTCGCTGGAACAGATGCTGCTGGCGCCGCAGTCGGCGCTGGCGGTGGCCACGGCCAAGTGCTGCGCGCACTGGCTGCTCTCGGGATTGCCGTTGATCGTGGCCACGCCGCTGGTGGGGCTTTTGTTCGGGCTTTCGGCGCCGGCGCTGGGGGCCTTGCTTCTGGGCCTGCTGCTGGGCACGCCCATCCTCAGCCTGCTGGGCGGACTGGGGGCGGCGCTGACACTGGGCTTGCGCAGCGGTGGCATGTTGTTGATCTTGATCGTGTTGCCCCTGGCCACTCCCGCGTTAATCTTCGGCTCAGGTGCGGTGGGCACGGTCGAGGCCGGACTGTCGGCAGCGGGGCACTTCTCGCTGCTGGGGGCCCTGCTGATCGTCACCGCACTGAGCGCGCCGCTGGCAACCGCGGCGGCCTTGCGCATTTCAACCGAATGAAAACCCTGCAAGCCCCGCATCCGACGCCGTGAACGCCCCTGCCCTGCGCCTCTATACCTTTGCCTCGCCGTCCCGGCTGTACCGACTGGCGGGCTGGCTCGTGCCCATGTGCTGGCTGGCGGCGGGGCTGCTGGCGGCGGTGGGTCTGTACATGGGCTTCTTTGTCGCCCCCACCGACGCCACGCAAGGCGAGGCCTATCGCGTCATCTTCATCCACGTGCCTGCCGCCTGGATGTCGATGGTGCTGTACCTGGTGATGGCCTTCTGGGCCGGCATCGGCTGGGCCTTCAACGCGCGCGCCGCGTCGATGCTGGCGCAATCGATCGCACCCACTGGGGCGATGTTCACCTTTCTCGCTTTGTGGACCGGCTCCTTCTGGGGCAAGCCCACCTGGGGCACCTACTGGGTGTGGGACGCCCGGCTGACCACGGAACTGATCCTGCTGTTCCTGTACCTGGGCTACATCGCGCTGGTCAACGCCATCGACGACGCGCGGCGTGCCGACCAGGCCGGCGCGCTGCTGGCCTTGGTGGGCAGCGTGAACGTGCCCATCATCTACTTCTCGGTGAAGTGGTGGAACACGCTGCACCAGGGGGCCTCGGTGAGCCCCAACATGGCGCCCAAGATGGTCAGCACCATGCTCACGGCGATGCTGCTGATGTCGCTGGCCTTCTGGGCCTATGCCTTTGCCGTCGTCTTCATGCGCACGCGGGCGCACATCCTTGAACGCGAAAGCCACACCGCATGGGTGGCCGAACTGGTGCAGGCGAAAATCAAACCATGAACTGGAACAGCGCTGCCGAGTTTTTTGCCATGGGCGGCCATGGCTACTTCGTATGGATGTCCTATGGTGCCGCTGCGGTGCTGATGCTGGCCGAGCCCTTGCTGGCTCGGGCGCGCCACCGCACTGCGTGGCGGGCCGCAGCGCTGCAGTCGAATGATGAAACCGGAAGCCCCCCATGAAACCACGTCACAAACGATTGGCGATGCTCGGCGGCGTACTTAGCGCCGTGGGCATTGCTGTGGCCCTGGTGCTCAATGCGTTTCAGAGCAACATGGTGTTTTTCTACTCGCCCACCCAGGTGGCGGCCAAGGAGGCCCCCAGTGCGCGCGCCTTCCGCATCGGCGGGCTGGTGGAAAGCGGTTCGGTGAAGGTGGACGGCACGCAGGTGCGCTTTGTCATCACCGACACGTCCAAGACCGTGCCGGTGCGTTACCAGGGCATCCTGCCCGACCTGTTCAAGGAAGGCAAAGGCGTGGTGGCGCAGGGCCAGTTGCAGGACGGCGTGTTCGTGGCTCGCGAAGTGCTGGCGAAGCACGATGAGAACTACATGCCACCCGAGGCCGCCGAAGCGCTGAAGAAAGCGCAGACCGGCGGCGGCCGGATGGCGCAATCCGCGCCCCATGCAACATCCAAGACATCACCCCAGGCGGCCGGCAAATGATTCCAGAAATCGGTCACTTCATGCTCTGGCTGGCGCTGGGCGTTTCGCTTGTGCTCAGCGTGGTGCCGCTGGTCGGCGCACAGAAGGGCCGGCCCGACCTGATGGCCGTCGGCCGGCCGGCCAGCGCGCTGCTGTTTGCGCTGGTGCTGATGTCTTTCCTGTGCCTGATGGCGGCGTTTGTGAAGCACGATTTCTCGGTGCAGTACGTGGCTTCCAATTCCAACAGCGCCTTGCCGCTGCAGTTCCGCATCGCCGCCGTCTGGGGCGGACACGAAGGCTCGATGCTGCTGTGGCTGCTGATGCAGTGCGGCTGGACGCTGGCGGTGGCGCGCTTCAGCCAGCGCCTGCCGATGCCGGTGCTGGCGCGCATACTGGCCGTGATGGGCTGGCTGACGGTGGGTTTCCTGCTCTTCACGCTGGTGACGTCGAACCCGTTCGACCGCCTGTCGCCCATTCCTGTCGATGGCCGCGACCTGAACCCGCTGCTGCAGGACCCGGGCATGATCTTCCACCCGCCCATGCTGTACATGGGCTACGTGGGTTTTTCGGTCGCCTTTGCCTTTGCCGTGGCCGCGCTCATCGGCGGCAACCTGGACGCCACCTGGGCGCGCTGGACGCGGCCGTGGACCACCGCCGCGTGGATCTTCCTGACCCTGGGCATCGCGCTGGGCAGCTGGTGGGCTTACTACGAACTGGGCTGGGGCGGCTGGTGGTTCTGGGACCCGGTGGAAAACGCATCTTTCATGCCCTGGCTCGTGGGCACGGCGCTCATCCATTCGCTGGCCGTGACTGAAAAGCGCGGCGCCTTCAAGTCGTGGACGGTGCTGCTGGCGATCATGGCGTTTTCGCTGTCGCTGATGGGCACCTTCCTCGTGCGCTCAGGTGTGTTGACCTCGGTGCATGCCTTCGCCACCGACCCGCGTCGCGGCCTGTTCATCCTCGGTTTCCTGGCCATCGTGATCGGCGCTTCGCTGACGCTGTATGCATGGCGGGCGCCGAAGGTCGGGCTGGGCGCCCGCTTCGAGCTGGTCTCGCGCGAGACCTTCCTGCTGGCCAACAACGTGCTGCTGCTGGTGGCCACCGCCGCCGTGATGCTGGGCACGCTGTACCCGCTGATCCTGGACGCGCTGGGTCTGGGCAAGATCTCGGTCGGCATGCCCTACTTCGAATCCGTCTTCGTGCCGCTGATGGTGCCGCTCATCGTGCTGATGGCGGTGGGGCCGCTGGCGCGCTGGCGCCAAGCCGAATTGCCCGATCTGGCGCGGCGCCTGCGCTGGGCGCTCGGCGCCGCCATCGTGGCCACACTGCTGACCGAGTGGATACAGGGCGACATCACCTGGATGGCCACGCTGGGCCTGCTGATGTCGTTCTGGATCATGGCCGGCGTGGCCACCGACCTGTGGGAACACCTGCGCCCTGCCAGTGGCCTGAAGCTGCCGCTGATGCACCGCGCGCGTCAGTTGCCGCGCGCGATGCTGGGCATGACGCTGGCCCACCTGGGCATTGCGGTGTTCATCTTTGGCGTCACGATGGTGAAGAGCTTCGAAGTCGAGCGCGACGTGAAGATGGACCTGGGCGACACCACCGAAGCCGGCGGCTTCACGTTCACCTTCCAGGGCGTGCGCCAGGTCGAGGGGCCCAACTACGACGCTGCTCAAGGGCTGGTGGTGGTCAGCCGCAACGGCCGCGAAGTGGCGCAGCTGAAGCCTGAAAAGCGCATGTACCGCGTGCAACAGAACCCGATGACCGAGGCCGCCATCCGCACCACGCCGCTGGGCGATCAGTACGTGTCGCTGGGCCAGGCGGCTGGCGGCTCGGCCTGGGTGGTGCGCGTGTACCACAAGCCCTTCGTGACCTGGATCTGGGGCGGCTGCGTGTTGATGGCCCTGGGTGGCGCACTGGCCGCCAGCGACCGCCGCTACCGCACCGCACGCCAGTCCCAGCGCAGCAGCGACACGGCCACGGCTGCGGCATGAAGCGCTGGCGTTTCCTGGCGCCGCTGGCGCTGTTCGTGCTGCTGCTCGGCTTTCTGGCCGTGGGCCTGAACCTCAAACCCCGCGAGGTGCCCTCGCCACTGATCGGCAAGCCGGCGCCGGCCTTCGTATTGCCCAAGCTGGATGACCCCAGCGCTTCACTGGCGCAGCAGGACATGGCGGGCAAGGTGTGGGTGCTGAATGTGTGGGCGTCGTGGTGCACACCCTGCCTCGAAGAACACCCGCTCTGGGTCGACTTTGCCCGCCGCAACCCGACGCCGCTGGTGGGCCTGAACTACAAGGACGGCCGCAAGGAAGCGCAGGCCTGGCTGGCCCGCCACGGCAATCCCTACGCCACCACGGTGCAAGACAGCCAGGGCCAGGTGGGCATCGACTACGGCGTCTACGGCGTGCCCGAAACCTTTGTCATCGACAAACAGGGTGTCATCCGCTTCAAGCACATCGGGCCGTTGACGCCCGAGGTGCTGCGTGAACGCATCGAACCCTTGCTGAAGCAGCTCAATGCCTGACCATCGTTCCCGCCATCCGCGCCACGGCGTGCAACAGCTGCTGCGCGGCGCCATAGGCACACTGCTGCTGTGCGCAGCGCTTGCCGTGCAGGCCAAGGAAGCGCCAGCCGCTGCCGACGACCCGGCACTGGAAAAACGCACTTTGGCATTGGCGGCCGAATTGCGCTGCCTGGTGTGCCAGAACCAGACCATCGCCGACTCGAACGCCGGCCTGGCGGTGGACCTGCGCAACCAGGTGCGCGAGATGCTGCGCGCCGGCAAGAGCGAAAAGGACATCCTGGCCTACATGACGCAGCGCTACGGCGACTTCGTGCTTTACCGACCGCCCGTGAACAGCCATACCGCGCTGCTGTGGTTCGGGCCGCCGGCGCTGCTGCTGCTGGGGGGACTGAGCCTGTGGCTGATCCTGCGCCGGCGCAACCGCCTGGGTGCCGACCAGTTCGAGCCCGACGAAGCCGACCTCCACCCAGCCTGGGACGCCACGCCGTCCAGCGCCCCGCCATCGCCGCGCGCCGCCAACCCGACACCGCACCCATGACCGAGTCCGTGGCCGCATTGCGGCAGCAGTTGCAACAACTCAACGAACGGCTGGCCCGTGGCGACCTCTCCGCCGCAGCGCACGCGCCGCTGAAGGCCAAGCTGGAGCGCCAGTTGCTCGACGCAGTGCTGGCGACGCCCGCACCGGGCGAGGCCGGCGCGACGACTGCAGCAGCGCCGCCCACCCCGCGTCCGTCAACGCGCCTGACGGCAGTGCTGGGCGCAGCCATCGTGGCGCTGGCGGGTGGGGGTTACGCGCTCACCGGGTCACCCGGGCTGCCCAGCGCGGGCGCGCCCGGGGCCGTGGTGGCCTCGCCAGAAGGCGGCGGCACGGCGGCCAATGCCGAACAGTTTGCAGCGGTGGTCGAGCGGCTGGCAGAGAAGCTGAAGGAGCAGCCCAACAACCCTGAGGGTTGGGCCATGCTGGCGCGGTCTTATGCGCGGCTGTCGCGCCCGGCCGAGGCGCTGACGGCCTACTCCAAGGCGGTGGCTCAGAAGGGTGACGACCCGCAGTTGCTCGCCGACTACGCCGACCTGATGGCATTTCAGAACAACCGCACGCTGGCGGGCGAACCCACGCTGCTGATCGAGCGCGCGCTCAAGCTGGACCCCAATCAACCGAAGGCGCTGGCGCTGGCGGGCTCGGCAGCCTTCGACCGCAAGGATTTCACTGCCGCGGTGCGCCACTGGGAACTGCTGGCCAAGGTGTCGCCCCCGGGCAGCGAGTTCCTGACGCAGCTGCAGAGCGGTATCGACGAAGCACGCAAGCTCGGCGGCCTGCCGCCGGCCGTGGTCACGGCCCCGCCGGCCGCACCCGTGGCGCAGGCCGTGTCGCCGGGGCCAGCGCCCGCAGCGCAGGGCACGGCGTCGGCGGCAGCCGGCACGGGCGCCCGCATCACCGGCACCGTGCGGCTGGCGCCTGCACTGGCCGGCCAGGTGTCGCCCGACGACACGGTGTTTGTGCTGGCACGGCCGGCCGAAGGTTCGCGCATGCCGCTGGCCCTGTCCCGGCACCGCGTGAAAGACCTGCCGCTGCAGTTCAGCCTGGACGACAGCATGTCCATGACACCGGCCGCCCGCCTGTCGCTGTTCGAGCGCGTGGTGGTGGTGGCGCGCATCAGCAAGACGGGTCAGGCCATGCCGGCGCCCGGCGACATCAGCGGCCAATCGGCCCCGGTATCGAACAGCGCCCGCGACCTGGTCATCGAGATCACCGAGGTCGTGAAGAACTGACCAGCGCCCGGCGCCCAGCGCGCCGGCTGCGGCCGCCGATCGCCGTTTACCGCCTGGCGTTGTCGGCAATGCCCTGCGCGATGCGGGGCAGCAACTGCGCCGGCAGGTCGTGGCCCATGCCGGCGATGAAGTCGCCCTGGGCGCCCGGGATCAGGCGTGCCAGTTCGCGCCCTGCGGGCACCGGCACCAAGGGGTCGCTTTCGCCGTGGATCACGCGCGTGGGCACGCGCAGGTTCTGCACCAGCACCGAACGGTCGCCATCGGCCACCACGGCGGTCAACTGGCGCGCCGTGCCCGCGGGGCGCCAGGCACGCGCCACGCTGGCTTGCAGGCGCTCTTGCAGCCGCGCTGCATCGGGTGGGTAGGCGGGGCTGCCGATGATCGAAAAAACCCGTTTCAGATGCGCCACCACGGCGTCGGGGCTCTTGCCTGAAGGCCGGGACAACAGCGCGCCGCGCACACGCAAGCCGGGCTGCGGCAGCTTGCGCGAGCCGGTGGTGGTCATGATCAGCGTCAGGCTCTTCACCCGCGTCGGGTGGCGCACCGCCAGGTGCTGCGCGATCATGCCGCCCATCGAGGCACCGCACACATGCGCCTGTTCGATGCCCAATGCGTCCAGCACGCCCAGGCTGTCGGCGGCCATGTCCTGCAGGCTGTAGGGCGAGTGGACAGCCAGCTTGAGGCTGTGGCGCAGGCCCGCCAGCGCCAGGTTGGGCACACCGAGCTCGTCGAAACCCTGGCTGAGACCGGCATCGCGGTTGTCCAGGCGTATGACCCGAAAGCCGCGTGCCACCAGATCCTGCACCAGTTCATCGGGCCAGCCGATGAGCTGCATGCCCAGGCCCATGATGAGCAGCAGCGGTTCACCGCCGGGCGGCCCCTGGTCGTCCACCTCGATGCCGATGCCGTTGGCCACCACTCTCATGCCGGCATCCTGAAATCGGTGCGGTGCCGCGGCCGCTGTGGGCAGATCGGGGTCGTCATCGCGTCATGTTAGCCAGCCTTGCGCTTCGCCTTTGGGGCGGCTGCCCTAGACGAGCGGGCCGGTTTGCCGGCCAACTTCGTCACTGCAGCGCCCATCGCCGCGGCGCTGGCGCGCTCTGCGGTGGCCGTGGCGGTGTTCATCACGCGACGCGTCACGGCCTGCACGGTGTCGCTGATGGCGCCCTGAACGGCGCCCGTCAGGCTCTGGGCCGTGCGCTGCAGCGGACCGGGCGGCAACGCTTCGTCGGACTCGGTCTCGCCGGGCAGCGGCAGCGCCATGACGTCGTCGAAAGCGATGCGGATCGCCTCGGCCAGTTCGCGCACATCGGGCATGGCCGCGGCGTCGGCCATGAGTCCGAAGTCCAGCTGCTGGTTGTAGCTTTGCACGGTGATGTTCAGCGCCAGGCCGTGCACCACGATGCTGGTGGGGTGGTTGCTCAACATGCGGGCGCCGGCCATGTACAGCGGCACCGGCGGCCCGGGCACGTTGGAAATCACGACATTGGCCACCTGCGGGATGCGCTCGGCCACCTTGGCCTTGCCATACAGCGCGGTGGCGGCCTCGATCAGCCAGGGCACGCCGAGCGATGGAAAGTCGGTGGGCAGGATGCTCTTGATGCTGCCCATGCTGGACTTCATGGCCGCAGTGGCCGCCATCACGTGGGCCAGGCGCTTGCGTGGGTCGGAGACCTGGGTGCCCAGGCTCACCAGGCTCATCGAGGCCTGGTTGTCGGACGACGCATCGCCCTTGGCGCGCAGCGAGATGGGCACCGCTGCAATCAGGCTCTTGCGCGGCAGTTGCTTGCGCTTGGACAGGTAGCGCCGCAGCGCGCTGCTGCACAGCATCAGCACCATGTCGTTCAAGGTGGCGCCATGCGCCCGCGCCAGCAGTTTGAGCTGCGGCAGCGGCAGCGCCACGGTGGCGTAGGCGCGGCCGGCCGTGACCGACGCGTTGAGCACCGTGCGCGGCGCCAGGGTCAGGTTGCGGGCAGCCTTCTTGCCGCCACCGAGCAGTGCCGTGTTGCCCACGGCCAGTGACGCTGCATTCTTCAGCGTGCCCACCGTGGCCGGCAGGTTGCGCACGATCTCCGCCACCTTCTGGGCCTGAGAGCCGATCACGCCGCGCAGCATCTCGGTCATGTCGAGCTTGAAGACCTTGGTGCGCGTGCTGGGCCGGGCGTCGATGCTGCGCGGCTCGGGCGACAGGTCCATGATGGCGTTGGCCAGTGCCACGGCGGCCTGCCCATCGACGGCGGCGTGGTGCAGCTGCGAATAAAGGCCCACCCGCTTGTTGCCGTTGGCCGCAGGCGCCAGGCCTTCGAAGACGTGAAACTTCCACAGCGGCTTTTCGCGGTCGAGCAGCACCGGGTGCAAACGGGCGACCTCGGCCTCCAGCGCCGCCATGCCATCACCGAGCCGGGCCGATGGCGGCAGCTTGACCTCGACGATGTGCTGCTTCAGGTCGGGCACGGCATCCACCCACGCCGGATTGGCCATGTTCAGCGGCATCCACCACAGCCTGCGCCGCAACACCGGGGCCACGGGCAGACGCTCCTCCATGTGCTTGCGCAACGCCGTGACGAAGCGACCCTTGCTGCCAGCCGGCAGCTCAAACACATGCAGGGCCCCGACGTGCATGGGCATTTGCGGGGTTTCGAGGTACAGAAAGGTGGCGTCCAGACCCGACAGCTGTTTCACGCGGCGTGCTCCTGGCCGCCTACGGTGCAGCCTGAGCCGATGCTAGCCCGACTTTGTCACCTTTCCGCCCATCTCCACACCGCGCCTACCGTAAACCCTTGTCAGGCTTGAGTTTTGGTCTGGGGGTGAAATATAGTGCCAT
>JAYVLI010000238.1:0-25399 GCA_043759535.1 Betaproteobacteria bacterium | reverse complement strand
CGAGACCAGGACGTTGATAGGTCGGGTGTGGAAGCGCAGTAATGCGTTAAGCTAACCGATACTAATTGCCCGTGAGGCTTGACCCTATAATTTTGACGTCTCCTGACGTTCAGTTATGCCATAATTATGGCGCAATCAAATATCTGATTCGATACTCTGTGAATTGGTCTAGGCTGACCTAAAATGCAGCCAGACAACAAGTTATGCCTGATGACCATAGCGAGGCGGTCCCACTCCTTCCCATCCCGAACAGGACAGTGAAACGCCTTTGCGCCAATGATAGTGCGGGTTCCCGTGTGAAAGTAGGACATCGTCAGGCTATTAATTGAAAAGCCGCTGTCAATATAATGACAGCGGCTTTTTTTATTTCGTGCAACCGGCCTGTCAATGCGCTGGGTACATTGCACCCAGGCGTCTTGGCCCGGCCGCCCCCGTCACCGTAGCGCAGTTACCGGCCTGTTGCTCGACATAAGCCCTGGCCAGCCAGGCAAACGCCGCAGCCTCCACTTGCATCGGTGGCAAGCCTTCAGTTTCGGTGGATTCGATGTGTACACCAGCCAGCTTGCGCTGCAGCACGGCCATCAGCTGGTTATTCAGCACGCCGCCGCCGCAAACCAGCAGGCTTTGAGCGGTTGGCATTTGTCGGACTAACGCGTCTGCCGCTGCGCTGGCGGTGAATTCAAGCAGTGTGGCTTGAATGTCTGCGGCGGCGCGTTGTGGGTCAATTGGCAGTTGACTAGACAACTGGCGCAAAACTGCATCTAGCCATGCGGCATTGAACAGGTCGCGCCCGGTGCTTTTGGGTGGCGCTTTCAGCAAAAACGGTTCGCGCATCAGCACATCAAGCAAAGCGGTGTGAGTCTGTCCTGACGCCGCCCAAGCGCCACCGGCGTCGAATGCTTTGTGCAGGTGGCGATCACACCACAAATCAAGCAATGCATTGCCAGGGCCGCAATCAAATCCAGCAACTGTGCCGTCCGCAGCCAACAGGGTGAGATTGGCAATACCGCCGATGTTCAACACGGCTCGGTCTAGGCCCGGCACGGCAAAGGCGGCGGCATGGAAGGCGGGCACCAGCGGCGCGCCTTGCCCGCCTGCGGCCACGTCGCGGGACCGGAAATCACAGACCACATCGATGCCGGTCCGCTCAGCAAGCAATGCGCCGTTGAGCAATTGGATGGTGTAGCCCTGACCATCAAACTCACCCGGGCGATGACGCACCGTTTGGCCATGTGCGCCGATGGCTCGCACTGCCGCTGCTTTGCAGGCGGTAGAGCGCAGCAGGTCGCCAACAAGTTGCGCATAGGCGTCGCTGACAGCGTTGGCTGCCAGCGACGCCCGGTGCAATTCATCGTCACCATGCGTGTTAAGGGCCAAAAGGCTTTGACGCAGCGTGCTGCTGAACGGCTGGTGACAGTGGTGCATTACCTGCAGACCACTGTTTGGGTCGGGCGATGCGGCCAACACGGCGTCCACGCCGTCCAACGAGGTGCCTGACATCAGGCCGATGAACAACTGTGGCGTGTCTTGGCCCTTGTTGCTGAAGGACGACACGGCGGATATGGCGGACACAGCGCGAAGGACGCAGCGTGCGGGTGTTATTCGGCGTCGCCGCGAAACCCGGTCTGCGTTTCAGCCGCAGCCAACTGCCGTTGCGCCAAGGCGGCCAGCCGCTCAAACCGGGGCCGCGCTGTTGCGCTGATGGGCGAACTCTCGATGTCTTGCGCTACCTTGAGCGGGTCTAGAAACTGGCCGTTGACTCGAAACTCAAAATGCAGATGCGGCCCAGTAGCCCAGCCTGTGGCACCCACGGCACCAATGCGCTGGCCTTGCTCAATGCGCTGGCCCGGGCGGACATCGATGCTGCTCAAGTGCGCATAGACGGTGGACTTGCCGCCGCTGTGCAGCAGTTGCACCACGTTGCCGTAGCCGTTTTGCCATCCGGAGGCTTCAACAACACCATCGCCCACAGAGCGTACCGGTGTACCAAAGGGCGCGCTGTAATCCACGCCGTTATGGGCGCGCCAGCTTTGCAGAATGGGATGCATGCGCATCGCAAAACCGGACGTGATGCGCGAAAACTCCATCGGGCTGGCCAAAAACGCCCGTCGGCGGTTGCGGCCGTCCATGCCGAAATAAGCACCGCGCCCCTGCGCTGCTTCCTGGAACCAGACGGTCTGTCTGGCTTTGCCGCGGTTGATGAATTCAGCGGCCAGGATGCGACCCGTGCTGTCGCCCCATGTGATGGCCTGATCGTCGGCGGTCAAGGTTTCAAACACCACGCTGAAACTGTCGCCTTTGCGCAATTGGTGGTGAAAGTCGATGTCATTGGCAAACACGTCAATCAGCTGTGACGCAATGGCGTCAGGCAACCTGGCGTCGTCGGTGGCGGCCCACAGCGATGTGCTGACCGTTCCGCTGCCAATGCGGACTTGCGGCGCCAACGCGGCCGATTCAAGCGTGCTGCTGAAGCGACCATTGGCTCTGGCCACTGTGAGGCGGGTGAAATGGCTGGTGCTGCGGGCCGAGTCCAGTGCAGGGACGCGGGCGATCAGTTCCAGCAGGGTGCCGTCTGCTGCGGTGCGCACTTGCACCATCTTGCCGGCGCTGCCGTCGATCAGGCGGCGGGCGTCACGGTCCAGCCGCATGAAGGCTGCGGCGGCCGGGTCATTGATGCCCAGGCGGCGAAACAGGCTGTCAACCGTGTCAGCGCTGCGTGACAGGTCGTTGCGGTGAAGCTCCAGCGGATGTTCGGCCAGTTGCTCCAGTTGCTGGTCAAGACCAGGCAGTTGCACCGACTGGCTGACCAAGCGTTGCGGCAGCTTGGCGGCGTCGGGTGCCAAAGGCGCAATGCCAAATGCCGCGACTGCAAAAGTACCCAGCACACCCAAAACGGCAGCGGCGACCCGGCGCGGATGCCGCACGGCGGCTGCTTGCAAAGCCGTCAGCGTTTGTTTGGCAAAAAAGGGCAACAGCGTCAAAGCGTCAATCCAGGTTGGCCAAACATCGATCACGTGGATCCCGCTTGACGGGAGTATGGAGGGTGTTGATGTCGCCCGGCGCAGCGGCACAACGCGCTGGTGCTGGCCTATCGATTGAGCCTGGCGGCACCGGGGTTTACAGCCCGGCTGCAGCCCTAGAATCGCCGGTTCACACCGGGAAATGTCTGTGCGTTGTTACGCACATTGACGCCGGAGTGCAGCGAGTATACCCAGCGTGCCGCTGCCCAAATCCGGGAAGAAGCCCACGCTCTGCACACCATGTCCTTGCCTGAATCTTCTGCCGTTGCCCCCCAATTTCCAATCACGGATCGCGTTTTGGCGGCCATGGCTGTTTCACGTCGCCACTGTGATGAATTGTTGCCGGAGGCCGACTGGCTGCGCAAACTGGCGCGTGCTGAGGCCACTGGCCAGCCCCTGCGCATCAAGCTGGGCCTGGACCCGACGGCACCTGACATTCATATCGGCCACACCGTGGTGTTGAACAAGATGCGCCAGTTGCAAGACTTGGGGCATCAGGTGATTTTTCTCATCGGCGACTTCACCTCGATGATTGGTGACCCGTCTGGCCGCAACAGCACCCGGCCGCCGCTGACGCGGGAGCAGATTGAGGCCAATGCCAAGACCTACTACCAGCAGGCCAGTCTGGTGCTGGACCCGGCGCGCACCGAGATCCGCCACAACAGCGAGTGGAGTGACCCGCTGGGCGCGCGTGGTTTGATCGAGCTGGCCGCCCGCTACACGGTGGCGCGCATGATGGAGCGCAACGATTTCCATGACCGCTTCCACGCTGGTACGCCCATCTCGGTGCATGAGTTTTTGTACCCGCTGATGCAGGGGTATGACTCGGTGGCGCTCAAGAGTGATCTGGAGCTGGGCGGTACCGACCAAAAATTCAACCTCTTGATGGGCCGCCACCTGCAGCAGGAATACGGCCAGGAGCCCCAGTGCATCTTGACCATGCCGCTGCTGGAGGGCTTGGACGGCGTTGACAAGATGTCCAAGAGCAAGGGCAACACCGTCGCCATCACTGAGGCGCCCAACAGCATGTTTGCCAAGGTGCTGTCGATCAGCGACACGCTGATGTGGCGCTGGTTTGCGCTGCTGAGCTTCCGCAGTGATGCCGAGGTGGCTGCGCTACAGCGTGCAATCGCCGGCGGTGACAACCCAAAGAACGCCAAGGTGTTGTTGGCGCGTGAGTTGGTCACCCGCTTTCACAATGCGGCGGCGGCCGATACAGCCGAGGCCGACTTTGCCAACCGCGCGCGGGGCGGCATTCCGGAGGAGATCCCTGCGGTCACGCTGGCCGGGGCGCCGTTGGCCATTGGTGCGCTGCTCAAGCAAGCCGGACTGGTGCCATCCACCAGCGAAGCCTTGCGCATGATTGAGCAGGGCGGGGTGCGCATTGACGGTGTAGTGATCAGCGACAAAGCCTTGAAGCTGGCCGCCGGCACGCTGGTAGTGCAAGTTGGCAAGCGCAAGTTTGTGCGGGTCACCTTGTCGGCCTGAGCCGCCCGGCTGCACCAAGGCCGACGGCGGCAAGCGGCCGCAGGTACCGCCTCAGTCGGCGTACTGGCCTGCGGCCTTGATGGCTGGGCCCCATTTGTTGATTTCGGCCTCAACAAACTTCCTGTGCTCAGGCCCGCCCAGCCGCGTGTCGGTGACCACCACCGCACCCATCGCTTCTTCACGCTTGATGAAATCGGCGTCTTTCAGCGCTGCACGCAAGGCGGTGTTGAGCTTGTCGACCACCGCTTTGGGTGTGCCTTTGGGGGCGTACATGCCGTGCCAGATGGCCACGTTGAAGCCCTTCAGGCCAGACTCGTCCAGCGTGGGCAGTTTGGCCAGCGCGGGTGTTGTCAGCCGCTTGGGCGTGGTGACGCCAAACGCCTTGACCTTGCCGCTTTCAATCTGCTGGGTGGTGTTGGTGGTCTGGTCACACATCAGGTCCACCTGGCCGCCCAGCAGGTCGGTCATGGCCGGGGCGGTGCCTTTGTAGGGCACGGTGGTCATGTCCACCGCCACGCTTTGCTGGAACAGCAGGCCGCACAGGTGGGATGCAGCGCCCAGCCCGGCATTGGCCAGGTTGATCTTGCCTTTGTTGGCGTCAATCCATTTGCGCAGCTCGGCAAAGTTACTGGCGGGCAGGGTGCTGCGGCCGATCAGCGTCATCGGCACCTCATTGATCATGCCGAGGTATTCAAAGTCACCCAGGGTGTCGTAAGGCAGCTTGCGGTAGAGCGCCGGTGAGGTGGCCATGCCGATGTGGTGCAGCAGCACGGTGTAACCATCGGGCGATGACTTGGCCACCTTGGCCGCACCCA
Organism: Betaproteobacteria bacterium; assembly: GCA_043759535.1. Taxonomy (GTDB): domain Bacteria; phylum Pseudomonadota; class Gammaproteobacteria; order Burkholderiales; family Burkholderiaceae_C; genus Pseudaquabacterium. The sequence goes on along the minus strand of JAYVLI010000238.1, from coordinate 20,076 downwards.
GCGTGCCACCAGCGCCGCCCACGTTTTCAATCACGATGGTCTGGCCCAGTTGCTTGCGCAACACGTCGGCCAGGTCACGGGCCACTTTGTCGGTGGGGCCACCGGCGGCAAACGGCACCACCACGGTGATGGGTTTGTCCGGGTACTCGGCCAGAGCGGCGCCTGCGGCGCCCAACAACACAACGGCGGTAAACAGATGCTTCATCATGGATTCCTCAAACTAAGGTTGCAGCGCAACCCCGAATGCTAGGGGTGGCAGCGCCGCCGGTCCGTGACGGGAAACACTTACCCGCGCGTTTGCGAGGGTTTGCCAGGGTTTGCCAGGGTTTGCCAATGCTTGTCGCACTGCCAACGTGATGCCTCAGGCATAGCTGCGGGCGTCGTCAATCACCTTGCCGTCATTGGGCAAGCTGCCTGGCGCCAGCAGCAGCACATTGCCGCGCAGCTTGGTGACATCGCGGATGCTGTGGGCCAATGCGCTGGCCAGGCCGTCGCTGGCTGGCGCAGGCCCGCCGGCAACCTCAACCTGGAAGGTCATGCGGTCATTGGCCATCTCGCCTTCGATCACCAGCCGGCCTCGCAAGGCTTCGGGGTGGCGGCGCAGCACCTCGGCCACCTGGCTGGGATGGACAAACATGCCGCGTACTTTGGTGGTTTGGTCGGCCCGGCCCAGCCAGCCTTTGATTCGGCGGTTGCTGCGGCCAGTAGGGCAGGGCCCGGGCAGGATGGCCGACAGGTCACCGGTGCCAAAACGCACCAGTGGGTAGTCGGGGTTCAACACCGTGACCACCACCTCGCCCACTTCACCGTCGGCCAGCACATCACCGGTGCCGGGGCGCACGATCTCCAGGATGACTCCTTCGTCCAACACCAGGCCTTGGCGGGCGCTGGTCTCATAGGCGATCAGGCCGGCGTCAGCGGTGGCATAACTTTGGTAGGTGGCGACACCACGCAGGTCCAGCCAATCGCGCAAGCTGGGTGGAAAGGCCTCACCACCCACCATGGCCTTCTGCATGCTGCTGATGTTGGTGCCGGTTTCGGCGGCTTTTTCAACCAGGATCTTCAAGAAGCTGGGTGTGCCGATGTAGCCCTGTGGCCGCAAGTCGGCCACCGCCTGCAGTTGCAATTCGGTATTGCCAATGCCACCGGCAAAGGTGGTGCAGCCCACCGCCTGGGCGCCGCTTTCCATCATGGCCCCGGCAGGGGTGAGGTGGTAGCTGAAGCTGCAGTGCGCTAGGTCACCGGCGCGGAAGCCCGCCGCGAAGATGGCGCGCGCCATGCGCCAGTAGTCATTGCCGTGGCCCTCGGGTTCATAGATCGGGCCCGGCGACTGGAACACGCGGCGGGCGCCGCTGCCGGCCCGCAGGCCGTGCCAGCCAATGGCCGAGAAGCCGCCAAAGGGCTCGTGCTGCGACCGGTCCGCCCGCAGCGCTTTTTGCCGCTCCAGCAATTCATGTTTGCGGATCACCGGCAAGTGGGCCAGCGCAGTGCGGCTGGTGATGCTGGCAGCAAGCACCCCGGCCAGTGAAGCAGCAAAGGCGCTGGTGGCGCGCTGGGCTTGGGCGATGTGGCCAGGCAAGGCGGCCAGCAGCGCGGCCTCACGCTGGGCTGGGTCACGCTGTTCCAGCGCGTCGTAAAAGTCAGTCATCACTGTCGCTCCACTGCGCCAATTGCTTTTTCAGGTCAACCACAAAGTCGCGCATATCGGCGCTGCTGCGCAGCACCTTGTCCAGCCACGCTGGGCTGCTGCGGACCGGGCGTTTGACCCGTGCGGCTTTGATCACTGCACCGTTCAGCGCCGCACGGGCGATCAGGCGGCCGCGGCGCTCAAACAGGCCTTCGCGCTCCGTCAGGCCCAGTGCGCGCAGATCGCGTTTGAGGGTTTGCAGCGCCTCGTCAGGCTTGAAGGGTGGGGGCGCAAAACTGAAGTCGTCGACCATGGTGAACCAGTGCCTTACGCCAGCCACCGCTTGCGGCGTTTGTAGCTTTTGACATCCTTGAAGCTCTTGCGCGGGTTGCCGTCAGACGCGCCGCCCATGCCAAGGTAAAACTCCTTCACGTCTTCGTTCTCTCGCAAATCGCTCGCCACACCTTCCATCACGATGCGGCCGTTTTCCAGGATGTAGCCGTGGTCGGCATACCGCAGCGCGATGTTGGTGTTTTGCTCGGCCAGCAAAAAAGTGACCTGTTCTTTGGTGTTGAGGTCTTTGACGATCTCAAACACCTCCTCCACGATCTGCGGCGCCAGGCCCATGCTGGGCTCGTCCAGCAACACCATCTTGGGGTTGGCCATCAGCGCGCGGCCAATGGCGCACATCTGCTGCTCACCACCCGAGGTGTAGGCCGCCTGGCTGGTGCGGCGGGTTTTCAGGCGCGGAAAATAGGTGTAGACCTTGTCCAGCGTGGCCGCCACCGCACCCTTGCCGTCTTGCCGGGTGTAGGCACCGGTCATCAGATTGTCTTCAATCGTGAGGTGGGCAAAACAGTGCCGGCCTTCCATCACCTGGATCACACCGCGGTCCACCATCTGCGCCGGGCTCAAGCGCTCGATGCGCTCGCCACGCAGCTCAATGCTGCCTTTGGTCACCGCACCACGCTCACCCGCCAGCAGGTTGCTGACGGCCCGCAGCGTGGTGGTCTTGCCGGCGCCGTTGCCACCCAGCAGTGCCACCACCTTGCCCTCGGGCACATGCAGTGACACGCCTTTGAGCACCAGGATCACGTGGTTGTAGATGACCTCAATGCCGTTGACGTTGAGGAGGGGCGCTGTGCTCATGGACAAGCTCGGGGTGGGTCAGGACTGGCAGTCGGCGGGCGTGCGGCGCGTCAGCTTTTTGTCGCCGGCGTATTTGTCAGCGGCGGCCTTGACCATGGGCTTCAAGATCGCGTCATCCGCCTGGTACCAGTCGGAGCTGAAACCCCACTTGCTGCCGTCCCAGGTCTGCACCCGGGCCCAGGTGGAGCCCATGTGGTCCAGGCAGGACGTGCTGACCGGCCGGATCACGCCGGTCAGGCCCAGCGTGGCCAGCTTCTTGTCGTCCAGCGACAAGTTCTCCAGGCCCCAGCGCACCTGCTCGCCGGTCATGACCTTGCCTTTGCCAAAGCGCTCTTGGGCGCGGCGCACGGCCTCAATCGCCATGGCCTGGATGATCACGCCGCGGGTGTACAGCACGCTACCCACTTCGTCTTTGGGCCCGGTGCCCTGGCCTTTGTCATGCACCAGTTTCAGGATGTCCTGGATCACCTTGGGGCTTTGGCCCGAGGTGTTGAGCGCCAGCGCGTTGTAGCCCTTGGCGCCTTCACCCACGTCTTTGACATCGGGCTCGGCACCGGCCCACCACACGCCGTACATCTTGTCGCGTGGGTAGCCGGTGGCCTGCGCTTCTTTCAGCGCGGTGCTGTTCATCACGCCCCAGCCCCACAGCAGCACAAAGTCAGGCTTTTGTTGGCGCACTTGCAACCAGGCAGATTTTTGCTCTACGCCCGGCGCAGTGACCGGGATCTTGACCAACTCAAACCCGTGGGTCTTGCTGCGCTCGTCCAGCAGCGGCATCGGCTCTTTGCCAAACGGGCTGTCGTGGTAGACCAGCGCGATCTTCTTGCCCTTCAATTTGTCCAGCCCGCCTTCTTTTTTGCCCAGGTGCTGGATCAGGATGTCGGCCGCCGTCCAGTAGCTGCCCATCAGCGGGAAGTTCCACTTGAACACCCCACCATCCTGGCTGGCAGCCAAGCCGTAGCCCATGGTGATGAGCGGAATCTTGTCATTGGGCACCTTGTCGGTCAGCGCAAACGTGATGCCGGTGGCCTGCGGGTCAAACAGCGTGGCAGCCTTGCCCTTCAGGCGCTCGTAACACTCCACACCTTTGTCGGTGGCGTAGCCGGTTTCGCATTCTTCAAACGTGATCTTGACGCCATTGATGCCGCCATCACGGGCGTTGATCAGCTTGATGTAGTCCTGCTTGCCGTTGGCCCAGGGTGTGCCGTTGGGCGCGTAAGGCCCGGTGCGGTAGACCAGCAGCGGGAAGAACTGCTCTTTGGCCTGCGCCACTGCGGCGCCGGGCAGCAAGGCGCTGAAGCCGGCGGCCAGGATGGCAGCGCTGAGGGTGACGGATTTGAAGGTCATGGTTGTCTCCAGGGATGAAAAAGCACGGGACGGTGCTTCGGTGAAATCAATGCGGGAAAGGCCACAGGCGCAGCTTTTCGCGCCCGGTAGCCCACAGCCGGGCAATGCCGTGCGGCTCAACGATCAAGAAAAACACGATCAGCGCACCGAAGATCATGAAAGTCAGGTGCGAGGCCAGCGCGGTGTCGATGGGGATGCCGAAGTAGGACGGCAGCGCGTCCAGCAGGATGGGCAACAGCACGATGAACGCCGCGCCAAAAAAGCTGCCAGCAATGGAACCCAGCCCGCCAATGATGACCATGAACAAAAGCTGGAACGAGCGGTCGACCGAGAACGCCGCCGGCTCCCAAGAACCCAGGTGGACAAAGCCCCACAACCCACCCGCCACACCCACGATGAAACTGCTGACGGCAAACGCGGTGAGTTTGGCGTAGACCGGGCGGATGCCGATGACGGCGGCGGCCACGTCCATGTCCCGAATGGCCATCCATTCACGGCCAATGCTGCTGCGGACCAAATTCTTGGTCATCAGTGCAATGAGGCACAAAAAACTCAGGCAGAACAAATACTTCTGCACCGGTGTCTCAATGGGCAGGCCCAGAACATTGAGCTCTGCCACGCTGACCGAGCCCGATGACGAATCATTCGTGAACCACTTGATGCGCAGAAACGCCCAGTCGGTAAAAAACTGCGCCGCCAGCGTGGCCACCGCCAGGTACAGGCCTTTGATGCGCAGGCTGGGCATGCCAAACAGCACGCCCACCACGGTAGAACAAGCACCACCCAACAACAGCGCCGCAATCAGCGGCATGCCGGGGACGCGCACAAAAAAGTTGTAAGCGCCGTAAGCGCCGATGGCCATGAATGCACCGGTGCCCAATGAGATTTGGCCGCAGTAGCCGACCAGCACGTTCAAGCCCAATGCCGCCAGCGACAGAATCAAAAAGGGTGTGAGCACAGCGCGGAACACATACTCGCTGGCCATGAAAGGCACGGCCACAAACGCCAGAGCCACCAGCGCCAGGATCAACACCCGGTCTTGCAGGATGGGGAAGATCTGCTGATCAGCCTTGTAGCTGGTCTTGAACTGGCCGTTCTCGCGGTAGAGCATCGTGTTGTCCTTTTGGGCTCAAACGCGGTCAATGATTTTTTCGCCAAACAAGCCCTGTGGCCTGACGAGCAAAACGAACAATGCCAGCACGTAGGCAAACCAGATCTCGATGCCCCCGCCCAGCATTGGGCCGATGTAGACCTCACTCAGCTTCTCGCCCACGCCGATGATCAGGCCGCCGATGATGGCGCCGGGCACGCTGGTCAGGCCGCCCAGGATGACCACCGGCAGTGCCTTGAGCGCCACCTGTGACAGCGAGAACTGCACCCCCAGCTTGCTGCCCCAGATCATGCCTGCCACCAGCGCGGCAAAGCCCGCCACGCTCCAGACGATCACCCAGATGCGGCGCAGCGGGATGCCGATGGACTGTGCGGCCTGGTGGTCATCGGCCACCGCGCGCAGCGCCCGGCCGGTGGCGGTTTTCTGAAAGAACAGGCTGAGTGCTGCCACCAGCGCAGCAGCAATCAGCGCGGCGTACAAGTCTTCTTTGTTGACCAGCACGCCACCTTCAAACACCTTGTCGAACAAGAAGATCGGGTCTTTGGGCATGCCGATGTCGATCTTGTAGATGTCGCTGCCAAACAGGGTCTGGCCAAAGCCGTCCATGAAATAACTGATGCCCAGCGTGGCCATCAACAGAGTGATGCCTTCTTGATTGACCAGCTTGCCCAGCACCAGGCGCTCAATCAGCCAAGCCACCACCACCATCACCAACATGGCGCCAACAAAGGCCAGGGCAATGGCCAAAAGGTGGTTGGAAAAGCCCAGGTATTTGGGCCCCCACTCAGCAAAACGCGCCATCGCCAGTGCGGCGAACAACACCATGGCGCCCTGGGCAAAATTGAAGACACCTGACGCTTTGTAGATCAGCACAAAGCCGAGCGCGATCAGCGAATACAGCATGCCCGCCATCAGGCCGCCGAACAGTGTTTCCAGAAAAAATCCCATCGTGGTCTCCGGCCCCGGTCAGTGTGAGGTGCCGAGGTACGCGCTGATCACGTCGGCGTTGTTGCGCACCTCATCCGGTGTGCCGTCGCCGATCTTCTTGCCGTAGTCCAGCACCACCACCCGGTCACTGATGTCCATCACCACGCCCATGTCGTGCTCGATCAGCACGATGGTGGTGGCAAATTCACCGTTCACGTCCAACACAAAGCGGCACATGTCCTGCTTCTCTTCCACATTCATGCCGGCCATGGGCTCGTCCAGCAGCAGCACGCTGGGCTCCATGGCCAGCGCGCGCCCCAGGTCCACCCGCTTTTGCAAGCCGTAGGGCAGGCGGCCCACGGGGGTTTTGCGGAAGGCCTGGATTTCAAGAAAGTCGATGAGGTGCTCGACAAACTCGCGGTGCTCGTCTTCCTCACGCGCGGCCGGGCCAATGCCGAATGGGTTGCGCACTGCCTGCCAAAACAGGTTGCTCTTCATCTTGAGGTTGCGGCCGGACATGATGTTGTCAATCACATTCATGCCCTTGAACAGCGCCAGGTTCTGAAAGGTGCGCGCCACGCCCATCTCGGCCACCTGGCGTGAACTCATGTGGCCGAAGGTCTGCCCCCGGAAGGTGATGCTGCCTTGCTGCGGTGTGTAAACGCCGTTGATGCAGTTCAGCATGCTGCTTTTGCCGGCACCGTTGGGGCCGATGATGGCGCGTATCTCATGCTCGCGCACATTGAAGCTGATGTCGGTCAGCGCCTTGACGCCGCCAAAACTCAAAGAGATGTTCTTGACATCGAGGATGACCTCACCGGCGGGTTTGCCGTCTTGCATGCTGTCTTGCATGCCGCTCACATTGGCTGCCAGGTTTGTGGTCACCATGTCAGGCCGCCCTCTGCAAGGCCGGAAAGATCTTGGCATCCACAATCTTCAGCGTGGCTGACACGCTGCCACTGCGCCCGTCCTCAAACTTGACTGCCGTTTCAATGAACTGCGCGTGCTTGCCGCCATACAGCGCGTCCACCAGCACCCGGTATTTCTCAACGATGTAGCCACGCTTGACCTTGCGGGTGCGGGTCATCTCGCCGTCGTCAGCGTCCAACTCTTTGTGCAGCACCAGAAAGCGGGTGATCTGGCTGCCGGCCAGCAGCGTGTCCTGCGCCAGGTCGGCATTGACCTTCGCGATGCAATCCTGGATCAGTGCGTAGACCTCGGGCTTTTGCGCCAGGTCGGTGTAACCGGCATAAGCCAGGTTGCGCCGCTCGGCCCAGTTGCCCACCGCTTCCACGTCGATGTTGATGAAGGCGCAGACCGTGGCGCGCTGGTCGCCAAAGGCCACCGCCTCTTTGATGTAAGGGAAAAACTTGAGCTTGTTCTCCACATACTTGGGCGCAAACATGGCGCCGTCATTGGGGCCGCCCACCAGCCGGCCCACGTCTTTGTGACGGTCAATGATCTTCAGGTGGCCATGGCTGTCAATAAAGCCGGCGTCTCCGGTGTGGTACCAGCCGTCGGCCATCAACACCTCGGCGGTGGCGGTGGGGTTTTTGTAGTAAGCCTTCAGCAGGCCGGGGCTTTTGACCTGGATCTCGCCGGTGGCGCCCAGACGGATTTCAACCCCTGCAATCGGCACACCCACGGTGTCAGACCAGGCCTCGTGGTCGGGCTGCAAACACACAAACACGGCAGTCTCGGTGGACCCGTATAACTGCTTCAGGTTGATGCCGATGGACCGGTAAAAGCTGAACAGATCCGGCCCAATAGCCTCACCGGCGGTGTAAGCCACCCGCACCCGACTGAGCCCCAAACTGTTGCGCAGCGGGCCGTAGATGGCCAGGTCGCCTAACGCCCATTTGACGCGGTCGATCATCGACACCGGCTTGCCGTCAAGAATGGCCGGCCCCACCCGCCGCGCCACCGCCATGCAGGCATGGAACAGCTTGCGCTTGAGGGCTGAGGCGTCCTCCATGCGGATCATCACCGTGGTCAGCAGGCCTTCAAAAATACGCGGCGGTGCAAAGTAGTAGGTCGGGCCCACTTCTTTCAGATCGATGGTGATGGTGGCCGCCGATTCAGGGCAGTTGACGATATAGCCGCAGGCCAGCCACTGCGCATAGCTGAAGATGTTCTGGCCTATCCAGGCCGGCGGCATGTAGGCCAGCACTTCTTCCTGGTTGGTGAGTTTGTCAAAGTCGGCCCCGGCTTTGGCCCGATCCAGCAAGCTGAGGTGGGTATGCACCACGCCTTTCGGGTTGCCGGTGGTGCCGCTGGTGAAGAACATGGCCGCCACATCCTGCGGCTGGGCGATGGCCACTTGGGCATCAAAAAAAGCAGCGTCACGGGCGTTGCGCGCTGCACCGGCTTCGATCAGTGCGTCCAGCGATTGCAGGCCGGGCTCGTTGTATTTGCGCAGGCCACGCGGGTCGTCAAACCAGATGCGGGCCAGGCCTGGGCATAACGGCCGTATCTCCAGCAGCTTGTCCACCTGCTCCTGGTTTTCCACCACCGCAAACTCCACGTCGGCGTTTTGGATGGGGAAGACAAACTCGGTGCTGGCGGCGTCCTGGTACAGCGGGATGGGCACCGCGCCCAGGGCTTGCGCGGCCAGCATGCTGGCGTACAGGCGCGGCCGGTTGTCGCCCACCACCACCACATGCTGGCCCCGCTGCAGGCCGGCCGCCGCCAAGCCGCAGGCCAGGTGGCGCACCAGCGTGGCCAGCGCGGCCCAGCTGGTGGTCTGCCAGATGCCGTATTCCTTCTCGCGCAGCGCAGCCGCAGTGGGCCGTTGTTGGGCATGGTCCAGCAACAGGCGGGGAAAGGTGGTTAACACCGGCAAGCTCCTTGCGCACTGATCGGCCAGACACAGCCCACTGCAGTGATTAGGGGCGCATGCTAGGCATGGGTTTGACGCCATGTTGTCGGTCGGACGACAATTTACGGGCTTGACCTGAGCGGACATTCCCGCAGTCTTGCGCACGGGCAGGACAACGCTGAGCGCCGGACAAACACCGCATGACCGCCACCGCATGACCGCCAACCCGACCGCCAACCCGACCGCCAACCCATCCACCACCAGCCTGCGCCAGCGCGCCCGCGGCCCCACCGAAACCGAGTTGGCCAACATTCCCTGGCTGGCGGTGCTAGCGGCCGACCACCGGCGTGACGCCGTGGCCACGCTGCAGGTGGGCAGTGCCGAGCCGGGTGACCGCATCTGCCGCACCGGCGCGCCGTCCAATTTCTGGTTTGGCGTGGTGGACGGGCTGTTGAAGATGAGCAATGTGCGCGCTGACGGCCAGCAGATCACCTACACCGGCATCCCGCCCGGCGCCTGGTTTGGCGAGGGCACGCTGCTCAAGCGTGAGGTCTACCGCTACAACATCGAGGCGCTGCGCAAAAGCACAGTGGCGGGCTTGCCGATTGCCATGTTCTGGCGTCTGCTGGACCACAGCATTCCGTTCAACCGCTTTGTGATGACCCAGCTGAATGAGCGCCTGGGCCAGTTCATCGCGGCACGCGAGATTGACCGCAACAACCAGCCCGATGCGCGGGTGGCACGCAGCTTGGCTGCGCTGTTCCACCCGGTGCTGTACCCAGGCGTGGGCCAGGTGTTGCGCATCACCCAGCAAGAGCTGGCCTGGCTGGTCGGCCTGTCGCGCCAGCGCGTCAACGAGGCGCTGACCGCGCTGCAGGCGGCCGCGCTGATCCGGGTGGAGTACGGTGGTGTGCGGGTGCTGGACCTGGCGGGTTTGCGCACCTACCAGGTGGCTTGAGCGGCCGGTTTGGCGCCGGCCGCCTCGGTGTCAGGCCCGGCCTCAGGCGCGGCGCCTGGCCACGGCGCTGATGCCCGCCGCGCCGGCCAGCAACAGCGCCCAGCTGGCGGGCTCCGGTACGGCGCTGATGCTGTAACTGCCAAAGCCCTGCACACCCGCAGTACTGGTGCTGTAGGCCAGCGCGGCCTCGCTGAACTGGCTGAAACCCGCCACCAGGCTGACCAGCGGCCGCAGCGCCGGGTCGGCCGCGCTGCTGTCCTGGTAGTCGATGCCGATGAAGCTGCCGGCGGCAAACCAGGCCAGCGGCGTGGTGCCCAGGTCAGCCCCGGCCAGCGTGTAGGCCTGGCCCGCAAAGCTGAGGCTGAAAGCGCTGAGGTCGGCGCTGCCGTCAAAGCCGGGCGCAGGCTCGGCATACGAAAAGCTGCCGCTGAAGGCGGTGCCGACCAGACTGCCCGAGTCGGTGATGCCGGCAAAGCTGAAGTCGACGGCTTGCGCCTGCACGCCGGCACAGGCCAGCAGGGCGGCAAGCAGGGGTTTGAGACGGGGCAGTGGGCGTTTGGAGGGGGTCATGACGGCGGTGCTCGTGGTCATCAGAAGACAAAGTTGCTGTTGCGCAGCAACGCGGCGCAGGACAGGCCCTTGACCAGCAGCATGGGCCGGGCGGCAGCGGGGCCGGCGGCATCGGGGTCGATGCTGATCAGCGCGTCGGCGCCTGCCGCCGCGCAGCCCACATACCCCTGCGCAATCGGGTTGCTGGCGGTCAGCCCCAAGCCTTGCAGCACGGCGCGCAGCGAGATCACGTCAGTGCCGGGCACAAAGTCGGTGATGGTGGCGCCACCGGCAAAGCCGGCGCTGAACACAAACATGTCGCGCCCCGCACCACCGGTCAGGCTGCGCCGGCCGGCGCCGCTGATGATCATGTCGTCGCCGGCGGTGCCGGTGACCACGCTGCTGCCGGTGGCGGCAGTGATGACGCTGTCAAAGAAGTTCAACCCCACCACCACCGGGTCATGGTCGGATGAGCGGTAGGGCGTAGCGCTGTACGGGTCCAGCGGGCAGGCGCTGGTGCTGCCCAGGCCGCAGGTGCTGGCGGGCGCCTTGAACTCGGTGTTGTAGTCGGCAATGGCCGCTTCATCGGCATTGATGTGCCAATGCACCACCCGGTTGATGCGGGCCGATAGCGTGCCGCTGCTGATGGCGTGGTCCAGCCGGCCGGCAGCGCCGTCAAACACGTAGGAGTAGCCAAAGTTGCTGAAGCGGCCCACCTGGTCAACATAGCCGTTGCTGGTCAACGCATAAATCGGGTCTTCCTGGCCGTAGGCGTTGAAGTCGCCGATCAGCAGCACATCGTTGCTGCCCGCTGCGGCCTGGCGTTGGGCCACAAAGGTGCGCAGGCGCTGCGCCTGCTGGGTGCGCAGCAGGTTCCAGCAGCCCTGGCCATCACCAGCGTCAAAGTTGCCGGCGTAGTCGGCCGCGCCCACCGCCGGGCAACTGCCTTTGCTCTTGAGGTGGTTGACCAGCAGGCTGAAGCGCTGACCGTTGGCCAGCGTAAAGGTCTGGGCCAGCGTCGGGCGGTTGTTGACGGCGTCGTTGTCGCTCACCGCTGCGCCCACAGGCGCCAGCCTGGCGGGCTTGTAGATCATGGCCACGCGGATGGCGTCGGTGCCGGTATCGGCCGGCAGGGTGGTGGTCACGTAAGTGCCCGCACCCACCCGTTGGTTGAGTGCATCCACCAGGTTTTGCGCCGCCACATTGCCGTTGTTCTGGATCTCCATCAAACCCAGCACATCGGCATTGATGGCGGCCATGGCCTCGACGATCTTGGTCTGCTGGCGCGCAAACTCGGCCGCGTTGTTGGCGCCCCGGCAGTTGCTGGTGCTGGTGCTGTTGCCCAAGCTGCAGCCCACTGCCGTGCCACCGCCGTCAACGTAAGCGGTGAAGTAGTTCAACACATTGAAGCTGGCCACCTTGAGGTTGCCGCCCACCGCGTCGGGTGCTGCGGTGCGCGCATTGCCCACGCTGAAGCTGACAGCAGTGGTGGGGTGGATCTTGTAATCGCCCGCACCGGCCGCGCTGTTGGTGGCCAGGCCGTAGTCCAGCACACCGGTGATGGACCCGGTGACATCCCCCGCCCGCGGCAGGCCGTTGGCACCCAGGTAGGGGATGGGGTTGGGGTTTTGCAGGCTGCTGCCATCGTCCAGCAGGATGCGGCGGCGGGCGTTTTCATCGGCCAGCGCCAGCGCCTGTGGGCTGCCTGGGCGGTGGCGGTTGCTGGGGGTTTCCATGCGCCCACCCACCGCCAGCGTGAGCTGGCCGTAGCGGCCCTGAAAGAAGTTCTGGTTGACGGTGAAGGGCCCGGTCAGGGTGACCAGCATGCCCTCGTAACGCTCCAGATCGTCATTCACCGCCTCGGGCAGTGCCACCACGGTGGGGGTGATGGTGTAGCCGCTGCCGGACTGGGTGACGGTGCTGACGTTGGTCAGCTCGGTGACAGGATGGGCAGCGGTGTCGGCACTGGTGCCCACGTTGAATTCAGCCACCGTGCCGGTGACTTGCACCAGGTTGCCCACCACCGCCGCCGGGACGACGGTGCTGCCGGTGAAGACAAAAATGCCGTCCGACGTGGCCGGGTTGCCGTCGCCCGTCAGGTCTTGCATGAAGAAGCCATTGTTGTTGACCTTGGTCACCACACCGCTGGTGATCACCACCTGGCCGGCCAATGGGCTGCTGCTGCCACTGCCCTGAATGCTGTAGATGGCGGCGGCCACCGGGGTGACCACCACCACCACGCCGCCACACGGCTGGGCTGCCGCCGCGCTGTTGCGTGGTGCGGGTGCGGCGGTGCTGAAATCAGTGCTGTTGTTGCCGCTGTCCAGGCAACTGCTGCCCAGGCTGGCCCGCACGATGGCCAGGGTGGCGGATGGCGCTGGGGCGCTGGCGCCCTCAAAGCAGTTGGCGGTGGTGCCAAAGCCCACCAGGTCCACGATGCTGGTTTCGGTGGACGGGCAGGTGAGGGCAGGTAGCGAGGTGCTGCTGTTGACCAGCGCCAGCTTGCCGGCGGCAGCACTCATGTTGAAAGTGCCACTGGCGTTGGCTGCCGGCAAGGCCGCGCCCACGCTGCCACCGCTGCCAAACTGCACCAGGTAATAACCACCAGCCGGGATGGACCCGGTGAGGCTGATCTTTTGCGTGCCCCACGATGTGCCTGTGGCCGAGCTGTACTGCACCGACCAGCCCGCCAAGCTGACGGCGGCCGCGCCGCTGTTGTGCAACTCGACAAAGTCATTCAGGTAGGGCGCGTTGGCGTTGCCACCACCGCCGTAAACCTGGCTGATCATCACGGCCGCACCGGCCGGTGCGGCCAGGCCGACGCCAACCAGCGGCAGGCAAGACACCAGCGCGGCCAGCAGGCGGCGTGGGGTGAGGTGGCGTGGGTGGATGTTGGTCATGAAAGCAGTCATCAGCGTGTCTGTTCAATCGGTTTGTGAAATCAACGGTGAAATCAAAAACGCAGCGCGGACAGGCGGCGCTGCGGCGGGATGAAGACAGCAAACCAAGCCTTGCCGTGTCTGGCCATGTTGCACGATAGCGACGCAAGATGAATACCGCGTGACGTGCTTCACGCAGCCCAGCCACCTGGCCCCCCATGAATCCAGTGTTGATTTTTTCAGTTCAGCGCAAGTCAGGCCGCCGGCGGATTCAACGCGCCGTGCGTCACATGCCCGGCCGGCACATGCTGGGCTGCGTTGGCAATGTGGCGCGGGTGGTCGTCAAAAAAGAAATCGGGTTCAAATTCGCGCAGAAACGCACCTTTGGGCAGGCCGCCCAAAAACATGGCTTCATCCACTTCAATATCCCAATCCATCAAGGTGCGGATGGCGCGCTCATGGGCCGGGGCGCTGCGTGCCGTCACCAAGGCGGTGCGCAGGTGCATGCCCGAGGCCCGGCTGGCCGCCTGCAGCCGGCGCAGCGCCAGCAGCAGCGGTTTCAGCGGTCCGGCGGCCAGTGGGGTGCCGGCACGTGCCAGCTCATGCGCTTGAAACGCCTGCAGCCCGGCTTGCTGGTAGATGCGCTCGGCCTCGTCACTGAACAGCACGGCGTCGCCGTCAAACGCAATGCGCAGCTCATACGGATGGGCGCTGGACGCCTGCGGTGATTGCGGCGCCACCCGGGCTGCCGGTACACCGGCGTCCAGTGCGGCCCGCACATCGGCGGCATGCACCGACAAAAACAACTGCGCACCCAGCGGCTGCAGATAGCGCCAGGGCGGCGCACCGCGGGTGAACACACCCCGCTCCACCGCCAGGCCGTAATGTTGGCAAGAGCGGAACACCCGCAGGCCGGACGCCGGGTCATTGCGCGACAGCATCACCACCTCGACTTGCGGCGCTGCACCGCTGGCCGCGCCGTGGTTGAAGGCCAGCAGCTTTTTTACCAGTGAAAACGCCACGCCGGGTGGCGCCGGCTGGTCCAGCCGCTGCAGTTGCAGCTGCATGTAGGCATGGTCATCCCCGGCCTCGAAGACCTGGTTTTCGGCCTCGAAATCAAACAGCGCACGGGATGACAAGGCCACCACCAGCGGTGGGCTGGGGTCTTGCGGCAAAGGTGAATCAGGCGGGGCGTCAGTGGGCAGCGCGGGTGTAGAGGCCATGCCAAAGATCATAGGCCGGGCGCTGCCGCCGCCGGCCGCGCAGCCGCGCGTCCCGGCCTCAGTTCATGAAGCCCAGCGGCCCACGCTTGCCCGCATTGGCCTGCGGCAGGTCCGCCGGCTCCACCTGGTCCCGGCCGTCCAGCCTGGCGTTGCCAAAGCCGGTCATCCAGGCGCGGCGCATCTCGCGCGGGGCCATCTCGGCCAGGCGGTCCAACACATCGTTGCCGGGGTCTTGCGCAAAGCGCCGGCCCCAGTCGTGCTGGCTGCGGATGCTGCTGTACAAGCGGCGGGCAATGGCGCGTGCCGCGTCAAAGTCAGGCATCTGCACCTGGTACACATTGACCCGGTTCAGGATGGGCTCGGGAATGGCGCGCTCATCATTGGCGGTGGCCACCCAGATCAATTGGCTGGCGTCCACTGCCACCTCGGCAAATTCATCCACAAAAGCACCGGCAGTGTCGTGCTCCAGCAGGCTGTACAGCGCGCCAAGCGGGTCGTAAGCATGTTCACCTCGGGCTTTGTCAATCTCGTCCACCACCATCACCGGGTTGGCATATTGGCCGTCCACCAGGGTCTCAAACACCTTGCCGGGGCGCGCACCCTTCCACTGCGATGACGCGCCGCTCAGCACCCAGCCGGCGGTGAGTGAGCTCATCGAGATAAAGCCCATGCCGGTGCCCAGCAGTTGCGCCACCTCACGCGCAAAGTGGGTCTTGCCCACACCGGGCGGGCCCAGCAGCAGCATGGGGGTGATCTCCAGCGCGTCGCGGCTGTCGTGGCACAGGGCCAACTGGCGCCGGATGTCGTCCAGCACGGCGTGGAAGTTGGGCATCTCGTCATACAGATGGCCCATGGCCGGCAGGCCGCTGGGCTTGACCTGGAACCGGTCCGGGCCTTTTTCCAGCATGCGCTCATAGGTACTGCGCAGGCCCTCGTGGTCTTTGAGCGGCAGCTTGGTGAGGCGGCGCTCCACCTCGTCACAGCGGTAGACGCTGCGCATCTGCGCGATGGGCAAACTGCTGCAGCCAGCCATGGCCACCAGGTCGGTCGAGGAACATGTTGAGCCAGTCATACGGTCGCCTCCAAAATCCAGCCAGTCGATTGCAGCAACTCTGCGCCCGGCCGGTGCGGCGATCAACACGGCCGAGCCAGCACAGTTGAGTCAAGCACAGACTAGCAAACCGCAGGCCTGCTGCGGCCCGCCTGCTTGCGGGGATGGCGCTGCAGGCGTGAATTGCTGCAGTGCCTTACTTCACCCAGGTGTTGAGCTGGATGATGGGCATCAGCACCGCCAGCACGATCAGCATCACCACCAGGCCCATCACCACGATCAGCAGCGGCTCCAGCAAGGTGGCCAGGGCCATGGCGCGGCGCTGCACCTCGCCGCTGAGCTGTTTGGCGGCGCGGTCCAGCATTTGCGGCAGTTGGCCGGTTTGCTCGCCCAGGCGGGCAAACATGGCCAGCAGGCCGGGGAAACGCTTTTTGGCCGCCAGGGCCGAGGCCAGCGGCGCGCCCTCACGCACCTGCACCAGCGCGGCCAGCGCATCAGCCCGCAAGGCGCGGTTGGCCAGGGTTTCAGCGGCGGCCTGCAAGGCTTTCAGAATGGGCACCCCGGCGTTCGCCAGCATGGCCAGAGTGCTGGCAAACCGCGCCGCGTTGTAACCACGCGCCACCCGGCCCACCAGCGGCAGGCCCAGCCAGGCGGCATCAAAGCGCTGGCGGAAGGCCTCCCCGCGCAGCGCTGCGGCCAGCAGCGCGCCACCGGCAATGGCCGCCAGCACCACCAGCCAGCCCCACTCGCGCACAAAGGCGCTGATGGCCAGCATGGCCACCGTCAACCCGGGCAGCGCACGCTTGTTGCCGGCATACACCCCGGCCACCTGCGGCACCACGTAGGTGACCAAAAACACCACCACACAAAACGCCACCAGCGACACGATGACCGGGTACAGCGACGCCCCCAACAATTTGGCGCGCAGCAACTGGCGCTCTTCCAGGTCGTCGGCCAGGCGCTCCAACACCGGGCCCAGCGCACCACTTTGCTCACCAGCGGCCACCACGGCGCGGTAGACATCATCAAACTCGCGCGGCACACCGGCCAGCGCGCGGGCAAATGGTGAACCGGCATTGACCTCGGCGCGCAAATGCGCCACCAGGTCGCGTTGAGCCGGTGAGTCAGCTTCATCTGACAAGGACGTGAGCGCCCGCTCCAGCGGCAGGCCGGCGCCCACCAGGCCGGCCAACTGGCGTGTCCACACCGCCAGACCGGTGCTGCTGAAGACCCGGCGCGACCAGCGTGACGCGCCCGCCGTTTGCACACTGGCAGCCAGTGCGGCCACCGCCAGCGGCACCAGGCCCTGGGTGCGCAGCTGGGTGCGGGCAGCCTTGGCGTTTTCGGCCTCCAGCACACCGGTGCGGGGTTTGCCTTGCGCGTCCAGCGCTTCAAAGGTGTAAGCGGGCATAGAGGGCAAGTATCGGGGACGGGGCTGGCGGCCGGCAGGTGCAGGCTGCGCACTTTGACGCTGGTGCGGTGGGCAGTTGAGAATCACGGTGGTGTGCCCACCAGCCCCCAAGGCAGTGGCGCTGCCCCTTTGGGCCTGTACGCCGCATGCCCCTTACCCTTTCTGGAGAACCCGCCCATGCCTTACGTTGATGGCTTTGTCGCCGCCGTGCCCACCGCCAACCGGGCGGCCTACCTGCGACACGCCAGCCACGCTGCGGCCTTGTTCAAGGAATACGGCGCCTTGGGTGTGGTGGAGTGCTGGGGCGACGATGTGCCCGACGGCAAGCGCACGTCCTTCCCGCTGGCGGTGCAGCGCACGGCCGACGAAACCGTGGTGTTCTCGTGGGTCACCTGGCCGTCCCGTGCGGTGCGGGATGCCGGCTGGGCCGCACTGATGGCCGACCCGCGCATGCAGCCCGACGCCAACCCGATGCCGTTTGACGGCAAGCGGCTGATTTACGGTGGTTTTGAGACGATCCTGGAGTTGTAAACCCAGCCCACCTGCCTTGCCGCAACCCAAGAGACCGCCTGATGACCAACACCAGCATGCCCACCGAACCCGCCCTGCACGAATTGGTGCTGACCCGCCTGATTAACGCACCGCGCCACAGCCTGTTCCGCTGCTGGACTGAACCCGCGCTGATCGTGCAGTGGTTCACCCCACCGCCCTGGAAGACGGTGGCCGCCGAACTGGATGTGCGGGCCGGCGGTGCCAACCTGATCACCATGCAGGGCCCGGACGGCACCCGCATGCCCAATGCCGGCATCTACCTGGAGGTGGTGCCGGATGCCCGCCTGGTGTTCACCGATGCTTACACCAGCGCCTGGGTGCCGTCCGCCAAGCCGTTTTTCACCTGCATCCTGACGTTTGACGAGGAAGCCGGCCAGACCCGCTACACCGCCCGCGCCCGCCACTGGACGGCCGAAGACTGCGCCGCGCACGACAAGATGGGCTTCCACGCCGGCTGGGGTGTGGCGACTGACCAGTTGGCGGCGTTGGCGGCCACCTTGTAGCCGCGGGCCTTGGTGCCGATCACAGCATCGGCTACGGCAGCTGTGGCGCGACGCCCGATGTGGCCTTCGGCGTCTCGCCGGCCGGCCTGCACGCCGGTTTGATGCTGCACTGGGGCCGGTTGAACCCGGCGTGCGGCAAGGCCGTCACAACGTCCCGGCCAGCAGGCTCTCGTAGGGAATCTGCAAGCCATCGTGCAACTGCTTGACCATGCGCAGGCTCAGCTTGCGCCGCCGATTGAGCACCTCGGACACCCGGCCGCTGGGGCCGATGAACGGTTCCAGATCACGCGGTGTCAGCCCTTGCTGCTCCATCCTGAACTTGATGGCCTCCACCGGGTCGGCCGGGCCGAAGGCGTGGTGCTGGTTCTCGTAGGCTTCGATCAAGGTCACCAGCACGTCACGTTCGTCGGCTTCGGTAGTGCCTTCGTCGGCCTGAAATACGCTTTGGAGCTGCGTGAACGCCGCCCGCAAGTCGTCATCGCTGCGAATGGGCTTAACAGTCATGGACTTTCTCCACATCGATTCGGTCGTACTGCGCATGGGTGCCGATGAACTTCACCCAGGCAATGCCGGCGCGGTACTGCATTTCAACCACCAGCCGGTACTTGTTGCCACCGATGTTGAACACCACGCGGTTGTTGCCGCAGATGCTGGCGCCGGTGTATTGGTCCTTCACCCGCTGGGGTGAGGTCCACGAGGCCTTGACCGCTTCCTCATGCCAACTCTCTAACGGGCCCCGGGCATCGCCGCATCCTGGTTGCGCCCAGAACCGTTTCAGTGTGCTCTTGGCAATCACCCGCATAGCGCCGGGATTCTCCCATTTTGGGAGAAATTTGTCGACTGGCTAGGGGCAGACGCACCCCGGCCGTGTCAATCCCGCGTCACCCGCAACACCTCTTCCAGCGACGTGATGCCCTCGGCCACCAGCCTGGCGCCGTCATCACGCATCGGCACAAAGCCTTGCGCCCGGGCGGCGTTGAACAGCTCACTCTCGGCCGCGCGGTTGTGGATCAGGCCACGCAATGCGTCGTCCACCACCATCAGCTCGTACACGCCGGTGCGGCCTTTGTAGCCGGTGTTGCTGCAAGCCGGGCAACCCACCGGGTGCCAGCGGCCGTCACCATCCTGCCGGCGGCAGGCCAGGCACAGCTTGCGCACCAGGCGCTGGGCTTGTGCGCCCAGCAGGCTGCTGCTCAGCAGGTAGGGCTCCACACCCATGTCGATGAGGCGGGTGATGGCGCTTGGGGCGTCGTTGGTGTGCAGGGTGGCCAGCACCAGGTGGCCAGTGAGTGAGGCCTGGATGGCGATTTGCGCGGTCTCAAAATCGCGGATCTCGCCAATCATGATCACGTCCGGGTCTTGCCGCAGGATGGCGCGCAAGGCCTTGCCAAAGGTCAAGTCGATCTTGGCATTGACCTGGGTCTGGCCAATGCCAGCCAGCTCGTATTCGATCGGGTCTTCCACCGTCAGCACGTTGGTGGTGGCGGTGTCGACACGGCTCAAACTGGCATACAGCGTGGTGGTCTTGCCTGAGCCGGTGGGGCCGGTCACGAGCACGATGCCGTGGGGCTGGTGCACCAGCTTGTTGAAGGCCGAGAGCACATTGCCGCTCATGCCCAGCGCCTCCAGCGTGAACTTGGATTCACTCTTGTCCAGCAGCCGCAGCACCGCCCGCTCACCATGGGCGCTGGGCAGGGTGGACACCCGCACGTCAATCGCCCGGCCGCCGATGCGCAAGCTGATGCGGCCGTCTTGCGGCAGGCGTTTTTCGGCAATGTCCAGCTCGGCCATGATCTTGAGCCGGCTGATCAGCGCCGCATGCAGCGCGCGATTGGGCTGCACCACCTCGCGCAGCGTGCCGTCGACCCGGAAGCGCACCGCGCTGCTGCGCTCATAGGGCTCGATGTGGATGTCGCTGGCGCCGTCCTTCGCGGCCTGCGTCAACAGCGCGTTGAGCATGCGGATGATGGG
>JAYVLI010000237.1:0-13697 GCA_043759535.1 Betaproteobacteria bacterium | reverse complement strand
CACCCTGGTGGGCCAGCCGCACAAAGGCCTGGCAGCGATGTTTGTGATGATGAACGCGGCGCGGCTGGGCGTGGGCAACCAGAGCCTGGGCCTGACCGAAGTGGCCTACCAAAACGCGGTGGCCTACGCCAAAGACCGCATCCAGATGCGGTCCCTGTCCGGCCCCAAAGCGCCCGAGTTGGCGGCCGACCCCATCATCGTCCACCCCGATGTGCGCAAGATGCTGCTGACCGCACGCGCTTATGCCGAGGGTGGCCGGGCGTTGATGGTCTTCACCTCGCTGCAGCTGGACGTGCTGGTGTCGTCTGACGATGCCGACGAGCGCAAGCAGGCCGACGACACGGTGTCGCTGCTCACGCCCATCATCAAAGCCTTCATCACCGACAACGGCTGGATTGCCACCTCGCATTGCCAGCAGGTGTTTGGCGGCCACGGCTACATCCATGAATGGGGCATGGAGCAGTTTGTGCGCGACGCCCGCATCAACATGATTTACGAGGGCACCAACACCATCCAGAGCCTGGACTTGCTGGGCCGCAAAGTGCTGGGCGACAACGGCGCCAGGCTCAAGAAGTTCGGCAAGCTGATTGCCGAGTTTGTGGAAGACGCTGGCACCGATGAAGCCATGCAAGAGTTCATCAACCCGCTGGCCGACCTGGGCGACAAGGTGACCAAACTCACCACCGAGATCGGCATGAAAGCCTTTGGCAATGCCGACGAAGTGGGCGCCGCCGCAGTGGACTACCTGCGGGTGGTGGGCCATTTGTGTTTTGCCTACTTCTGGGCCCGCATGGCCAAGGTGGCGCTCAGCAAACAAGGCGCTGGTGACCCGTTTTACACCGCCAAACTGCACACCGCCCGTTTCTACTTTGCCAAGCTGCTGCCCGAGACGGCCATGTTGATCCGCACCGCGCGCGCCGGTGTGGCGCCGTTGATGGCGATGGACGAAGCGCTGTTCTGACACCTCTCAAAACGACACGGAGACCACCATGAAAAAGCTGCTGATCACCCTGGCCCTGGCCGCTGCTGCCGGGTCTGTGCTGGCCCAAGCCTCGCCAGTCGGGCTGTGGAAAACCATTGACGACGAGACCAAGGCCGAAAAATCCCAGGTGCGCATCAGCGAGGTGGGCGGTGTGCTGACCGGCAAGGTGGAGAAGGTGGCTGACGCCAGCAAGCAAGACGCCGTTTGTGAGCAATGCACTGACGAGCGCAAAGGGCAAAAGGTGCTGGGCATGACCATCCTGCGCAACGCCAAGCCCGATACCGACAAGGCCCGCTGGGAGGGTGGCGACATCCTCGACCCCAACAACGGCAAGGTCTACAAACTGCTGCTCAAACCGATTGACGGTGGAAAGAAGCTGGAGGTGCGTGGCTTCATCGGCATGGCCTTGCTGGGCCGCACACAAACCTGGGTTCGCGTGGAATGAGCGCGCCCGCTGAACAGACAAGCAAGGACACATCCATGAACCGATTCAACGTGCGCAAGGTGGCCGTGCTGGGCGCCGGCGTGATGGGCGCGCAAATTGCCGCCCACTTGGTCAATGTGCGGGTGCCGGTGGTCTTGTTTGACCTGGCCGCCAAAACGGGCGACAAAAACGGCACGGTGCTGAAGGCGCTGGAGGCCCTCAAGAAGCTCAAGCCCAGCCCCATCGGCCTGGCCGGCGATCTGGCGCTGATCCAACCCGCCAATTACGACGAGCACCTGGCCCTGCTGGCCGATTGCGACCTGGTGATCGAGGCCATTGCCGAGCGCCTGGACTGGAAGCTGGACCTCTACACCAAAGTGGCGCCGCACCTAGCGCCGCACGCCATCGTCGCCAGCAACACCTCTGGCCTGTCCATCAGCAAACTGGCGGCGGTGCTGCCTGAAGACATCCAGCACCGCTTTTGCGGCATTCACTTTTTCAACCCACCGCGCTACATGCAGTTGGTGGAGCTGATCCCCACGCCGCGCACCGACGCGGCCGTGCTGGACAACTTGGAGAGCTTCGTTGCCCGCAGCCTGGGCAAGGGTGTGGTGCGGGCCAAGGACACACCCAACTTTGTGGCGAATCGCGTGGGCATTGCCGGCATGCTGGCCACCATTCAAGAGGCTGCCAACTTTGGTTTGGCGTATGACGTGGTGGACGACCTGACCGGCAAAAAGCTGGGCCGTGCCAGCAGCGGCACCTTCCGCACCGCCGACGTGGTGGGCATCGACACCTTGTCCCACGTGGTCAAAACCATGCAGGACAACCTGCAGGCCGACCCGTTTTACGCGAGTTATGCCACGCCAGCGGCGGTGGCCAAGCTGACGGCTGCCGGTGCGCTGGGCCAGAAGACCGGCGCCGGCTTCTTCAAGAAAGTGGGCAAGGACATCCTGCGTTACGACCTGGCGACTGACGGCTATGTGCCGGCCGGTGGCAAGGCGGACAGCATCATCGACCGCATCCTGAAAAAACCCGCGCCCGAGCGGCTGAAGCTGCTGCGTGAATCCACCAACCCGCAGGCGCAATTTTTGTGGGCCATCCTGCGCAACGGCTTCCACTACGCCGCAGTACACCTGGCCGAGGTGGCTGACTCGGCGCGTGAGCTGGACCTGGCGATGCGCTGGGGATTTGGCATGCAGCAAGGGGTGTTTGAGCTGTGGCAGGCAGCGGGCTGGTTGCAGGTAGCAGGCTGGGTGAAGGCCGACATCGATGCCGGCAAGGCCTTGTGCAATGCACCGCTGCCAGCTTGGGTGTTTGAAGGCCCGGTGGCCGACAAGGCCGGTGTGCACACGCCAGAAGGCTCATGGAGCGCGTCAAAGGGCGAATTCATCCCCCGCTCCAAACTGCCGGTGTATGCCCGCCAACACTTCCCCGAGTCGCTGCTGGGTGAAGGCGCCAAGCCCGCCATCCAGGCCGGCACCGAGGTCTTCAAGAACGACGAGCTGCGGCTGTGGACACTGGACGGCCAGGTGCTGATCGCCAGCATCACCAGCAAGATGCATTTGATCGGCCCGGGTGTGATTGACGGGCTGCTGAAAGGTGTGGAGCTGGCGGAGGCAGGGTATGACGGCCTGGTACTCTGGTCGCCCGATGAACCGTTTTCAGCCGGCGCCAACCTGGAGGCGATGCTGCCCACTTTCATGAAGCTGGGCGCCAAAGGCATTGCGCCCGAGATCAAGAAGCTGCAGGACGCACTGCTGCGCCTGCGTTACGCCGGCGTGCCCACGGTGGCGGCGATGCGCGGCCTGGCGCTGGGCGGTGGCTGCGAGATTGCGGTGCATTGTGCTCGGCGTGCTGCGCACATGGAAAGTTATGTGGGCCTGGTGGAAGTGGGCGTGGGCCTGATCCCCGGCGGTGGTGGCCTGACCTACATCGCCCGCCGCGCTGCGGAGGCTGCGGCGGCAGCGTCCAGTACCGACCTGCTGGCCTTTGTCAAAGAAGGCTTCACGGCGGCAGCCACCGCCAAGGTGGGCACCAGCGCGCTGGAGAGCCGGCAGATCGGCTACTTGCAAGACAGCGACGTGATCGTGGCGCACAAGGACGAGCTGCTGTTTGTGGCCATCGCCCAAGTGCAGGCCATGGCCGTCAGCAACTGGCGCGCGCCGCTCAAAGCGCTGTTCCCGGTGGCGGGGCGATCCGGCATTGCCACCATCAAGGCGCAACTGGTGGGCATGCGGGATGGTGGTTTCATCAGTGCGCATGACTTCCACATCGGCGCCCTGATTGCCGACGTGGTGTGCGGCGGTGAGGTGGAGGCCGGCGCGCTGGTCAACGAGGAGTATCTGATGGCGCTGGAGCGCAAGCATTTCTGCGCGCTGTTGGAGCATCCAAAAACGCAGGAACGCATCATGGGCCTGTTGCAAACCGGCAAGCCAGTTCGGAACTGATCCAGGAGTCTTTGACATGAGCAAACAACTGCAAGACGCCTACATCGTCGCCGCCAGCCGCACGCCGATTGGCAAAAGCCACCGGGGCTTCTTCCGCAACACCCGGCCAGACGATTTGCTGGTGGCCGCCATCCAGGCAGCGCTGCGCCAGGTGCCGGGGCTGGACCCGGCGGCGATCGAAGACGCCATCGTCGGCTGCGCCATGCCCGAGGGTGAGCAGGGCATGAACATCGCCCGTGTGGGCGCGCTGCTGGCCGGCCTGCCCAACAGCGTGGGCGGCATCACCGTCAACCGCTTTTGCGCGTCGGGCCTGAGCGCCGTGCAGATGGCGGCGGACCGCATCCGTGTGGGTGAGGCCGACGTGATGCTTGCCGCCGGTGCCGAAAGCATGAGCATGGTGCCGATGTCGGGCAACAAGCCGTCCTTCAACCCCGCCGTGTTTGCCAAGGACGAAAACATCGGCATTGCCTACGGCATGGGCCTGACGGCCGAGAAGGTGGCCAACCAGTGGAAGGTCAGCCGCGAGGCGCAGGACGCGTTTGCGCTGCAATCCCACCTCAAGGCCCTGGCCGCGCAGCAGGCCGGTGCGTTTGCCGACGAGATCACGCCGGTGCAGGTGGTGGACCGTACACCGAATCTGGACACGGGTGAGGTCAACATCAGCGCCCGCACGGTGAGCCTGGACGAAGGCCCCCGTGCCGAGACCACACTGGACGCGCTGGCCAAGCTGCGCACCGTATTTGCGGCCAAAGGCTCAGTCACCGCCGGCAACAGCTCACAAACCAGCGACGGCGCGGGTGCGCTGATCCTGGCCAGCGAGAAGGCGGTCAAGCAGTTCAACCTGCAGCCGCTGGCACGCTTTGTCAGCTTTGCCTCACGCGGCGTGCCGCCCGAGCTGATGGGCATCGGCCCAATTGAGGCCATCCCCGCTGCGCTGAAAAACGCCGGCTTGACGTTGGCCGACATGGGCTGGATCGAGCTGAACGAGGCCTTTGCGGCCCAGGCCTTGGCCGTGATCAACACCGTGGGCTTGAACCCCGATGTGGTCAACCCGATGGGCGGCGCCATTGCGCTGGGCCACCCGCTGGGCGCCACCGGTGCCATCCGCGCCGCCACCGTGGTGCATGCGCTGCGCCGCCACAAGCTGCGCTACGGCATGGTCACCATGTGTGTGGGCACAGGGCAGGGCGCTGCGGGGATTTTTGAGCGGGTCTGATTCGACTGATACCGTCGCCAGCACATCGCCACCAGGAGACCCCCATGACCATCAAGACCGCCACCCTGAACGGCGTGGCCACCATCGAGATTGCCCGCCCCGAGAAAAAAAACGCGCTGACGCAAGTGATGTACAGCGCCATGGCCGACGCGCTGGCGGCGGCCAACACCGATACCGCCGTGCGCGCGGTGCTGATCACCGGCCAGCCGGGCTGCTTCACCTCGGGCAATGACATTGAGGATTTCATGCAGCGCCCGCCGGGTGCCGGCAGTGACGGCACAACATCACCGGTTGCGCGTTTCATGCAGGCGCTGCTGGACTGTGAAAAGCCGGTGGTGGCGGCCGTCACCGGTGCGGCCGTGGGCATCGGCAGCACGCTGCTGCTGCACTGTGACCTCGTTTACGTCAGCGACGAGGCCCGCCTGGCCATGCCGTTTGTCAGCCTGGGCCTGGTGCCTGAATACGCCAGCAGCCTGGTGGTGCCGCTGTTGATGGGCCATGCTAAAGCGGCTGAAAAACTGCTGCTGGGTGAGCCTTTTAGCGGCAGCGACGCGGTGGACTGCGGCATTGCCAACGCGGTGCTGCCGGCGGGTGAGGTGGTCAACCATGCCCGCCGCATGGCTGAGCGCTTCAACCACCTGCCGCCCAGCGCCGTGCGCGAGACCAAGCGCCTGATGCGCGCGCCGCGCCGTGAGCAGGTGCAGCAGGTGATGACGGCCGAGGGCGCGCTGTTCGCGCAGCGCCTGCGCAGCCCGGAGGCTGCCGAGGCGTTTCAGGCCTTTTTCCAAAAACGCCGGCCCGACTTCAGCAAGTTCTGACCCCGGCTGCCCGCCGCCGGCTGGGGCCGGCCAGCCCTTTGTGCTGCGGCCTTGTTGCGCCGGTCCGCCCAGCGCGGCGGGCCTATTTTTTTGATCGACATGAAGACCTTGCTGGTGGATGACCACACGCTGTTGCGTGAAGCCCTGGCCGCGATGATGGTGCAGACCTGGCCCATGCTGCAGGTGCTGCAGGCCGGCACGCTGGCGCAAGCCTGTGGTTTGTGCGCTGCCAACCCCGACCTGGACCTGGTGCTGGTGGACCTGGGCCTGCCCGACGCCACCGGCCTGGGCGCCCTGGCCACGCTGCGTCAACTGGCCCCGGAGGCACGCCATGTGGTGGTGTCTGCGGATGACCGCACGCAAACCGTGCTGGCCGCCATCGACGCCGGTGGGGCGGCCTTTATCCCCAAGACCAGCGAGTTCCAGGTGATGGTCCAGGCGCTGGACCGGGTGTTGTCCGGCGGCGTGTTCTTGCCGGTCTCATTCCGCATGCCAGCGGCTGCGGTTGACGACGACCCGCCGCTGTCGCCCCGTCAACTGGCCGTGCTGGGCCTGTTGGTGAAAGGCCATTCCAACAAGGCCATCTGCCGCGTGCTGGATCTGTCGGCCTTCGCGGTGAAGACCCACCTGGAGGGGGTATTCCGCCGCCTGGGTGTCAATTGGCGCACCCAGGCGGTGGCAGCAGTGGCCCGCCTTGGCTTGCGGCCGCCGCAGCAGACCGCGCGGGATGGCTGGGCAAGACGCGTGTGCCCTGTGCAGCACCGTGCAGCCACGGTGGTTGGCGGCACGCCTCCGGCGCAGGCTGTGGCTGGCCTGCCTGATCTTCTGGTTGGCTTGCCTGGGCGGCCCGCCGTGGGCCGACCCGACCGCGTGGAGCATCACGCTGCAGCAGGCGCAGGTGCAGCGCCTGGACCCGGGCGCCGACGCTGCCTGGCAGCCGGTGACGCTGCCCGACACCTGGGCCGCCCGCGGTCTGCCGCAATCGGGCAGCGCCCACTACCGCTTGCGCTTTGCCTTGCCAGCGCTGCCTGCCGAGGCGGTGTGGGGGCTGCGGGTTGACCGCCTCAGCACCACCCACACCGTGCGTGTGAACGGGGTGCTGGTCAACCAACAGCGCGGCAGTGACGGTGGCACGGATGACGTGGTCCGTCTGGCCACCAGCGGCAAGCCCACCCCGGTGCTGGCTGAATTTCCCAGCCAGTTGTTGCGGCAGGGTGACAACCAGATCGACATCGAATGGCGGCTCATCAGCCGCGCCGGCATGTCCGATGTGACCGTGGGCCCCGCCATCCACTTGCGCGCCGGTTTTGAGCGCGACCATCTGCTGGACCGCACGCTGCTGCAATTGATCAACGCAGCGGGTGCGGCGCTGGCGGGCTTCATGCTGTTGATCTGGTGGCAGCGCCGCAGCGAGCACGCGTTTGGCTTCTTCGGCCTGCTGTGGCTGCTGGTGTCGCTGCGCAACTCCACCTACTACATCCACCCCACCCCGATCCCGGTGGACCTGGCGGTGCTGCTGTACTTTTTGGCCCAGTGCGCCAGTGCGGTGCTGTTGGGTGCGTTTGCGGTGTCGATGTCGTCCCAGCGCTGGCCGCGTTTTGAGCGGGTGCTGCGCTGGGCAGCCTGGGGCATGCTCCTGGTGGGCCTGCTGGGCGCCGCGCTGGGCCGCCTGCCGCAGCTGCGCTCGGTGGTGTACCTGGGCGTGATTGCGCTTGGCCTGGCCGCGCTGTGGGTGTTGTGGCACACGGTTCGGCAGGCCCGCAGGCGCACCCTGCTGGCGCTGCTGCTGGGCCTGGTGGTGGTGGTGCTGGCAGCGGGCGTGCATGACTACCTGTACCTGCAGGGCGGTTTGCCGGTCACCCACTTCTTCTGGATGCCTTACGCCGTGCCGCTGGGCTGTGTCTGGTTCGTGTTGGTGCTGGTGCAGCGCATGCCGCAGGCGCTGCGGGCCAGTGAAGACCTGGCCGCCCGGCTGGAATTCCGGGTGGACGAACGCACGCTGGCGCTGGACGACGCCAACCAGGCCCAAGCCCGCTTCCTGGCCGCAGCCAGCCACGACCTGCGCCAGCCGGTGGCGGCCATCGGCCTGCTGCTGGGCCTGGCGCGCGAGCGGGTGCCTGCGCCCGCGGTGCGCGGCCTGCTTGACCGGGCGCAAGACGCCGCCCGTGCGCTGCAAGACCTGTTGCGTGGCCTGCTCGACTTGTCGCGGCTGGACACCGAGGCCGCCGCGCCGCGCCTGCAGGCCGTGCCGCTGCAGCCGCTGTTTGACGCCATCGCCGCGCATGAGCAATCCGCCGCGCAGGCGCTGGGCCTGCGGCTGCGCTTTGTGCCCACGCAGCAGGTGGTGGTGTCTGACCCGGCGCTGCTGGAGCAGGTGCTGCGCAATCTGGTGGGCAATGCCTTGCGCTACACCCGCCAGGGTGGGGTGCTGGTGGCCGCCCGCGCCGGTGCCGGCGGTGTGCGGCTGTAGGTGTGGGACACCGGCCGCGGCATTGCCGCTGCCGACCAGCAGCGAGTGTTTGAGCCCTTTGTGCAGCTGCACAACCCCGAACGAGACCGCAGCAAGGGCCAGGGCCTGGGCCTGGCCATCGTGCGGCGCACAGTCGATCTGTTGGGTCACAGCCTGGCTTTGCGGTCCGAGCCCGGGCGCGGCAGTAGCTTCACCATCACCATGCCGGCGGCACCGGGTACAGCGCCTGAGCGTGACGCACCCGCGTTGCAGGCCAAGCCGTTAGCGGGGCAGCGCATCTGGCTGCTGGACGATGACCCCGCCGTGCGCCATGCCCTGGCCGAGCGCCTGGCGGCGTGGGGCGCGCGGGTGCGGCCGCATGCCAGCCTGGCTGACCTGGCGCAGACCCTGGCCAGACACCAGCCCGCACCCGACTGGCTGCTGACCGACCACCGCCTGCCCGATGGGAATGGCCTGCAAGCCATCGCGCTGCTGCGTGCCCAGCTTGGCGCCGTGCCGGCGCTGTTGGTCACCGGTGACACGGCGCCCGCCCTGGTGGCGCAGTTTGCGCAGCAGGGCCTGGCGGTGCTGCACAAGCCGTTCAGGGCCGAGGCCTTGCTGCAGCGGCTGCTGGCCGGGCGCAGCACCGGCTGAGCTGGGCCGGTGCAAGGCACGACTGCGCCGCTGCCGATCTGACGCGCAGGATGCGCAGGACGCTCAGGGCAGCGTGTGGCCGCTGGTGGCCTGGTTGCCCAACACCGCGGTGGTCACCCAGATCGCGCCCTTGGTGATGGCCGCCACATTGGCCGGCCGCGCCAGGGTGCCCGAGTTGAGGCTGGCCGTGTCGAAGGTGCAACGGGTCTCGCGGCCCACCGCATTGGCCTCGGCATTGAGCAGCAGGCTGAAGTTGTTGTCCTGCAGTTGCAGGCCGCAGTGGTCGGCCTTGGATCCGTAGGCACTGCCCTGGGTGTAGGTGATGGAAAACAGCTTGTCCAGCACCGCTGCGCTGCTGGCGTTGATGGCCGTGCGTGCCGCCGCCACACTGGCCGGCGCCACCGCCGTGATGGTGGCAAACAGCTTGGCCTGGTTGGCCTGCACATAGGCCTTGGACAGGGGCACGGACGTCACCTGGTACGGGAAGGCGGCCACCAGCGTGCTGCCCGATCTCAGCACCCAGGCATACAGCGCGCCCGGCACCACCTGGGCCTCATCAACACAGGGCGTGCCGGCTGGCGCGCTGCTGCCGGCCAGGTCCTGGCAGCTCTGCAAGGCCTCGCCGCTGCCGTACCAGGCGGCGCCGTTGCCGATGGCGTAAGCGGTGTTCAGCCCGGTCGGGCGGCTCAGCTTGAGTGCGGCGGCCTGGCCCACCGGGCTGGCCGCGTTGCCGCTGTAGACGGTCAGGCCGGGGCCGCGCACCGTCACCTCATTGACGCTGCCCGTGCCCAGCGCAGTGGTCCAGGCGTCGGCCGCGCCGACATTGAGGTGGAAGGCACGCTGGCGGGTGAAGCTGGTCACGCCAGCGTTGGTGTTGCGGCCGATGCGCGCAGCCATGTGCATGTCGTCGCGCTGCGGGCCGGCCAGGCGCCAGCCGCCTGTGCAGCCGCTGTAGGCGCTGCCTTTCACAAACTTCCAAGCGCTCTCAACAGCGCCGCCGTTGATCGACAAGGCCAGCCAGGCCTGGGTGGGTGTGCCGTCGGCACCCAGGGTGACAGACGTGCCGCCACTGCCGCGTGCCGCCAGCACTGCAGCGGGCGATTGGCCGGCCAGCGCCGCCACCTCGGCAACGCTGAAGCGGTCAAAGTTGGCCGGCGCCAGGCCCACAGCCGTCACGCTGAGGCCAGCGGTGAAGATGTCTTGACCGCTGGTGAAGGCGCCGATGATGCCGGCCCTGTCGGTGCCGCCATAGTTGAAGCTGTCGGCGATGAAGGGCTGCACCTGCGCGGCAGTGGGCGTCTTGAAGTTGCTGGCCGGGTACAGCGCGCTCAGCGATGCCAGGCAGGCTTTGACCTGCGGCAGCACCGTGGCCACGGTGTCGGCGGCCTTCAGCGTGTCGGTTGTCAGCGCTGCGGCTGCGGTGACTGTGGCCGCACCGCCGCTGGTGGCGGGCAGTGCCACCTGGCCCAGGGGGGTGTTGCTGGCGATCAGCGTGACGGTGGCCACCGGGCTGCCGCTGGTGGCGGGTGTGAGCAGGATCTTGTCGAGCAGCGCGTCAAAGCCGGCGCCGTTGGCGGTAAAGGCGCCATTCAGCACATCGGTGCCGGCGCTGTTGAGCGCGGCCACCAGCTTGGCGACATCGCTCACGGCGGTGCTCAGCCGGCTGCCGGTGGTGGCAGCTTTCAGCGCGGCGACACAGGCGGCAGGTGCCGCGCCGCCGCTGGCCGCGCAGGCATCCACCAGGCTGCCACCGCCGGCCAGGCCGGCCGCTGCCGACACCACCAGGTCGGTGAGCGGGGTCAGGTTCACGGTCTGCCCGGCAGCGGTGGCCATCGAGCTCAGAAACACCGGCTTGCCGCCCGATATGCCCACCACCTGCAGCAGGTAAGGCGCGGTGAGGCCGGCCACGTCCACCGTGAACGCACCGGTGGCCGCGTTGGTGGCCATGGCGCTGCTGATCTTGCCGTTGGCGTCAATCACCACCACCGAGCCGCTGACCGGCGCGCCAGTGGCGGCGGTGCCGGTGAGGATGGTGGTGCCGGTGCCGCCGGTTGTGCCACCACCGGTTGTGCCGCCGGTCGTGCCGCCGGTCGTGCCGCCGCCGGCGGCGGTGTCCGTGCCACCACCGCCGCAGGCTGCCAGGCTCAGGGCCAGGGCCAAGGGAACCAGGCTGAACAGCCCGGGCAGGGGGACGGGTGAAAGTACTGCGCGCATCAGGAAATCCTTGTTGGTTGTCGACTGCGGTGCAAAGGCTTGTGCACCTGCCCGGCCACTGTTGCGGCGGCGGGCTGCCGAAACATCCTCAAGATGTGGTGTCACCCCATCGGCCACTTGGCCGATGGGGCGCAAGCGCCCTGTCGAACTACGCTTGTGGCACCGGCCGCGGTTTGCCCTGGCCGTCAATCGCCACGTAGGTCAGGTTGGCCTCGGTCACCTTGACCACCTGCAGATTGGCCGGGTTGCGCTCGGCAAACACCTCCACATGCACGGTGATGCTGGTGTTGCCGATGCGCGTGACGCGGGCATAAAAGCTCACCAAATCGCCCACTGACACCGGCTGTTTGAAGATGAACTGGTTGACTGCCACCGTGGCAATGCGCCCCTTGGCAATGCGGGACGGCAGCACTGCGCCGGCCAGGTCCACCTGGGCCATCAGCCAGCCGCCAAAGATGTCGCCATTGCCGTTCACATCGGCCGGCAGCGGCATCACCCGCAGCACCAGCTCACTGCCGTCAGGCAAACTCAGCGGCCCGGTCAGGGGCTTGTTCAACGGGCCTGTTGAAAGCCCTGCCGGCGGCTGTTGTGGGCTGGGGCTTGTGGAGTCGCTCATCGGCATCACCTGATCGGGTTGGCTGTCGGGCATTCTTTCATGCGGCCGTGTTGCATCCACCCGCCGCCCGCACCCCAACGTGATCCAGCACCCGCCCATGCGCCCCTCTGCCGCCGCCCACAGCCTGCCCAACCCCACCGCGCCCGGCGCCGCCCGCACCGATCGGCAAACCCTGGGCAAGCTGCTGCCCTACCTGTGGCAATACCGCTGGCGGGTGGGCCTGGCGCTGGCGTTTCTGCTGCTGGCCAAAATGGCCAACGTGGGCGTGCCGGTGCTGCTCAAACACCTGGTGGACGCGCTGGACCTAAAAGCCGGTGACCCACGCACCGCGCTGGTGGTGCCGGTGGGCATCCTGCTGGCCTATGCCGGCCTGCGCCTGTCCACCAGCCTGTTCACCGAGCTGCGTGAGCTGGTGTTTGCCAAGGTCTCGTTTGGCGCCAGCAAGCAGATTGCGCTGGAGGTGTTTGGCCACCTGCATGCCTTGAGCCTGCGCTTCCACCTGGAGCGCCAGACTGGCGGCATGTCGCGTGACATCGAGCGTGGCACCCGGGCGCTGCAGTCGCTGGTGTCGTATTCGCTCTACACCATCGTGCCCACGCTGGTGGAGGTGACGCTGGTGCTGGGCTTTTTGGGCATCCGCTTCGACATGGGTTATGTCTGGATCACGCTCAGTGCGCTGGCGGTCTACATCACCTTCACCGTCACCGTCACCGAGTGGCGCTCACGCTTCCGGCGTGAGATGAACGAGGCCGATTCCAAGGCCCACACCCGGGCGATTGACGCGCTGCTGAATTACGAAACTGTCAAATACTTCAACAACGAAGCGTTTGAGGCGCGGCGTTATGACGAGGGCCTGGAGGCCTTTCGCCAGGCCCAGGTCAAGAGCCAGAGCACCTTGTCCATGCTCAACACCGGCCAGCAGTTGATCATTGCGCTGAGCTTGGTGGCCATGCTGTGGCGTGCCACCCAGGGTGTGGTGGACGGGCGGCTGACGCTGGGTGACCTGGTGATGGTCAACGCCTTTTTGATCCAGCTCTACATCCCGCTCAACTTCTTGGGTGTGTTGTACCGCGAGGTCAAACAAAGCCTGACCGACCTGGACCGCATGTTTGTGCTGCTGGAGCGTGAGCGCGAGGTGGCCGATGCACCCGGCGCACCGGACTTGGCGGTGGCTGAGGGCACGGTGCGGTTTGAGAACGTCAGCTTTGCCTACGACCAGGGTCTGGACGGCAAAGGCGATGGGCGCCCCATCCTGCACGGCGTCAGCTTCGAGATCCCGGCAGGCAAGACCGTGGCGGTGGTGGGTGCATCCGGCGCCGGCAAAAGCACGCTGGCACGCCTGCTGTACCGGTTTTATGACGTGACTGGCGGCCGCATCACGCTGGACGGGCAAGACATCCGGCAGGTCACCCAAACCAGCTTGCGGCGGGCCATCGGCATCGTGCCGCAGGACACGGTGCTGTTCAACGACACCGTGGGCTACAACATCGGCTACGGCCGCACCGGCGCCAGCGTGGATGAGGTGGAGGCGGCGGCCCGCGCCGCGCACATCCACGCCTTCATCAGCAGCACGCCCAAGGGTTACGCCACGATGGTGGGTGAGCGCGGCCTGAAGCTGTCTGGTGGTGAAAAACAACGGGTGGCGATTGCCCGCACGCTGCTCAAAAATCCACCGGTGCTGATTTTTGACGAGGCCACCTCAGCCTTGGATTCGGCCAACGAGCGCGCCATCCAGGCTGAGCTGAAAAGCGCAGCCCAGGGCAAAACTGCATTGGTGATTGCGCACCGCCTGTCCACAGTGGCCGACGCGCATGAGATTGTGGTGCTGGACGGCGGCCGGGTGGTAGAGCGTGGTGCCCACGCTGCCCTGCTGG
>JAYVLI010000236.1:0-3748 GCA_043759535.1 Betaproteobacteria bacterium | reverse complement strand
CACAGTTGTCAAAAACGTGCAAAAAGCGCTCGACAAAGCTGCCACCGGTGGTGACAAGGCCGCGCCGGCCGAATTGTTCAAGACCGCCCAGTCGGTGATCGACTCGGTGGCTGACAAAGGCATCTTCCACAAGAACAAGGCCGCACGCCACAAGAGCCGCCTGTCGGCCAAGATCAAGGCACTTGCAGCCACTGCCGCTGCAGCCTGATCCGGTTCGGATGGACAACAAAAAGCCCGCTTCGGTGGGCTTTTTGCATTGCTGAATCCACTCGCCGCCGTTCGTTGGCGGCCGGCGACATCAATCTGCCGGCGTGTCCTGCGCCGTGGGCAGCAAACAGGCCTCGACCACCTGCAACCCGTTGTCGCGCGCGAAGTGCATGACAAAGTCCCAGGCCATGGGCTCCAGATCACGCAGCGCTTCGCTGACGATCACACACTTGATGTTGTCGATCACCCGGGGCACGCAGTAGGGCGAATAGCCGATGTGGGCACCGATGCCGCCCACAGCGCCGCTGCCCTTGGGCCGAAAGCTGGACAGTGCGCCGGCCAGCCGCTCGGACCAGTCACTGGGCCGAAAGGTGCGGCCGTTCAGGGTGATGCCCTGGATGAAAAACTCGCGCGGTTTGGGGGCTGTCATGCGGTCCGGTGGCTGCTGGGCGGGCTCAATCGGGGTGGCAGCCAAGGCTGCAATCGGCTGCAGCACCGGCACGCTTAAACGCCCGGGCAAGGCGGCAATCGGCAAACTCACCGGCCGCAGCCAGCGGCATTCGCCACCCGCCAGAAGCGTCATTGTGCCGTGGAAGTGCTGCAGTGCAGCATTGGGAGGGGCAGCTTGGGTTTGGGCCATTGCGTTGTATCGGCTGCTAACGGGCAGCGCTTTAGAATTGCTGCTCCGGGCCGGCGTGTTGCCAACGTGGCAGATCGCCGGCTTTTGCATTGGTTGATCTCTGATTTGGAGCATTGCGATGACGTCCCATGTGATGAACACCTACGGCCGGCTGCCTTTTGCGCTGTCACATGGCCGCGGCTGCCGCGTCTGGGACACCGATGGCCGTGCCTACCTGGACGGCCTGGGTGGCATCGCTGTCAACACCCTTGGCCATGCCCACCCAAAGCTGGTGCCGGCGCTGCAAGACCAAATCGCCAAGCTGATCCACTGCAGCAATTACTATGCCGCGCCCATGCAGGAGGCCCTGGCCGCCAAGCTGTGCGAGCTGTCCGGCCTGGATGCGGTGTTTTTCTGCTCCACCGGGCTGGAGGCCAATGAAGGCGCGCTCAAGATTGCGCGCAAGTTTGGCCATGACAAAGGCATTGAGCGGCCCGAGGTCATCGTCTACGACAAGGCCTTTCATGGCCGGTCCATCGCCACGCTGTCGGCCACTGGCAACCCCAAGGTGCAGGCCGGTTTTGGCCCGCTGGTGGAGGGCTTTGTGCGCCTGCCGCTGAACGATCTTGAGGAAGTGCGCCAGGTGGCCCGCACCAACCCCAATGTGGTGGCGATCTTCTTGGAGACCATCCAGGGCGAAGGTGGCATCAACCCCACCAACCTGGACACCCTGCGTGGCCTGCGCCAGATCTGCGACCAGCAAGACTGGTTGCTGATGCTCGACGAGGTGCAG
Organism: Betaproteobacteria bacterium; assembly: GCA_043759535.1. GTDB lineage: Bacteria > Pseudomonadota > Gammaproteobacteria > Burkholderiales > Burkholderiaceae_C > Pseudaquabacterium. The sequence goes on along the minus strand of JAYVLI010000236.1, from coordinate 2,129 downwards.
TGCGGCATTGGCCGCACCGGCAAGTGGTTTGCCCACCAGTGGGCCGGCATCCAGCCCGATGTGATGCCACTGGCCAAAGGCCTGGGTTCGGGTGTGCCCATCGGCGCCATCGTGGCCGGGCCACGCGCCAAAAATGTGCTGCAGCCCGGCAACCACGGCACCACCTTTGGTGGCAACCCGCTGGCCATGCGGGCTGGCATCGAGACCCTGCGCATCATGGAAGAAGACGGCCTGATGGCCAACGCGGCGGCCATGGGTGAGCGCATCCGCGCTGGTGTGATCGAAGGCCTGGGCCACCTGCCCGGCTTCAAGCAGATCCGCGGCCAGGGCCTGATGATCGGCATCGAGCTGGACCGGCCTTGCGGCGCGCTGCTGCTGCGGGCCGCACAAGCCGGGCTGCTGCTGTCCATCACGGCAGATTCGGTGATCCGCCTGCTGCCGCCGCTGATCTTGAACGCGGCTGAGGCTGACGAAATGGTGGCCATCCTGGTGCCGCTGGTGCAGGCCTTTTTGGCGGAGCCGCAGCCGGCAGTGGCTGCTTAGACCCCACACCACACCGGCATGAAACCAGGACCCAGCCTGATGAAGCACTTCTTGCAGATCAAGGACCTGCGGGCCGAGGAATACGCCTACCTGTTTGAGCGTGCCCGCACCATCAAGACCCGTTTCAAGAACTACGAGCGCTACAGCCCGCTGGTGGACCGCACGCTGGCCATGATCTTCGAGAAAGCCAGCACCCGCCCCCGGGTCAGTTTTGAGGCCGGCATGTACCAGCTGGGGGGCTCGGTGGTCAACCTCACCACCGGTGACAGCCAGATGGGCCGGGCCGAGTCGATCGAGGATTCGGCCCGCGTCATCAGCCGCATGGTCGATCTGGTGATGATCCGCACCTTTGAGCAGAGCAAGCTCAGCGCGTTTGCCGCGCATTCGCGTGTGCCGGTGATCAACGGCCTGACGAATGAGTTTCACCCCTGCCAGATTCTGGCCGACCTGTTCACCTTCATCGAGCAGCGCGGCACCAGTGCGGGGAGCGAGGCCAACATCCTGGCCTGCCTGCAAGGCAAGGTTGTGGCCTGGGTGGGGGATGGCAACAACATGGCCAACACCTGGCTGCAGGCGGCCGACATCCTGGGCTTCACGTTGCACATCAGCACACCGGGCGGTTATGGGGTGGACCCGCTGGTGGCGGGCATCACGTCCACCACCTGTTTCAAGCTGTTTACCGACCCGCTGGAGGCCTGCCGTGGCGCCCATCTGGTGACCACCGATGTGTGGACCAGCATGGGCTTCGAGGCCGAAAACGAGGCCAGGATGAAAGCCTTTGCCGACTGGTGTGTGGACGCCGAGATGATGGCCGTGGCCGCACCCGATGCACTGTTCATGCACTGCCTGCCGGCACACCGGGGTGAGGAGGTGACGGCTGAGGTTATCGACGGGCCGCAATCGGTGGTGTGGGATGAGGCCGAAAACAGGATGCACGTGCAGAAGGCGCTGATGGAATATTTGCTGCTGGGCCGTATCGGCTGAAGGGTGATTGCATGAACACGTTGTTTCTCACCATCACCGCCGCCTGCGTACTGGCAGCCACGGCTGCTTGTCCCGCGTTGGCCGCCGAGCCGGTGGTCAAAGGCCCCGAAGCTGTGGCCGACTGGGACAAGGCCGGCGCGGCCTTCATCAGCAGCAGCAAGGCGCTGGTGGACAACACCCGCCGTGCCAAGAACGTGATCATCTTTGTCGGTGACGGCATGGGCATCAGCACCCAGACCGCAGCGCGCATTCTGGAAGGCCAGAAAAAAGGCAAGACCGGCGAGGAGAACCGCCTGTCGTTTGAGACGCTGCCCTACAGCGCCTTGTCCAAAACCTATTCGTGGGACCAGCAAACGTCGGACTCGGCACCCACCGCCACCGCCATCTTCACCGGCTACAAAGCGCGTGAGGGCATGCTGTCGGTGGACCACACCACGGCCCGCAGTGAATGCGACGCCGCCAAGGTGGCCGCCCGCGCCCTGCCCACCATCCTGGAACTGGCTGCTGCCAACGGCCGCGCCACCGGCGTGGTGTCCACCGCCCGCCTGACCCACGCCACGCCGGGTGCCACCTATGCCCACACCCCCATGCGCGATTGGGAA
>JAYVLI010000235.1:0-6409 GCA_043759535.1 Betaproteobacteria bacterium | reverse complement strand
AGCCAGGATCAAACTCTTCAGTTCGATCTTGTTTCTTACTCTACTCAAAGAATTGAAGTGAACTTCACTTCCATGAGCGTTTAAGGTCCTTGAGACCTGGCATCTTTCAATGCCTGGCACTCGCCTTCTAACGCCCACGCTTATCGGCTGTTGATTTTTAAAGAGCTTGCCTTGCGGCGACTTGCTTGACCGCAGCAAAGAGAGAGAATTATGTTTCGCCTCTATCCTGCTGTCAACTACTTTCTGTTTTTTTTGCCTTTCGCTTTCGCGTCCGACATTGCGATCAATGCAGCCTTAGATTATGGCACGCAGCGAAGAGCTTGTAAACCACTTCTTTTTTGCCTACTTTATCTCTTCGCTGCTTTGCCGCCTCGGTAGGCGGCAAAGCAGCACAGCCCGTAACTGTAGCATGCGTTTTTTGTGCAGCGCAAGCATCGCTTGCGGTGATCAGCCCGTTGCAGCGGCATGCACTTGGCTACGTCACCCAGCCGCTAGACCGGCGAGGCGCGGTGCTCGCTGCTACAGGTGGCGCCGCAACCTGTGGAACCTGCTCAGGCTGCCAACGGCCTGCGGCCAAGCTCATGTGACGCCGCCAGCCAGGTGGCCGCAGGGTCATCACTGGCCAGCGCGTCTTGCGCCATCTTGCGCAAACGGCCAGTGTCGGCCCGCAAAACACGCTGCTTGACGGATGACACCTGGCTGGGATGCATTGACAGGCTGCGCAAGCCCATGCCCAGCAGCAGTTCGGTGAAGGACACATCGCCTGCCATCTCACCGCAGACACTGACATGCTTGCCTGCAGCGTTGGCAGCGGTGATCACGTCAAACACCAAGCGCAACACGGCCGGATGCCAAGGGTCGTAAAGGTGGGCCACGCTTTCGTCGGCACGGTCGATGGCCAGGGTGTACTGGATCAGATCGTTGGTGCCGATGGAGACAAAGTCAAAGTGGCGCAGCAGCAGCGGCATCGTCATGGCGGCGGCGGGCACTTCGATCATGGCGCCGATTTCGACGTTGTTGAAAACCACGCCGCTGTCTTGCAGCTGCTGCTTGGCCCGTGCCAACGCATCCAGCGTGGCCAGGATTTCACTGCGGTGCGCCACCATCGGTACCAGGATGCGCACCTTGCCGTGGGCGCTGGCCCGCAGGATGGCGCGCAGTTGCTGGCGGAACATGGCCGGCTCGGCCAAGCTCCAGCGGATGGCGCGCAGGCCCAGCGCCGGGTTGAGCGCATGCTCATGGCGCAACTCATGCGCGGCCATGCGGTCCAGCGGCTTGTCGGCGCCGATGTCCACGGTGCGGATCGTGACGGGCAGCCCGCTCATGGCCTCGACTGCGGCACGGTAAGCCTCAAACTGCTCGTCTTCGTCGGGCAGCTCGCCGTTGCGGTTCATGAACAGAAACTCACTGCGGAACAGCCCGACCCCCACCGCACCGGCCTGCAATGCATTTGCTGCGTCACCCGGCAATTCGATGTTGGCCAGCAGCTCAATGGCCTGACCGTCCAGCGTGACCGATGGCATGTGGCGCAGCCGGTGCAGCTTGGCGCGCTCCAGCTCACTCTGGCGTTGGCGGAACCGGTACTCTTCCAGCACGATGGGCGTGGGGTTGACCACCACCACGCCGGTGTCGCCGTCGATGATCAGCCAGTCGTCCTGGCGCACCAGGCGGCTGGCCTCACGGGCGCCAACCACCGCCGGGATGTCCATGCTGCGCGCCACGATGGCGGTATGTGAGGTGCGGCCGCCCACGTCAGTGACAAAGCCGCGGAACACGCTGCCCCTGAACTGCAGCATGTCGGCCGGCGCGATGTCGTTGGCCACCAGCACCAGCGGGTCTTCACCGCCAAAGTCTTGCGCCTGCCCGGCGTGCGGCAACAAAGACTCTTGTTTAGACAGCGCCCGCAAGATGCGCTCGGCCACTTGCTCGATGTCGGCCTTGCGCTCACGCAGGTATTCGTCCTCCATCTCGTCAAACTGGCGCGCCAACACCTCGGTTTGCGCCGTGACCGCCCATTCGGCGTTGTAGTGCCGGGTTTCAATCCACAGCCGGGTGGCATCGGTCAACATCGGGTCGCGCAACAGCATTAAATGCACGTCGAGCAAAGCAGCCAACTCGGGCGGCATGTCGGCGGGCAGATCACGCTTGAGGGTGGTGAGCTCGGTGACCACCGTGTCGCGCGCTTGGCGCAGCCGGGTGACCTCGTCCGCCACACGGTCAACATCAATGAAATAGTGGGCCACGTCAACGCGGCTGGACGCGACCAACACGGCGCGCCCGATGGCCACACCACCTGAGACCGGCAGACCAAACATCTGGATGCTCATGCGTCAATGTACCAGTGTGGGGCTTCAAAATGACACTCAATGTGGGCGACCATGATCTCTGGCAAACCCGCGCTGAGAAGACAGCACATTGACCTACTGGCCTTCACCAAATTTGTCGTTGATCAGTGCCAGCAGCGCTGTCGTGGCGGCTTGTTCGTCAGTGCCGTCGGCTTCCAGCTCGACATCGCTGCCCAGGCCCGCCGCCAGCATCATGACGCCCATGATGCTTTTGGCATTGATGCGGCGGCCGTTGCGTGACAGATGCACCTCGCATTGAAAACTGCCGGCCAGCTTGGTGAGCTTGGCCGAGGCACGGGCATGCAGCCCGAGCTTATTGCTGATGGTGACGGTCGATCGAATCATGGCTGACAGGCTTGACTGCCTGGTTCTGGGGTGGGGAATACGCCACCGGCATGACGCCCTGGCTTGCACCCGCCAGCGCCAGCGCCAGCAGGTCGTCGAGTGGTTTGTGGCGGTAATTGAGCGCCCGCCACAACATGGGCACGTTGACACCGGCGAGCACCCGCACACCCGGCCTGGCGGCCAGACGGCGGGCGATGTTGCAGGGCGTGGCACCAAACACGTCGGTCAGGATCAAGGTTTCGACACTGCCCAAACCTTGCAACAGCGCAGCGGCTTCGGCCTCGTATTGCTCGGCCTCGGCGCCAGGCGGCACGTCATAAACGGCAATGGCACCGGCGTCATCCGGAAAGGTATGCAGCGCAGCCACGCGCAGTGCGGTGGCCAGCGGCGCATGGGCAATGATGAACAGGCCGGTCATGGTGGGATGGATGCTGACGAGGGATTATCAGGCCGAGTTTCAGGCCGTATTTCTGGCCACTGTCGTGCCCGCCCGGGCAGCGCCAAGTGCGCAGCTGGCCGGGGTTGCAGCGCTCACTGCGGTACCTCAATCGCATCAAAAAAAGCCGCCGCCAGCGCATCACCGGCCACAGGGCCGACCAGCGTGGCCTGGAACACCCGGGTGCCGTGTGAAAACACCAGCACCTGCTCTTGCACCGACTGGCCGTCTGGCAACTGGCCGCTCAAGTGCCAGCGGCGTGCAGCGGGTTGGGGCGTCATGCCGGCAACCGCTGCGGGACGATCCCGGCTGGCCGTGCCCTGCACGTTGGCACGCGCTGCAGCGGCCAGGGCCAACAGGGCTGGGCCAACGCGGCGGGGGTCAGCAACGTCAGCAGAGACCACGGCAAAGGTGTGGCCGTCTGCCGCGCAGGCCAGCAGGTGCAATTCAACAGTCGGGCCGGCCAGCGCCACTTGGCGGGTTTGGGCAGCAGGCCGGCAGGGCATGGCCAGCACCAGGCCCCAGCCCTCAGGCCGCACCTGACGCCAGTCCAGCGGGGGTGAGCAGGCCGACAAGCCCAACGCCGCAGCGCAGATGCCGACAGCGGTCCAGCTGCGGCGGTAAACGGGGGCCGCGCGGCGGTTGGCTGCGCGCCCCACCCGACCGGCGCTCAGACGCTGAACACCTTGCGCAAGATGGCGCTGCCGGTGCCCACCGGGTCGCGCCGGATCTTGCGTTCTTCTTCGCCAATCATCAGGTACAGGCCGTCCAGCGATTTGCCGGTGACATAACGCTGGATGTTGGCGTCGTCGCCCTTCAGCAGGCCCAGTTGGGCGGCGCGGCCGGCCACGGCGTTGAACTTGTCGGCCAGCGCCACTTTTTCGGTAGCTTTGGTGACGATGGGCAAAAACTGCTCGCCCAGCGGCTGGCGGGTCTTGCCGGCAAAATAGTCGGTGACGGCGTTGTCGCCGCCCTGCACGATCTTGATGGCGTCGTCCAGCGAGATGGACTTGGCGGTGTTGATCAACAAGGTGCGGGCTTGCGGCACGGCGGCCTCGGCGGCGCGGTTCATGGCAGTGATCAATTCCTCCACCTTCTGCTGCTGACCGGTGGCCTTGAGCAACTTGGCGGCGCTGTCCAGGATGCCGGGCAAGGGAATGCGCACCTTGGGATTGCCCAAGAAACCATCGGCCCGGCCCAGCGACGCGACGGCCGCGTTGGCACCACGCTCCAGCGCGCTGCGGATGCCCAGCGAGGCGTCGGATTCGTTCAACGCCAAGGCCCAGACGGGGCCTGCAGCACCACCCAGGGCCATCAACATGCCCACCGTAAACTGCCGTTTTTGCATTGAGGTCTCCACCATGCGCTTGTCCGGGCGCCATCTTGCCATTGCCACCTTGCTGTGCAGTGCAGCAGGGCTTGCCTGGGTGGGCGGCCGCTGGTGGCAGGCAGCAGTGCCAGCCACCGCGCCCGCCGTGGCCTACACCCTGCTGGATGGGCGGACCGGCAACATCAGCCAACTCAAAGGCCAGGTGGTGCTGATCAACTTCTGGGCCACCAGTTGCAGCATCTGCGTGGCCGAGATGCCGGCGCTGGCCGCAACCTTTGAGGCCTATCACGGCCGCGGCCTGCAAACCCTGGCGGTGGCGATGCAAGACGATCCACCCGCGCTGGTGGCCACGTTTGCTGAGCAAAAACGCCTGCCGTTTGGCGTGGTGATCGACAACACCGGCGCGGTTGCGCGCAGTTTTGCCGGCAGTCTTGGCGGTGTGCCGGGCACACCCACCACGTTTTTGATCAACAAGCGTGGTGAGATCGTCAAGCGCTACGTCGGCAAGCCGGACTTTGTGGCGCTGCGCTTGCTGGTCGAACAACTGTTGACCGAGGCTTGAGCGCCAACTTGCCCAGCCGGCCCGGCGGGCTACTAGGCCAACAACGCCGCCAACTCAGACCGTGTGACTCACACCCGCCCCGGCGGCCTGTTTGTCGGCGTGGTAGCTGCTGCGCACCATGGCGCCCACGGTAGCCTGGCTGAAGCCCATCTTCACGGCTTGCGCCTCAAACATCTTGAAGGTGTCAGGGTGGACATAACGCTTGACCGGCAGGTGGTGGCCTGAGGGCGCCAGGTATTGGCCGATGGTGAGCATGTCGATGTCATGCGCCCGCATATCGCGCATCACCGCCAGGATTTCGTCGTCGGTCTCGCCCAGGCCCACCATCAAGCCGCTTTTGGTGGGCACGCCGGGGTGCAGGGCCTTGAATTTTTTGAGCAGGTTCAGGCTGAACTGGTAGTCGCTGCCAGGACGGGCCTCTTTGTACAGGCGCGGCGCGGTCTCCAGGTTGTGGTTCATCACGTCAGGCGGTGCGGCCTTCAGGATTTCCAGCGCGCGCTCATCGCGGCCGCGGAAATCGGGCACCAGCACCTCGATGCGGGTGGCCGGCGACAGCGAGCGCGTCTGACGGATGCAATCGACGAAATGCGCGGCGCCGCCGTCGCGCAGGTCGTCGCGATCGACACTGGTAATCACCACATATTTCAGCGCCATTAGCGCAATGGTTTCGCCCAGATGACGCGGCTCGTCGACATCCGGCGGCAGCGGCGTGCCGTGACCGACGTCGCAGAACGGGCAGCGGCGCGTGCACAGGTCGCCCAAAATCATGAACGTGGCGGTGCCGTGGCCGAAGCACTCGCCCAGATTCGGGCACGAGGCTTCCTCGCACACGGTATGCAGATTGGCTTCGCGCAGAATGCCTTTCAGGCGCGCAACGTTGGGCACGTTCGGCGACTTCGCGCGTATCCACGGCGGCAGGCGCTGGCGCGGCTGTGGCACGATCTTGATCGGAATGCGCGCGGTTTTTGCCGCGCCTTTGTGCTGGATGGGATCCGCCATGACGACCTCTGCTAAAGACGCGATTTTACCCGTTTGGCGGGCGCTTGGTCCCGCGTTACTATCTCCCCATGAATATCGCCCCATCCCTATTGCGTTACGGCGCTGTGCTCACCCTGTTGTGGACCCCCATTGCTGCTCACGCAGCGCAACTGACGCAACACCGCGATCCCGAAAGTGGCTTACTCTCGTGGAAACAGGTCGATCGCGGCTTCAGCCTCGAACTGATCCAGTTGTTGCCGGATTATGTGAAGGCGCTGTATTCCTCGCGCGGCCTGCCCAAATCCGTCGTGGAGGGCATGGCGCCGTATTGCGTATTCGGCTCGGTGGTGCAGAACCATTCCGGCGGCGAGCTCTCCTACCGGGTCGCGGACTGGCGCTATGTCACTGCCGAC
>JAYVLI010000234.1:0-2588 GCA_043759535.1 Betaproteobacteria bacterium | reverse complement strand
GGCCATTGCCTACGGCGTGCTGCGCTCGGGCAAGCCCTTCGATGCCAACCATCTGAAGCCCGCTGCGGCTTGACAAACACAACGGTGTCTCTACTTGCGTCGGCCAGTCACCCGCCGCCCTCGCACAGGACACTGCGGTGACCTTCGAAGGCCAAAGTGCCGTGCGCCCCGGTGCTGCCTGAGCGTCGGGTCGGGCGGGCGTGTTCTGCGCAAGTAGAGAAGGGAGGGCCGCAGGCCTGGAATGACATGGAGCAGAGCACGCTCGCCCGAGCCGGCGCGGTCACGCAAACCGTTAAACGCCCGCTTTCAGCGCTGGCCACGACAGACAGCAACGCGCCCTGGCCTGCCCGCACCTCAAACGCCCAGGCAGCGGCTGAACTGGGCCTCGTCAAAACCCACGGTGATCGCGCCGTTGGCCCACACCACCACCGGCCGCTTGATGGCGCTGGTGTGGGCCAGCATCAGCGCCTTGGCCGATGCTGCGTCCACCACCGCAGTGCGGGCAGCGTCGCCCAGGCCGCGCCAGGTGTTGCCTTGGCGGTTGAGCACATGCTCCCAGCCGGCTGCGGCCACCCAACTGTCCAGCGCAGCGGCCGGCACGCCGGCTTTCTTGAAATCATGGAACTGCACATCGGCGCCTTGTGCAGCCAGCCAGGCCCGGGCGCGTTTGACGGTGTCGCAGTTGGCGATGCCGTGGAGGGTGATGGGCATGGTGGGCGACTGGAAATATTCAGCGTGGCTCAGCGCCGGTGTGGGCATCACAGGCCGGGTCGGTCATGAAAGCGCCACCGTCCTGCACCCGGCCGTCAGCCGTCAGCGTGACGCGGAACCACAGGCATTCGTTGGTCTGGTAGCGCCAGGACCAGGTCTGCCGGCCTTGCCATTCTTGCTGCCGGTGGGCCGGCCGGCCCAGCAGGCGCAGCAGCGCGTCGCTGGGCATGCCGTCTAGCACTTGCGCAAAGTGCGCGGTGTCCAGCACCTGGGCGGCCGATTGCACTTGGCCGCCAGCGTCCAGGTCCACCATCCAGGTGGTGCGGCCAGCCGGGCCGCGGGCGTACTCCACCCGTTGGCCACCACCGGCCAGCGGGTAGCGGCTGGTGGGTTGGCCCAGCGTGGCCAGCATCTGGGCTTCGGTCTGGCCTGGCTGCGGCGGTGGGGTTTGCAGCGTGCTGCAGCCAGCCAACATCACCAACAGGCCCACGACGGACCAGTGGCGGCAAGCAAGCCAAGGCTGGCGATCGGCCGCCATGTCAAGGCGCTGCGCGGTAGTTGACCGGCACAAACGCGTAGGCCCCACCCTCAGCCGCCCGCAGCTTGCCCAGACCGGGGAAGGACAAATGGCTGGCGCCCACCCACCAGCCTGGCTCGGCGGCGTCGGCATAGGCTTTGGCGCGGGCTGCGGCGGCCAGTTTGGGGTCGCTGTCAAAGGCAATCGTGATGGCGGGGGCGCTGAACTGCACCGCACCCACATGCACCGCATCGCCCCACAGCACCAGTTTGTCGCTGCCACTCTCGATCACATAAAAACTGTGGCCGGGGGTGTGGCCACCGGTGAACTGGGCGCGCACACCGGACACCAGCGCGGTGTCGCCATCAAAAGGTTTAACACGGCCGGCTTTGACGTAGGGGTTGAGCGAGGCCATCGCACCCTGGGAAAAGCCTTTGGCATCGGCCGGCGCCGGGGCCAGCAGGCCGGCGGTTGTGAGGGCGGCCAACAAGGCCGTGGTGCGCAGGGTGCGGTGGATCATGGCCAAGCTCCGATTCAAAAGGCAGCAAACCGCCCCGCAGGATACGGGTTGTGTACCAAGCCCTGCACCCGGTGGGGGCGGGCTGAACCTGCTACCCCAGCGAGCCCACCACCGCTCAGCCCGCCGCTGCAGCCGACAGCTGCGCCTGCGCGGCCTGCACCTCCGCCCGCACCTGCTCGGTCAGCTCGGCTTTCAAGTCCATGAACACCGGCGTGGTCTTGACGGCGTAGTGGCGCGGGTGCGGCAGGCCCACCGCCCGGTCCAGCTTGATGCGGCCAGGCCGCGCGCTCATCACCACCACCCGGCTGGCCATGAACACCGCTTCGTCGATGTCGTGGGTGACAAACAGCACCGTCTTTTTATCGGCCTCCCAAATGCCCAGCAGCAGCTCTTGCATCAGCTCACGGGTTTGGTGGTCGAGTGCGCCAAAGGGCTCGTCCATCAGCAAGATGCGCGGATTGTTGGCCAGCGCCCGGGCAATCGCCACCCGTTGCTGCATGCCACCCGAGAGCTGCTTTGGGTAGTGGTTCTCGAAGCCCCGCAAGCCCACTTTGTCGATATAGCGGTCTGCAATCTCAAGTTGCTGGCTGCGCGGCAGACCACGCTCGCGCAGGCCGAAGCAGACGTTGTCGCGCACGCTCAACCACGGAAACAGGGTGTAGCTTTGAAACACCATGCCCCGGTCGGCGCCCGGGCCGGTGATGCGCTGGCCGGCAAGCTGCACCGTGCCGGCGGTTTGTAGGTCCAGCCCGGCCACGATGCGCAGCAAGGTGCTTTTGCCACAACCGCTGGGGCCCAGGATGGTGACAAAGTCGTTCTCGGCCACATCCAGGTCGGTGG
>JAYVLI010000233.1:0-8857 GCA_043759535.1 Betaproteobacteria bacterium | reverse complement strand
GGCAAGCTGCTGATCAAAGGCGCCAGCCATGATGTGGTGGTGCCGGTGGCTGTCACCCAAGCCGGCCCGGCCAGCACTGCCGTGGGCAGCTTCACCATCAAGCGGCTGGACTTCAAGATTGGCGACGGCGAATGGGCCGACACCTCGATGGTGGCCAACGATGTGACCGTCAAATTCAAACTGGCACTCAGCGGCATGGCGCCGTTGTGATGCTTCTTCAACCCGCATTCATTCACCCGCAACCGAAAGCCAACATGATCCGCAACACCCTGATTGCCACCACCCTGGCCGCCGCCGCCCTGGCAGCACCGCTGAGCGCACAAGCGCAAAGTGCCAATTACGCCATTGAGCCCACCCACACCTTTGCCACGTTTGAGATCTCACACTTCGGCACGTCCACCAACCGCGGCCGGTTTGACAAAAAAAGCGGCTCGGTGACGCTGGACAAAGCGGGCAAGACCGGCAAGGTGGAGATCACGCTGGACACCGGGTCCATCAACTCGGGCACCGCCGCGTTTGACAAGCACCTGAACAGCAAAGACTTCTTCAACACGGCGGAATTTCCCACCGCCAAGTTTGTGAGCGACAAGTTCAGCTTCAACGGCGACAAGGTGTCTGAGGTGAGCGGCCAGCTCACGCTGTTGGGCAAGACCAACCCGGTCACCCTGAAGGCCACCAACTTCAACTGTTATGTCAGCCCGATGCTCAAGGTCGAGGTCTGCGGTGGTGACTTCGAGACCACCATCGTGCGCAGCCAGTACGGCATGGTGTGGGGCTTGAACTTTGGCTTCTCGGACAACGTGCGCCTGGTGGTGCAGGTTGAGGCCATCAAGCAGCCTTGACCCTGCCCGCCGGTGCGGTGCTGCTGCTGTTCAGGCGGCACCACAGCACCTCACAACGCCCCGCCAGCCCCGTGCTGTGCGGGGCGTTTTGCTGTTGGAGTTGAGGCAAGCGACGGATGGTGGATGGCACGGGTCCAAGCCGTCGGCCACAGCGGCAGCCTGTCGGGCACCGGGTGCGGCGCGTCGCAGCGGGGGTGGCAGGCTGAGGCGCTTTGCATACAGTGGCAACCATCCCGCCGTAACGCCCCCAGCCCGACCTTCAGCCCGCCACCCATGACCCCTGCCACCGCCGACCTTTGGCCCCAGCGCTGGAAACGCTTTTCCGCCCTGTGTGTGCGGGCCTTCCACAGCTATGCCGGCTGGCTGATCGGCATCAGCTGGAAACGCTTCATCCTGCTGTCGGTGTTGCTGTTGATCGTCTCTGGCCTGCTGCAAAACATCCCACCCTTCAGCTGGACCTACACCACCACCGTGCGGCCGGCGCAAGACACACCGGCCAGCGTGATGGAGGCGCCCACCGCGACACCTGCCCCGCAGGCAGCACCGGTACCCCCCACCAGCCCGGCAGCACCGGCCGATGGCAATAAGCGGCCCGGTATCCACATCGAGACCGAGGCCAAGGGTGGCAAACCCGGCGTCAACATCTCGATTGACGACCGTGGTGTGCGCATCACCCCGCAGGCCAGGCCAGCGGCACCGGCATCCAACGGCGCTGCGCTGCCAGCGGCATCCGGTGCGCCGGCTGGCCAGCCCGCTGCTGCCGCCAGCGCAGTGGGCGATGCGTCCGTCACCATCCACCTGCCGGCCAACACACCACCGGCCGTGCGCGAGGCGGTGGAAGAAGCCCGCCAAAGCATGACCGAGGCCAGGCGCAGCGCCCGCGACGACGCCGAGGCCGCCCGTGACCAGGCCGACGCGGCCCGCGCAGACGCCGACGCCGCCCGCAGCGAGGCACAAGCCGGCCGCAGCGCCGCCGCCCAAGCCAAGCAAGACGCCAAACGCGCCCTGGCCGACGCCCGCCGCGCCACGCGCCAGGTGCATGAGGTCAGCCTGGGTGAGTTTTTGCCCAGCCTGGCGCTGCTGTGGATCATTGCGTCGATGGTGATCAAGATCAGCTACAAACGCCAGGTGCAGGCCGAAGCGCAGGCCGCCCAGGCGGTGGAAACGGCCGAGTCCGAATCCCTCAAACGCCAGGTGGTGGAGGCCCGCATGGCCGCCATGCAGGCCCAGGTGGAGCCGCACTTTTTGTTCAACACCCTGGCCAGCATTGACCACCTGATCGAGGTGGACCCCAAACGCGCCAGCCAGATGCAAAAAAACCTGATTGCCTTGCTGCGCGCCAGCATGCCCACCATGCGTGAGGCCGCAGGCGACAGCGCTGGTGGCCGCACACGGGATTTGGGCCGCGAGCTGACCGTGATCCGGCCCTATCTGGAGATTTTGAAAGTGCGCATGGAAGAGCGCCTGGCCACCGAGATTGATGTGCCTGAGGGCCTGCATTCGGCCGAGTTCCCGGCCATGATGTTGCAGACGCTGGTGGAAAACGCCATCAAGCACGGCCTGGAGCCCAAGCCCGAGGGCGGCAAGCTCACGGTCAAGGCCGAGATCGTGCACGGCAAGCTGAGCGTGAGCGTGACGGACACCGGCCTGGGCTTTGGCCGCGCCACGTCATCCGGCAACACGGCGGGCACCGGCGTGGGCCTGGCCAACATCCGTGAACGGCTGCAACTGCTGCACGGCGCCAAGGCCAGCCTGACCATCACCGAGCACCCCGGCGGCGGCACCCGGGTGGCGCTGGCGGTGCCGTACAAACCGGTGGAAAGCGCGGCTTGAGCGCTGGTCCACCCTGCCCACCCGCCAAGGATTTGATGATGAGCACACCCGGCACCTCCACCCCCGTCCCCACGCCAACTCGCGCCGTCATCGCCGACGACGAACGCCTGATGCGTGAGCAACTGCGCGCCCGGCTGGCCGAGGTCTGGCCAAGCCTGCAGATCGTGGCCGAAGCCCGCAACGGGCTGGAGGCGGTGGAGCTGGTCAACCAGCACCGGCCCGAGCTGGTGTTTTTGGACATCCGCATGCCCGGCCTGACCGGGGTGGACGCTGCCCGCCAAATCACCCAAATGGAGATTGATGACGACGAGCACCTGCCCGAGATTGTGTTCATCACCGCCTATGACCAATACGCGGTCGAGGCGTTTGAGCAAGGCGTGTGTGATTACGTGCTGAAACCGGCAGAGCGTGAGCGGCTGCAACGCACCGCCCAGCGCATCCAGCAGCGGCTGGCGCTGCGCGATGCACCGGCCGCAGGTGCTGACAACATGGCCAGCCCCACCGCGCCACTGCAGCAACTGCTGCACAAGCTGGCCAGCCAGCTCAACCCGGGTGCGGCGCCCAAATACCTGGACTGGATCCAGGCCAGCGTGGGCTCTGGGCTCCAGATGATTGCGGTGGCCGAGGTGCTGTTTTTCATCAGCGACGAAAAATACACCCGGGTGCAAACGCCAACGGTGGAAGCGCTGATCCGCAAGCCCATCAAAGAGCTGATCGACGCGCTGGACCCGGCCGTGTTTTGGCAAATCCACCGCAGCACGCTGGTCAATGTCAAAGCCATCAGCGGCATCACGCGGGATTTCCGTGGCCGGCAAATCGTCACCGTGCGTGGCCACGGCGAAAAGCTGGAGGTGAGCCGCAGCTACACCACGCTGTTCAAGGGCATGTAGACGCGCTGGGGGCTGGGTGGTTGGTTTTCAAACAGCAACAGCAGCCCAGCGCCTGACACCGCCAAAATGGACCGATGCCTGCATCCAAGCCCACACCCGCAAACCTTGTCCCGCCGCAGCTTGACTTGTTTGAGCACAGCCGCGACACCATGCTGCGCAACGATGTGCTGGACGCCCTGCTGCGCCGTCAGCCCGGTGCCGCAACTGCGGCGCTGCAGACACTGGCCAACACCGCCGCCGCCGGGCATGACGCGCTGGCACCGCTGGGCCTGTTGATTCAGGCGCTGGCGGATGCGGCCGCCGACGCGGCCGTCTGCGTCCACCAGCACAGCGCGTTGGCCCAGGCCAGCACACATTTGCAGCACACACTGGCGCCGGCCGCCCGCGCCATGTTGGGCAGTGCGGCGGCCGCCACCTGGCTGCAGCCGCTGTGGCGCGCCCTGGCCGAACGCGCCGCTGCGCTGCCATTTGATGCGCAGCACCCCGGCGACCATGCCGCCGCACTGTGGCTGCAGGCCGGTGGTGCGGACGACGCCGCCAACGCGGTACAGGCGGTGCAAACCATCCCGTCCTGGCGCCGCATGCCGGCGCCGCTGGCCTGGATGGCGCAGGCCCGGCACCGGCTGCAGGGTTTGGACAGCACCTGGCCACTGCTGGCCGAGCTGGCCTGGCTGGCACCCGCACGGCTGGCCAGCACTGTGCTGGCCTTGCAAGACCCGCTGCTGCAACGCCTGCTGCAAGGCTTTGAGCAGGACGTGGACCTGGTCAGCACCAACACCAGCAACAACGCCAGCAACAACCCCGGCACCAGCACCCACCACCCGCTGGCCTGGCTGCCGGCCTGGCTGCTGATTGACCAGCCCGCCTTGCTGGAGCGCCTGCGCGACGCCCGCACCGGGCAAGACAGCGCCCCAGAGCGCACCTTCCGCAACCTGGTGGAGCTGCTGGGCCTGGAGCGGCAAGGCCGGCAGGCTGAGCTCATCAACCACCGCAAACGCCTGCGGGATGCCCAGCCGGCGCTGTTTGAGGCTTATTTGCGGCGGCGCTGAATGGGTGCAGTGACGGGTGCAGTGACGGGTGCAGTGACGGGCACAGACCCGGGCACTGACACCGGTGCGGGTGCTGCCGTGGGCTGCGGTGGCGCATCCCCCGCCAAATAGCGGGCGCCGTTGCCACGCACTGCGGCCTGGTCCTGCGGGTTGTACAGCGCACAGGCTTTGAGCGACAAACAGCCGCAGCCGATGCAGGAGGCCAGCCGGTCACGCAACAGCGTCAGCGCGGCGATGCGGGCGTCCAGCAGCGGCTGCCAGCTGCGGCCCAGGCGCTGCCAGTCGGCCTGGGTGGGGGTGCGGCCGTCGGGCAGGCTGTCCAGCGCGGCGCGGATGTCGGTCAGCCCAAGGCCCACGGCCTGCGCCGCACGGATGAAGGCCACCCGGCGCAGCACATGGCGCGGGTACTGGCGCCGGCCAGCGGCGCTGCGGCCGCCCTGCAGTAGGCCTTGGTCCTCATAAAACCGCAGCGCGCTGGCAGCCACACCGGCGCGCTGCGCCAACTCACCGATGGGGATGTGCTTATCGTCGGTGTTGGGAATGGAGGGCATGGAGGGCTCCAGGGGAGTTGACGCAGCGCTTGACTTCAAGTTCACTTTAACTTCTACAGTGGGTTTGTCACCATCCATCAACCACTGAAAGCCTGTCATGCCTGACCTGCCCTGCACAGCCACCGAATACCTGGAACACGCCAACATCACCGTGCGCAATCTGGACACCGCGCTGCACTTCTTGCAACAAGCCCTGCCCACCTGGCAGGTGCGCGGCCAGGGCCAGATGGACTGGACGGGCAAGACCATCCGCTGGCTGCACCTGGGCACAGCCAGCCACTACATCGCGCTGCAGAGTGACGGCAAGGGCGCCACGCTGGACTGGCGCAGCCACGCGGTGGGTGTCAAACACCTGGGTATCGTGGTGCCTGACCTGGCGACGCTGCAGGTCAGGCTCAGCGCCGCCGGCTACGCGATGGACCACCCCGGTGGCAAGCACCCGCACCGGCGCAGCAGCTACTACCAGGTGGACGGGCTGCAGATCGAGTTCATGCAGTACCTGTCTGACCACACCGCCCAGCGCAACGACTACAGCCTGTGAGTGGCGCGCGGCCCGCTGGCTGCGCGCAAGCGCTCAGCGCTTGGGATTTTTTCGGGCGTGCCCGAGCAGCGCGCCAAAACGTGCCCGATCGAGGCGCAAAGCGCAGCCATAGCCCGGGCCATGGCGAGCATTTGCAACGATGCGCGGGTGCGTTTTGGGGTGATGAGCGGGCATGAACAAAAGAATCTCAAGCTCTCAGGCCTGAACCACCAGCAGCACCTGCGCCGCCAGGCCGTCGGCCACCGTGCGGTAGGGCAGCGTCAGGGCTGCGCGGTCGGCCGGCTCTCGCAGGCTGCGCCACAGGCCGTCACGCGCATTGCCGGGGTCACCGTCCACATACAACTGGGTGGTCAACAGGGTGCTGCGGCCCAGCCGCACCTTGACATGGATGTGCGGCGTGCGGCCCACGTAGGCCACCGGGCGAATGGTGCGGAAGCGGAACGCCCCGTCCGCCGCCACCGTGACCCGGCCGAAGGACTGGAAGGCCGGGTCAGCCCGGTCCCCATCCCGAGGATGGCGGTAGTGGCCCAGCGCATCACACTGCCAGATCTCCACCACCGCAGCGGCCACCGGCTGGCCGGTCATGTCCACCACCCGGCCGTCCAGCCACGCCGGCTGGCCCTGGCCGTAGACCAGCGCACCGTGCTGCAGCAGGTCAAAGTCGCTGTCTTGCGGCAGGTCTACCGGGTAGTAGGGGCCTTCGGTCTGGCCCGGTGTCAGGCGCAGCGGGGTGGCTGCGCTGGCGGGTGTGCTGGCCAGCAAATTCGGCAACACCAGCGCCGCTGCGGGCATGGCCAGGCGGTGAATGGCGGCACGTCGGTTTGGGGGTTGGCGCATGGTGGGGCTGTGAAGCTTGGGCGTTGGCAGCATAGCCGGGGCCGGGGCGGCCCAGCAGCCCCCGCTCAATCCCGCATCGGCAACGCCGCAGCGGCCTTGGCGGCCAGCTCGGCCCGGAGCCGCTTGAGCCGCTCACGTGGGTCTTCTTTGGTGATCACCTCGTGCAGCTTCATCTCCCCGATGAAGCGGCTGGGCACACCTTGCACCGTGTCGCGGCCTTTTTTGCGCCGGCGCAGGGTGCTGACCACCAGCGTGGTGCGGGCGCGGGTGATGCCCACGTACATCAGGCGGCGTTCTTCTTCCAGCCGATTGGTCAACAGTTCGGTGGTCATCTCCTCGGCATCGGCTTTGAAGGGCAGCAAGCCCTCGTTGATGCCCACCAGCACCACATGCGGCCACTCCAGGCCTTTGCTGGCATGCAGGGTCGAGAGCGTCACCACGTCTTGCTCGTCATTGCGCTCGGCCAGGCTGATGATCACGCTGATGGTCTGGGCCACTTGCAGCACGGTCTGCTTTTCGCCTTCGATCACACCACCTTCATTGCGCAGCTCACCGCCGCAGCGGCGTGACATCCAGTCGATGAAGTCCAGCACATTGGTCCAGCGGCTGGCGGCTGCTTTTTCACTGTCGTCGGTGTCGTACAGGTGCTGCTCGTAGCCGATGTCTTTGAGCCAGTCCAGCAGCAAGACCTTGGCGTCTTCAGCGCCGGTGGTGCGGCCGGCGCGGTATTCCAGGTCATTGATGGTGCGGCCAAATTCATGCAGGCCACCGATGGCCTTGGCGCCCAGTTGCGCGGCCAGTGTCTTGCTGAACAAGGCCTCAAACATGCTGACCTTGTACTGGTGTGAAAACTCACCCAGTTTGCCCAGCGTGGTGTGGCCGATGCCACGTTTGGGCGTGGTGACGGCGCGCAAAAACGCCGGGTCGTCGTCTTGGTTGACCAGCAGCCGCAGCCAGGCGCAGAGGTCTTTGATCTCGGCTCGGTCGAAGAAGCTTTGACCGCCTGACACCTTGTAGGGAATGTTGGCGGCGCGCAGTTGTTTCTCGAACGCACGGGCAAGATGATTTGCGCGGTAGAGGATGGCGAAATCGCTGAACTTGATCTGGCCGCTGGCGCGGTTGTCGGCATGCCTTCCGGCGCCGGCACCGGGGGTGCCGGCGATGGCACCGCCCTGGGCACGCATCGCTTGGATGAAGGCCACGGCGCGTTGGGCTTCATGCTCTTCACCGTCACATTCCACCAGGCGCACCGGGTCACCGTCACCAAACTCGCTCCACAGCTTTTTCTCAAACAGCTTGGGGTTGCCGGCAATCACGTTGTTGGCGGCGCGCAGGATGTTGCCGGTGGAGCGGTAGTTTTGTTCCAGTGGGATCACTTTCAGATCCGGCCAGTCCTGCGGCAGGCGCTTCAGGTTGTCGATGGTTGCGCCGCGCCAGCCGTAAATGCTCTGGTCGTCGTCCCCCACTGCCGTGAAGCGGCCACGCAAGCGCTCATCCGGGTGGCTGACCAGCACTTTGAGCAGCTCGTACTGCACCGCGTTTGTGTCCTGGTATTCGTCCACCAGCACATGGCGGAAGCGGGCCTGCCATTTGTCGCGCGCCGCCTCGTCTTTTTGCAGCAGCTTGAGTGGCAGGCTGATCAGGTCATCAAAGTCCACCGCCTGGTAGGCGGCCAGGCGCTCTTCGTACAGCTTCATCACCCGGGCGGCCACTTGCTCGTCGGCGTCTTTGGCTATTTGCCCTGCGCCATCGCTGCTCAGGCCTAAGTTTTTCCACAGGCTGATGGTCCACTGCCACTGGCGGGCCAGTTTGTTGTCGCTGGCGCCACCGGCCTCACGCAGCACACCCATCACGTCGTCGCTGTCCAGGATGGAGTATTTGGGTTTCAGGCCCACGGCAGCGCCGTCCTCCCGCAGCAGGCGCACGCCCAGGCTGTGGAAGGTGCTGATGGCCAAATCCTTGGCCGCACGCGGCCCCACCAGGCTTTTGGCGCGCTCACGCATCTCTTGCGCCGCCTTGTTGGTGAAGGTGATGGCGGCGATCTCCTTGGGCGCCAGGCCGGCCTGCAGCAGGCGGGCGATCTTGTGGACGATGACCCGGGTCTTGCCCGAGCCGGCACCGGCCAGCACCAGGCAGGGGCCGTCCAGGTGGTGTACCGCCTGCAGCTGGGCGGGGTTGAGGGTGTGAGGGGCGTCGGCCATGGCGGTGCGGGAAGGGAAGCAGCATTGTCCGGCTTGCCAGGTTTCAGCCCACCAGGCAAGCCCGGCACCGCAACCCCGCCACGGCAGCACCGACACTGCGGCCATGAGACTGC
>JAYVLI010000232.1:0-12249 GCA_043759535.1 Betaproteobacteria bacterium | reverse complement strand
CGGCGAGTCCGGTCAAGGCGGCTCCACCCAGCACGATGCTGTTCGCCCCGGCCTGTACTGCCAGTTCACACGCGGCGAACAAGGCGTCCATCGCCCGCTCGGGCGCGGCCGCGATCTGCGCTCCGGTCAGGTCGACCGTGTGGATGGCGACCAGACCGGCGTCCAGCTGGTGCATGCGCGCAAAACGCGCGAGCATCGGCCCCAAGGCGGCGCCTCCGGTGACCACGGCGAACGGCCCCAGGCGTGCGGCCGCCTGCAAGCTGGCCTGCGCCAGGCCCACCACCGGCACTGCGGCCACTTCGCGCAACGCCAGCAGCCCCGGGTCGCCGAAACAGGCCACCAGCACCGCGTCGTGGCCCGTGTAACACGCGGCATAGGCGTCCAGCGCCGCATGGGCGGCCAGCGTATAAGCAGCCTCGCTGGCGATGCAGGCGGCGCCGAGCCGGCCGGTCGCGCCCTCCCATGCCACTTCGGGAAACGCGAGCCGGCAACTGGCCAGCACCATGTCGGTCACGGACGCGCTGGTATTCGGGTTGATGTCCAGGATCCGTTTCATGACCGACTCCCGCACCGCCCGCTCACATCTTGCCCGGCAGGTAGGTCACGATCGACGGAAAGGCCATCAGCAGCAGCGTGAACAGCATCATGATCACCACATACGGGAACGCGCCGCGGATCACCTCGCCGATGCCGCCCCGGTCCGGCCGAACGCCCTGCACCACGAACAGGTTCATGCCCACCGCGCGATCGCGCTGGCGCAACTGGTCGACGTGCCGATCCTGATCGTGCACGTCTCGGGGCGCGAGGCAGTCGAGCAGATTCGCTGGGCGCGCAGCCACGGCCTCAACGTGTTCGCCGAGACCTGTCCGCAGTACCTGTTCCTCACCGCCGCCGACCTGGGCGACGACGACAGCTACCTGGGTGCGCGCTGCGTCTGCAGCCCACCACCGCGCGACAAGGCCAACCAGCAGGTGATCTGGGACGGCCTGGCCGACGGCCTGTTCACCGTGTTCTCGTCGGACCATGCGCCGTTTTGCTACGACGCGCCCGAGGGCAAAAAGCCCGGCGGGCAAGAAGTGGCGTTCCGCCACATCCCCAACGGCATACCGGGCATCGAGACCCGGCTCGCATTGCTCTATTCCGAGGGCGTGCTGGGCGGGCGCATCACCTTGCAAAAGTTTGTTGAACTGACGTCCACCAACCCGGCCAAGGCCTACGGCCTGCACCCGCGCAAGGGCACGGTGGCCATCGGCAGCGATGCCGACCTGGTGATCTGGGACGAGCGTGAGTTTGTGCTGACCAACGCGCACCTGCACCATGCCGTTGACTACACACCCTACGCCGGCCAGACGCTGCGTGCCTGGCCAGGCACAACCCTCGTCGGCGGTGAGGTGGTCTGGGACGGCCGGCAATTCCATCCCCGTGCCGGACGCGGCCGTTTTCTTGCCTGCGGCGCACCGTCTCTGGGTCCACGCCCGGGCCCGCGCCGGCCCTGACGGCGGCAGCACCGCCACAACACCATTCACTTTCAACCCGAAGGAGCTCCCAATGACATTCAGCCAACACCTGGGCCGCTGCGCACTGTCGCTCGCAGCCGCCGCCACCTTGCTGGGCAGCAGCGGCATTGCCGTGGCGCAGGACCGCATCATTTTCAAGGTGGTCGGCCAGCCCGCAGCCACTGGCCTGATCCAGAAGAACAAAGAAAAGCCCTTCTTTGATGAGTTTGCCAAACGCACCGGCCTGCCGATGGACGCCGACTACAAGGCCATCGACTCGCTGGGCATCAAGGACACCGAACAACTGCGCGTGATGAAGGCCGGCCTGTTCGACATCGTCTCGCTGCGGGTGTCGCAAAACTCGCGCGACGAGCCCACCTTGCTGGGCATGGACCTGGTCGGTGCCTCGCCCAACTTCGAGACGGCGCGCAAGGTCTACGAGGCCTACTTTGACACGCTCGACCAGCGCCTGCAGAAGCAGTTCCAGGTCAAGCTGCTGGGCGTGTGGCCCTTCGGCCCGCAGATGCTGTTCTGCAAGAAGCCGCTGAGCAAGCTGGCCGATCTGAAGGGCATGAAGGTGCGGGTCTATGACCAGAACCTGGCCAAGTTCATCGAGTCAGTGGGGGGTACGCCGGTGCCGTTGTCGTTTACGGAGGTCCACCAGTCGCTGTCGCTGGGCGTGGTCGACTGCGCCATCACCGGCCCGAGCTCGGCCAACTCGTCCAACTGGCCCGAAGTGACCACCCACCAGTATCCGCTGGGCTTCCAGATGGCGCTCAACGGTTATGCCATCACGCTCAATGCCTGGAAGAAGCTCACGCCCGAGCAGCAGGGCAAGCTGCAAACTGCCTTCAAGGTGTTGACCGACGACATCTGGGTCTATTCAAAAGAGCTGACGCAAGACGCGCTGAACTGCAACGCCGGGCTGGACCCCTGCACCACCGGCAAGAAGTTCAAGCTGGTCAACGTGCCCGTGACGCCGGCCGACCTCGACACCCTGCGCAAATCGGTGGCCACGATCTCGCTGCCGACCTGGGCCGAGATCTGCGACAAGTCCAACCCGGGCTGTTCGGATGCCTGGAAGAAGACCGTCGGCAAGGCCACCGGCATCCAGTAAATCCCAGCACGGCACTGTTGCGGGTGGCGGGCGGCTGCGCGCCGCCCAGTCACCGCCCGTCGACCGCACACCAACCGAGGACCACACCATGAAAGACGCCATCGAACGCTGGCTGGGCACGCTGTTCGGCCTGATCTTCGTCGCCCTGTCCTTGCTGGTCGCGGTGGAAACCGTGGTCCGCAAGCTGTTCAATTTCTCGCTGCAGGGCGCTGATGAACTGGGGGCCTATTCGCTGGCCGTCTGCGCCACCATCGCCTTCAGCCTGGCGCTGATCGGGCGCACCCATATCCGGGTCGACGTCTTCCACGACCGCCTGCCCGCCTGGCTGCAGACCGGGCTCAACTGGCTGTCGGCGGTGTGCATGGCGGCCTTTGCCCTGCTGCTGGCCGTGCTGGCCTGGAACGTGTTGCAGGATTCACGCAGCTACCAGAGCGTTTCACAGACGCCGTGGGCCACGCCGCTGGTCTACCCGCAGACCGGGTGGGTCATCGGGCTGGTGGTGTTCGCGCTGGTGGCCACGGTGTCGGCCGGCCACGCCACCTGGCTGTTGCTGCGTGGCCGCAGCGCCGAGCTCAACCACGCCTTCGGCCCACGATCCACCAAGGAAGAGGTCGACGAAGAACTCGAGGACCTGCGCCACCGGTCCAGCAACGCCGCACCGTCCGCACCCACATCCGCAGCGGCGCTGAGCGCTGCCAGCCCGGGGGCCCGCCCATGAACATCACCTACATCCTGATCGCCTTCTTCGGCATGCTGGTCATGATGCTGGTCGGCCTGCCCATTGCTGTGTCGATGGCGGCGGTGGGCATCGTCGGCGGCCTGCTGGCCTATGGCGCACCGTTCATCAACTCGATCGCGCCGGTGGTCTGGGGCGTGCACAACGACAACCTGCTGACCTCCATTCCGCTGTTTGTGCTGATGGGCGAGCTGCTGCTGCGCTCGGGCATCGCTGACCGCATGTTTGGCGCGCTGGCGGCATGGCTGGGCCGGCTGCCAGGCGGCCTGCTGCACACCAACGTCGGCTGCAGCGCGCTGTTTGCGGCCACCTCGGGCTCGTCGGTGGCCACTGCGGCCACCATCGGCACCGTGGCCCTGCCGTCGTTGTACAAGCGGGGCTATTCGATGAAGCTGTCGCTGGGCTCGATCGCCGCCGGCGGCACGCTGGGCATCCTGATCCCGCCGTCGGTCAACATGATCATCTACGGCTCGCTGACCGACACCTCCATCGGCAAGCTGTTCATCGCCGGCATCATCCCCGGCTTGCTACTCACCGCCTGCTTCATGGCCTACATCGCCATCCACGCGCTGGTGACTGGCACCGCGATCCGCGAAGAGAAAGTGCCACTGGCCCAGCGCTTGCGCCTGCTCAAAGACCTGCTGCCGCCGGCGGTGGTGTTCTTTATCGTCATGGGCAGCCTGTACACCGGCCTGGCCACCACCACCGAATCGGCGGCGCTGGGCGTGGTGGCGTCGTTGTTCTTCGCCGCCAAAAGCCGCAAGCTGAGTTGGCTGCTGCTGCAGCACTGCTTCGTCCAGACGGCCAAGACCAGCGGCATGATCCTGCTGATCATCACCGCAGCCTTCATCCTCAACCTGGCGATCAGCCTGACCGGCGTGGCCGAGGCCATGACCACCTGGGTCACCTCGTTCGGCCTGTCCGCAACCCAACTGATCATGGTGTTGATCCTGTTCTACCTGGTGCTGGGCATGTTCATGGACGTGTTGTCGATGATGGTGGCCACCATCCCGGTCACCTTTCCGATCGTCACCGCGCTGGGCATTGACCCGGTCTGGTACGGCATCTTCATCGTGCTGATGTGCGAGCTGGGCATGATCACGCCGCCGGTCGGCATGAACCTGTTTGTCGTGCATGGCATCCGGCCCGACAAAGGCGGCATCAGTGACGCCATCATCGGCGCACTGCCCTATGCCGCGATCATGATTGCCTTCACGCTGCTGCTGCTGGCCTTCCCGGGCCTGGCCACCTGGCTGCCGGCGCAGATGAAATGAGCCTGACCACAACGCCCTGGTGGCAGCAATCCGCAGTGGCGCTGGCGGCGGCCTACCGCCACGCCGAGGTCAGCCCGGTGCAGGTGCTGGGCGACTGCTGGGCCCGCATCGAGGCCGTCAACCCGCAGCTCAACGCCTTGGTCGCGCTGCGCCGCGAGGCTGCCTTCGCCGACGCCGCGCGCTCGGCAGCGCGCTTTGCGCGCGGCGAGCCACTGGGCTGGCTGGACGGCATTCCGCTGGCGGTCAAGGACAACATCCCCAGTGCCGACCTGCCCACCACCTGGGGCAGCCTGGCCGGCCGAGACCACCGGCCGCTGCATGACGAACTGGCGCTGGCACGCGCCCGCGCCGCTGGCGCCGTGGTGGTCGGCAAGACCAACGTGCCCGAGTTCACATTGGAGGGCTACACCAGCAACCCGCTGTTCGGCACCACCCGCAACCCGTGGAACCTGGCACTGACGCCGGGCGGGTCCAGCGGCGGCTCGGTGGCCGCAGTGGCTGCCGGCATGGTGCCGCTGGCGCTGGGCACCGACGGCGGCGGGTCGACCCGGCGGCCGGCGTCGCACACCGGCCTGGTGGGCTTCAAGCCCTCCATCGGTGCGATTGCGCGCGACCATGCCTTGCCACCCCTGCTGCTGGACTTCGAGGTCATCGGGCCGATTGCCCGCAGCGTGGCCGACGTGCGCTTGCTCTTTGATGCGCTGCGCGGGCCGCACCTGGCAGACCGTCGCTCTCTCGTCGTGCGCACGGCCAAGCCCTTGCCCCAGACCTTGCGGGTGCTGTACGTGCCCACGCTGGCGGGCGCGCCGGTGGATGCCGAGGTAGCGCGGTCGTGTCGTGCCGGCGCGCAGCGTCTGGCCACGCTGGGCCATGCGGTGCAAGAAGGCGAGTTGCCGCTGGACCTGGGCTTCATGAGCAACAGCTGGTCGATGGTCGGACAGATCGGCCTGTCGTGGCTGTTTGCGCACCATCCGCAGTGGCGCGTCGGTGCCTCAGCCAAGTACCTCGAGATGGCCGACGCTGGTGCCCGGCTGCCGGCGGCCGACCTGTGGCAAGTGTTGGAAACCGTCGAACAACTGCGGCGCGACGTGGCGCAGCTGTTCACCCGCTTCGACCTGCTGCTCATGCCCGCCGCAGCCGCGCTGCCCTGGCCCGCAACCGAAGCCTACCCACCCGTCATCGCCGGCCAGCCGGTGGGGCCGCGCGGCCACGCCATCTTCACAGGCTGGGTCAATGCCGCAGGCCTGCCGGCCGTGGCACTGCCTTGTGAGCCGTCGTCCACCGGGCTGCCGATTGGCGTGCAACTGATCAGCGATTTCGGCAGCGACGGGGCCTTGCTGGCGCTGGCTGCCCAGTTTGAGGCGGCTGCGCCGCAAGCCTGGCGCTGGCCGCCGCTGTGACGCGCCAAACGTCAGCACGGCCGAACAGCTGGCCTCAGAGTTGGATGCTGGCCGAACCGATGCCGTCGAAGACGGCTTCGACCTGATCGCCCGCCCGGGCCTGCAGGATGCCGCACCAGGTGCCTGTGGTGAGCACCGTGC
This sequence comes from Betaproteobacteria bacterium, assembly GCA_043759535.1. Classification (GTDB taxonomy): domain Bacteria; phylum Pseudomonadota; class Gammaproteobacteria; order Burkholderiales; family Burkholderiaceae_C; genus Pseudaquabacterium. The sequence goes on along the minus strand of JAYVLI010000232.1, from coordinate 6,085 downwards.
CGGCGGGCACCATGGCGCCGTCGCGGGTGGCATGGCGCAACCAGGCCAGCAGCACAAAGGCGGGATCCGCCATCGAATGGGTGCCGCAGAAGCTGCGCGCCGGTTGCACACCCAGGCGCACCCGGCAAACCTGCGCAGACCAGTCACGCGCCGGCTCGAAGGGCACCCAGGCCCCCAGCACCAGCGCGCCATGCGATTGCAGATCGGCCAGCTTGGCCCAGGTTGGTGCCTGCAGACCCTCGGCCCAGCGTGAATCAACGATCTCGATGGACACGCACATCGCGTCCACCAGGGTGCGCGCCAGCGTCAGGTCCAGCGACCGGGCCAGGCCGGCGTCCACCTGCAGCGCCAAGCGCAAGGCCACTTCGGCCTCCACCCCACGCAGATTGAACGGCCAGTGGCGTGCGTCGGCCGGGCTGGCCCACACGCCGGCGGGTGGCAGCGGCGCATGTGTGGCCACCGCCTGGCGCGATGGCCCGCCCGACTTCCAGTGCTGCGGCGCCGCCGCGCCGAACCAGCCCAGTGCCCGCGCCACCTCGGCCTGCACACCGTACGCAGCGTCGGCATCAGCCAGCGCCGGCGCGGGCTGCAAGGCGCCGAAACGCCGCGCCTGCAGCAGCCTGGCCACGGCACCGTCGGGTTCGTTCATGTCTTTTCCTGCGTGTCCTGTGCCGTCATCGGCCTGACCGGAAGCCCGGCCAGCACCACCCGCCTCACAACGGGTTCAAAGACTTCTCCCGCCGGTAGTGCAAATAGCCGATGCTGGCCCCTGCGCGCAGGCCCACACCCAGGCGGATGGGTGCCAGCGTGATGCCGCCCTGGCGCTGGTAATTGACGCCCGCGCCGCCGATCCAGTAGACGCTGCCGTCCACCCCGGGGAAGCGTTGGTAGATGTCGTCCAGGCGCTTCAAGTTGTAGACCAGTGTGAAGACCTTGGAGGCATTGGCGCCGGCGTCAAAACCGATGGACGGGCCGGCCCAGAACACTTTGCCGGTCTCGCCAGATTTCAGCGTGAGCTGGCCCTCGCCGTAGCGCAGGCCCACGGTGAGTGCGGCAGACGCCTCTTCACCGCGCATGTAGCCGTTGGGCCGGCCTTGCTCTTTGAACACCTTTTCGATGACCTTGGCCAGGCCCTCGGTGGTGCTGCCAAAAAAGTTGGTGGCAGCCTTGAGCACCGAGTCTTCGTCAAAGGTGTCGGTGTTGTCAGCAGCCAGCGCGGGCAGCGGCCGCAGTACCAGGCCGGCACCGGCCAGCGTGGCCAGGCTGCCCAGTTGCGCCAGCGCGGTGCGGCGGCTGGGGTGGGTGTGGCAGGTGTGGTGGGTGCGGCTGTTTGTGGTCATCGTGGGCTCTCGGGTGGGCTGGTGAGCGTCGCCTGCCGCGGTGGCGGGCTTGTGATGCGCGGGTGTCGGCATGTTGCGGCTGCCGGCAGCTCAAGCATGGGCCTGCAGGTGGCTGGCCAGCAATTCCGCCAGGCGCGGCAGCAAGGCCTGTGGCAGGTCGTGGCCCATGCCGGGGATGATCTCGGTGCTGGCACCGGCAATCTTGCGCTGCAGCTCATGCGCTGCGGCCACCGGCACCAGCGGATCAGCCTGGCCGTGGATGATGCGGGTGGGGGCATGGATGCGACCCAGCAGGGCTGAGCGGTCACCATCAGCTGCCACTGCCAGCAACTGGCGCGCGGTGCCGTCGGGCCGCCAGGCGCGCTGCACCATGGCGGTCAGGCGCTGGTGTTGCTGGGCCGGGTCAGGTGGATAGGCCGGGCTGCCGATGACCCGCAGCAGGCCCTCCAGGTGGGCCACCACCGCGTTCACCTGCTGGCTGGCTGGGCGCTTCAGCAAGGCCTGGCGCACCGCAAAACTGGGCTGCGGCAGGCTGCGCTTGCCGGAGGTGGTCATGACCAGGGACAAGCTTTTGACACGCTGCGGATGTTTGGCGCCCAGGTGCTGCGCAATCATGCCGCCCATGGACGCACCGCCCACATGGGCGCCGGGGATGGCCAGCGCGTCCAGCACGGCCAGGGCGTCGGCGGCCATGTCGGCCAGGGTGTAGGCGCAAGGCACACGCAAGTGCAGCAGGTAGCGCAGCGACGCGGCGGTGAGGCTGGGCACGCCGTAGGCCTCAAAGCCCTGGCTCAAGCCCGCGTCGCGGTTGTCGAACCGGATGACGCGGATGCCGCGTTGCACCAGCAGGGCCACCAGTTCCTCAGGCCAGCCTACCAGCGGCATGCCCAGGCCCATGATCAGCAGCAGCGGTGGCCCATCGGGCGGGCCTTGCACATCAATTTCGATTTGCAGGCCATTGGCGGTGATGTGCATGGCGCGGCGCGTTTAGCGCACTGCCCGGCGTTTGGCCGGGGCTGCTGCGGCTGGCTGGGTTGCCGCTTTGGCCCCCACTTTGACGGCCGGTTTTGCAGCCGGTTTTGCCGCGCGTTTGCGCGGCGCCGCAGCACCCCGCACCGCGCCGGCTACCGCACCCGACACCGCACTGCCAATCAGATCACCCACCGCCCCCACCACCGCGCCACTGACGGCGCTACCCACCCGCTGGCCCATGTGTCCCAAGCCGCTGGCCACGCGTTGTTTGGCACTGCCCACCACAGTGCGCCCGGCCTGGGCCAGGCTGCTGACAGCGCCCGGCGCGGGCACGGCAGCACCGGCCATCTCCAGCAAGCAGAAGTCCTCGAACGCGATCAACAACGCGTCGGCCAAGGCCCGCACCTGGGGCATGGCGCGGGCGTCGGCCATCAGGCCAAAGTCCATCTGCTGGTCATAACTTTCTACCGTGATGTTGAGCGCAATGCCGTGCATGACGATGGACGTGGGGTAGTTGCACACCATGTGGCCACCGGCCAGGTACAGCGCCACCGGCGGGCCGGGCACGTTGCTGATGGTGACGTTGGCCAATTGCGGCACGCGCTCGGCCACCTTGGCCTTGCCATACAGCGCGGTCATGGCCTCCACCAACCAGGGCACACCGATGGATGGATAGTCGGTGGGCAGGATGTGTTTCATGCTGCCCATGGTGGCTTTCATCGCGGCGCTGGACGCCTTGATGTGGGCCAGGCGTGCGCCCATGTCAGCCAGGTGGGTGCCCAGGCTGACCAAGCTCATGGACGCCTGTGTGTCGGCGGTGGTGTCGCCCTTGGCCCGCAGCGACACCGGCACCGCCGCCACCAGCGATTTGCGCGGCAGCGTGGCGTGTTTGGCCAGGTAGCGCCGCAGCGCGGTGCCACACAGCAGCAGCACCACATCGTTCAGGCTGGCGCCATGCGCCTTGCCCAGCGCCTTGAGCTGGGCCAGCGGCAGGCTGACCGCCGCAAACCGCCGCTCATTGGTGGCTGACTGGTTGAGCACCGTGCGCGGCGCCAGCGCCAGGTTGCTGATCTTGGCCGTGGCACCGGCCGCCGCCTTGCTGCGCAACAGACCCGTGTGCGACAGCGCCTGGCCTGCCGCACCGGCCAGCGCGCCCAGCGTTGACGGCAGGCCTTTGATGATGCCGGCCACCTGCATAGCCTCTTGGGCAATGGCGCCGCGCAGCATTTGGCCCACACCCAGCCGGTAAGTCTTGGCGCGCTGGCTGGGCTTGATGGTCAGATCACGGCCCTCGGCCGTGGTGTCCAGCAGCACCTGGGCCACCGCCACTGCCGCCTGGCCGTCGACCGCCGCATGGTGGAACTGCGAGTACAGCGCCACCCGTTTACGGCCATCGGCCGTGGCCGCCAGGCCCTCCAGCACATAAAAGCGCCACAGCGGCCGGCTGCGGTCCAGCCGCTGCATGTGCAGCACACCCACCGCCGCCTCCAGCGCGGCCATGCCGTCACCCTGCTTGGCGGATGCGGGCAACTTGACACCCACCACATGGTGTTTCAGGTCGGGGTCAGCATCCACCCAAGCCGGGTTGGCCAGGTTCAGCGGCATCCACCACAAACGGCGGCGCAGCACCGGCAGCAGTGGCAGCCGCTGGGCCATGTGCTGGCGCAGCGTGGCCACAAAGCTGCCCCGGTGACCAGGCGGCAGCGCGTAGACGTTGAGCGCACCCACATGCATGGGCATCTCAGGCGTTTCGAGGTGGAGAAAGGTGGCGTCAAGACCGGAAAGCTGCTTCATGCCGGCCATGCTAGGCGGGCCGCTGGCGGCCGGGTCGGGGGTTGACCCTAGACCGTTTGCGCCGGCCCGGCCGTGACCAGCAGGCCGGCGCGCCGCGCGCGCAGTGCCAGGCCCTCATTGACCAACAGCGCACCGATCACCAAGGCACCGCCAGCCAGCGCGGTGGGCCCCGGTGCCTCACCCGCGCCCAGCCAGGCCAGCAGCACGCCAAAAATCACCTCCAACAGCCCGATCAATGAAATCTCGGGTGCCGGCAACACCTTGGTGAGCTGCACCACCAGCAGGCACGGGATGGCCAGTTGCACCACGCCCAGCCCGGCCAGCAGCGCCAGGTCATGCGGCGTGGCGGACAGGGGCAAGGCCAGCGGCAGCGTCACGGCGGCGGACAGCAGCGCACCCAGCAGCACGGCGGGCAGCATGTCGGGTGCGTCCACTGAAGGTGTTTGCGCATGACGCTGGTGCAAGTGCTGCAGCAAGGTCCAGTTGCTGGCACCGGCAATCGGTACACCCAGCGCCACCAGCGCACCGGTCATTGATGCACCCGTGCCGGCGTCTTGAACAAACGCCTGCTTGCCAAACATCCAGGCAATGCCCAGCCCGGCCACGGCGATGGCCACCCAGGTGCGGCGCGGCAAGTGATGGCGCAAAAACACCCGCGCAAACACGGCAGTGAGCAGCGGCGCCATCGACATCGTGATCAGCACCGTGGCCACCGTGGTCAAGGTAATGGCCAACATGAAGTTGGTGTACATCACCGCCCAGCACAGCCCCGACGCCCACAGCAGCCAGCCGCCCTGGCGTAGATCAGCCAACAGACGTGGCCCACGCAGCCACAGCAAAGCCACCACCAGCGCCACAGCATTGAAAGCGCTGCGCCAGAACGTGACCTCAAAACTGCGCGCCGCCTCCAGGTGGCGGCTGACCACACCTGCCGTGCTCCACAGCAAAGTGATCAACACCATCAGCAACACCGCGCGGGAATGCGACAGCCGCATGCAGGTCAAGCCTTTGAATTGAAGAGGGCCGCAACGCGGCCCAGGCAATCATCACACTGGAGTGTCCGCTTGGCGGGGGCTGAGCCCCGCAGCTCCAAGCCGACCTGCGTCGGCTGGGACGGGGCGAGGGAGCCAAGATCTGCGAGGCGGCGGCTTGCAAGGTAGGGTGCGCAGCCCTGTCCCGGTCGAGACCGGGAGCGTGCGTGACGGGAACAAGCCAATGGCTTATTCGCGGCTCGCACGCTTGCGGTCATGTTCGGTCAAGTAGCGCTTGCGCAGCCGCACCGACTTCGGTGTGATCTCCACCAGCTCGTCGTCCTCGATGAACTCAACGCCGTATTCCAGCGTCAGGTCAATCGGCGGCGTGATCTTGATCGCGTCCTCCTTGCCGGAGACGCGGAAGTTGGTGAGCTGCTTGGTGCGGGTGGCATTCACCACCAGATCGTTGTCGCGGTTGTGGATGCCGACAATCATGCCCTCATACACCGGGTCATTCGGCTTGACGAACATGCGACCGCGGTCGTCCAGCTTGCCCAGTGCGTAGGTGAAGATCTCGCCTGCGTCCATGCTGATCAGCACCCCGTTTTTGCGGCTGGCGATCTCACCCTTGTGCGCTTCATAGCCTTCAAAGATATTGGCAATCAGGCCCGAGCCACGCGTCAGGTTCATGAACTCGTTGGAGAAGCCGATCAGGCCGCGCGCCGGGATGCGGTATTCCAGGCGCACGCGGCCGCGGCCGTCAGGCTCCATGTTGACCAGCTCACCCTTGCGCTCGCCCATGGCCTGCATCACACCGCCCTGGTGCTGCTCTTCCACGTCGGCAGTCACCAGCTCGATCGGCTCGTGCTTCTCGCCGTTGACCTCACGGAACACCACCCGCGGCTTGCTGACGGCCAGCTCATACCCCTCACGGCGCATGTTCTCCACCAGGATGGTCAGGTGCAACTCGCCCCGGCCCATCACCTCGAAGATGCCTTCTTCGTC
>JAYVLI010000231.1:0-9821 GCA_043759535.1 Betaproteobacteria bacterium | reverse complement strand
ACCAGCACCTGCAGGCCATGTTGCTGGGCCAGAAAGTCCTTGAAAAAAGCCTGCTCCATCGTGAACGCGGTGCCCAGCAGGCCAACGGTGTGGCAGCCGGCCTGGCTTGCGGCCCGGCCCACCGGGTCGGCGATGTGGATAAAGGGCATGTTGACAGCCGCCTGCACCTGCGGCGCCACCTTGTGCATGGTGTTGGTACACAGCAGCCAGGCATCCGCACCCCCGGCCTGCAGGGAAGCCGCAGCGGCGGCCAGGATGGTGGCAGCGTCGTCCCAGCGGCCATCACGCTGGGCCTGCTCAATCGGCCCGAAGTCCACGCTGTGCAACAGCAAGCGGGCCGAGCGCAACGGCCCCAGCCGGTCACGCACACCCTGGTTGATGAGGCGGTAGTAGGCGGCGCTGGACTCCCAGCTCATGCCGCCAATCAGGCCGATGGTGCGCACGGCAAATCCTTGTGGGGGCGGGCTGGCCAGTGTCGCTGCAGCGACGCTGCAGCCTCAAAATGCTGCGCACCATCCAGCCGCACGCCAAGAGGACCGCCGCATGAACACCCAGCTCCCACCGCCAACACAGGGTTCCAGCAAGCGCTGGGCAAGCACGCTGGCATTGGCTGTGCTGATGCTGGTTTGGGCCGTGTCCGCCACCCACGCCGCCAGCCACGCCGCCAGCCACGCCGCCGATAGGCCGCCCGCCGCCCCCAGCGAACCGGTCAACGACACCCTGCACGGCGTGGCGGTGGCTGACCCCTACCGCAATTTGGAAAACACCAAGCGCGCCGACACCCAGGCCTGGCTCAAAGCCCAGGGCGACTTTGCGGCCGCCCAGCTGGCCCGCATCAACGGCCAGGGCGCCATGGCCGCGCGGGTGCAGGCGCTGACCCAGGCCGCCGGTGACACGGTGCGCAGCATCACCCGCATGCCCGCCGGCCACACCTACTACCTGCTGCGCCCGGCCGGCAGCAACCAGTTCAAGCTGATGCTGCAGGTGGGCCTGGGCGGCACGGCGCGGGTGCTGGTGGACCCGCAGAAGCTGATGGACACCACCGGCGTGCCGCACGCCATCAACTACTTTCGGCCGTCTTGGGACAACCGCACGCTGGCCTACGGTGTGTCGGCTGGCGGGTCAGAGGACGCGTCGCTGCACCTGCAAGACATCGCCAGCGGCAAGCCACTGGGCCAACCCATCCCCCGGGTGCATGAGGACTTGCTGCACTGGACACCCGACAGCCGCCACCTGGCCTTCAACCAGGTGCGCGCCCTGCCGGCCGATGCGCCCGAGACAGAGACGTTTCTCGACACCACCGTCTTTCTGCTGGACCGCAGCCACCCCGCCGCCGCGCCGCGCCCGCTGTTTGGCCCGCTGGTGAACCCGGCCCTCCAACTGGACCGGCTGGACGTGGCCAGCGTGCTGTTTGCCCCAGGCAGCCGCTGGATGCTGGCCCGCACCGCCGACACCACCGTGCCCGAGGGCAAGCTGTTTGTCGCGCCGTTGGCGGATTTGCCACGCGGTGCGGCCATCCGCTGGCGCCCCATCTCCAGCTTTGCCGACAAGATCACCGACGCGCAGCTGCGTGGTGACACCCTGTACCTGCGCACCTATGCCGGCGCACCACGCGGCCGGGTGCTGGCGCTGGACTTGCGCAATCCGGTGCTGGCCAAGGCCAAACAACGTGTGGCCGAGCCCAGCAGCGGCGTGTTGACCAACTTTGCGCTGGGTGCCGACGCGCTGTACACCGAGGTGCAGCAAGGCTTTACCAGCCGGGTGCGGCGCCATGCCGACAACGCGCCCGCCACCGCCCCGCCGGATGGCGTGGACCTGGCGCCCGGCCAGCCCGGCACCACCGCCCTGGTGGGTGACGAGGCGCACGCCTATCAGGATGTGTGGGTGGCCACCAGCGCCTGGACTACCCCACCCCGGGTGCTGCGCTTGGCGCCCGGCAGCGCGCCGGCAGACACCGGCCTGCGGCGTGATGCCACGCCCCCTGGCACGCCCGCGCTGACCGTGACCGACGTGCTGGTACGCAGCCATGACGGCGCCCAGGTGCCACTGGCCATCATCCACCGCAAAGGCCTGGTGCTGGACGGCAGCAACCCCACGTTGCTGGTGGGTTATGGCGCTTACGGTTTTTCGTTTGATGCCCGGTTTGATGTGCGCAGCATCGCCTGGCTGGAGCAAGGCGGTGTCATGGCCTATGCCAATGTGCGCGGCAGCGGCGCGTTTGGGGACGCCTGGTACCGCGCCGGCTTCAAAACCACCAAGCCCAACACCTGGCTGGACGGCATTGCCTGCGCCAAGTGGCTGATCGCGCAGCGCTACGCCAGCCCGGCCACGCTGGGCATCTGGGGCACCAGCGCGGGTGGCATTTTTGTCGGCCGGGCGGTGACCACCGCGCCCGAGCTGTTTGCCGCCGCCATTTTTGATGTGGGCGTGATGGACGCGGTGCGGGCTGAAGAATCGGCCAACGGCATCACCAACATCTCGGAATTTGGCTCGTCTAAAAACCCGGCCGAGTTTGCGGCGTTGTTGGCCATGAGCCCCTACCACCAGATCCGCGACAACACGCCCTACCCTGCCGTGCTGCTGATCCACGGCTTGAACGACCCCCGGGTGGACGTGTGGCACAGCGCCAAGGCCGCCGCCCGGCTGCAAGCGGCCAGCAGCAGCGGCAAACCGGTGCTGCTGCGGCTGGACGCCCAAGCCGGCCACGGTGTGGGCAGCACGGCGCAACAAGCGGCCAGCAAAAACGCAGATGTCTACAGCTTTTTGCTGTGGCAATTTGGCAAGACGGGGCTCAAGCCCTGAGCGCCCGGCAAGCCTGGGCAAGGTCAACAACGGAGAAACAAACATGGCAATGACACTCGCAGGACAAGTGGCCTGGATCACCGGCGCCGGCAGCGGCATTGGCCTGGCTGGCGCGCAGGCGCTGGCGCAGGCCGGTGCGGTGGTGGTGCTGTCGGGCCGGCGGGCTGATGTGCTGGCCGCTGCAGCCGACCAGATCAACACGGCCGGCGGCCAGGCCGAGGTGGCGGTGCTGGACGTGGCTGACGCCGCCGCCGTGCAAGCGGTGGCGGCCACAATTTTGGCGCGCCACGGCCGCATTGACATCTTGCTCAACAGCGCCGGCCTCAACACCCCCAACCGGTTCTGGAAAAACCAGACAGTGGACGGCTGGCGCACGGTGATGGGCGCCAATCTGGACGGCACCTTCTACACCGTGCAGGCAGTGCTGCCGGCGATGCGGGCGCAGCAGGGTGGGCTGGTGATCAATGTGTCGTCGTGGGCAGGGGTACACCACCCCAAGCTGACGGGCGCGGCCTACAACGGCAGCAAACATGCGGTGACCGCACTGACAGAGACCATCAACATGGAGGAATGTGTCAACGGCATCCGCGCCTGCGCCATCTGCCCGGCCGAGGTGGCCACGCCCATCATGGACCGCCGGCCGGTGCCGCCCAGCGCGTTGGACCGCGCCCGCATGCTGCAACCTGATGACCTGGGCGCCACCATCCGCTTCATCGCTGAGCTGCCCGCCCATGCCTGCATCAACCAGCTGATCATCAGCCCGACCTACAACCGCATGTACATCGAGAACCTGTAGCCGGGCTCGGCCAGCGTCATGACGGCTTGGCGACCTGGCGGCCTGGTGGCCCGCCGCATCAGCCCGGGTCCAGCAGCCCGGCGGTGGCCGCAGCGTCGGGGTAGAGGCGCAGCAGCACGTCGGCGCTGGCGTGGCACAGCAGCGCTTGCAGCAGCTGTTGCAGCGCGGCTGGTGGGTCGGCTGGGGCTGGGGTTGCGGAGGTGGCTGCGGATGGGGGTGCGGATGGGGGTGCGGCATCCTCCAGCCAGCCCGGCCGCTGCTGCCACAAGGCCTGCAACGCGGGCTGCTGGGCGGCCAGTGCGGCGTCCACCGCGTCCACCCAGGCGGCGGGTGGGTCAGCCTGTTGCCAGGCACCGCGGCCGCGGCCATGGTGGGCCACGGCCAGGTAGCCCAGCAGGGCCGATTGCAAGAGCGCGCCGATCACCCGGTCGTCCCAGGCCAGTTGGCTGCGGCCAAGGCCACGCACCCGGTTGACACCACGTGCCGCGCCGGCAGCACCCAGCGCACCCAGCACCCCACCGGCCAGCAGGCCACCACCCATGGTCAGCCCACCGCTGGCGATGTCGGCCTTGAGCCCCGCCAGCGCACCGGTCACCAGCCCGCCCCACAGCGCGGCGCGGCCTTCGCTCACCGGTTCACGCTTGGCAAAGTGGCGCGCCAGCTTGTCCAGCACATCACCGGTGGCGCGGCCGTCCAGGCCGTGCAGTTGGATCAGCGCCTCGGTGCTGCGCCGCACCTCGGCGTCAAGCCGGTCGGCCAGTGCGGCCATGGCGCTGGCTTGGGGGCTGCTGTCGGCATCGCCATGGCCGGCACCCAGAGCGGCCACCAGCCGCTGCAGGCCAGCGCGCAGCGGGGCACGCCAGGTGCTGCTGGGCAGGGGCTCGCGGTCCACCGCTGCGCGGGCCACCCGCCGCGCCAGCAGCGCCATCGCCGCCTGCCAGGTGGCCTGCGCCCGCTGGCCCCAAGCCGCAGACAGGCGGGCCATTGCCGGCTGCTGCGCCACCGGCAAGGCCTGCAGCACCGCCTGCAGCAAAGCGCCTTCTTGCACCCAACAGCGGGCAAAGGCGTCCAGCGGCAGCACGGTGGGTCGAACGGCCGGTGCGCCCGCGCCCACACCCACCAGCGTGGCAAGGTGGGCTTGCCAGGCGCTGACCTGCGCAGCGTCGTCGGCCGGCGTGCCGGCTGGCCCCAGTTGGTTGAGCACCACCACCACCGGTTTGCCCAGCAGCGCCAGCACCTGCAGCTCGGGCGCCAGGTAGGCGGCGTCTTGTGGTGCCTCAGCGGCATTGACCAGGTAGATGGCCACATCGGCCTGGCCCAGCACATGGCGGATGGCTTGTTGGCTGGCCCAGAACGCGCGGTCGCGGAAGCGGTCCCACACCTGCGTGAGCAGCCAGCCCAGCGGGTTGCCGGCCTGCGCCAGGCGGCGTGCCAGCCGCACGCTGTCGCCAAAACCAGGGGTGTCCCACAGCAGCAGGCGGTCACCGTGTGGGCTGCTGATCAGCAAGTGGGGCTCGGCGCTGAGGGTGACGTGGGCCTCGTCGCGCACCTCACCCACATCGCGGCCCAGCAGGGTGCGGGCCAGGGTGGTTTTGCCGGCGTTGGTGTGGGCCACCAGACTGATGTGCAGCGTGGTGGGGGCGGTGGCCTGGCTGCGCGTGGGGGTGGTCATGGCGCGGGCTGGGCGGCAGCGCCAGTCAGGTCAATGAACACTGGCACCAGGCCCAGCGGCTGCAGCAGCGCCAGCCAGGCGCGCCGGCGCTGGTCCAGGCGCTGCAGGCTGTCCGGGCTGGTGGCTTGTGGGCCCAACCGGGCGCGAAAACCCGATGTGTCCACCATCACCAACAGCTGGCGGCTGCCCTGCGCCCCAGTTGTGGGCAGGCTGGCCAGGCGCTGGGCCAGGGTTTGCAGCCACACGCCGTGGGTTTCACGCTCCGGTGTGGCGGTCAGCGCAAACAGTGCCACCACCGTGTCGGCGGGTGGGCTGGGCCACCACCGGGTGGCTTGGTCTTCGGCGCCTTGGGCCAGGTTGGGCAACAGCTGGAGCCGGGCCTGCGGACCGATGTGCTGCGCCAGCACTGCGGTCAATGCAGCTTGGCGGGTGGCATCCAGCTGGTAGCTGTAGGGCAGCACGCTGACCGGCAGCGGCTGGCCACCGGCGCTGCGCAGCAGGCGCTGCAGGCTGGCGTCGTTGGGGTCCAGCGGCAGCGCGGCGGCCAGGCTGCGGGCACGGCGCCAGGCCAGTGCGGCCAGCACGCTGCGGGGCAGCACCACGGCCAGGCCCAGCGTCAAAGCCCAGAGGTGGATCCAGCGGGCGGCGCTCTCGCCCCCGCCGCTGGCCAGGCGCAGGCCGGCCACGCTGGCCACGTCGGGCAAGGCCTGGCCGCTCAGTGCTGCGGCCGGGCCCAGCACCAAGCCCAGCAGGGTGCGCACGGCCGGCGGGCTGAGAAAGGTGCTGTCCCAACCGGCGCGCAAATCCCACACCAAGCCACGGGCGTACAGCGACGCGACTGCGCCCAGCGCCAGGCAGGCCGCTGCGCCGTGCAGCAGCGCGGTCAGGCGCGCCGCCTGCAGTGGCGCGCTGGTGGCCAGCCAGTCGCGGCTGAAGCGGGCCAGCGCGGCGCGGTAGGGCGCCGGGTCGGGCTGGCTGGTGTCAGGCTTCCAGCGCTGTTGCAGGCTGGTGTGAGGGTCCCAGCGCTGTTGCAGCCTGGCCGCGTGGGCCAGCAGCCAGCGGCGCAGTGGGCCGGCGGGCAAGGTTGGCCGCGCTGGCCCGGGCCGGCGCCGCCCGTGCAGCAGCAAGGCCGCGTAGACGGCAGCTGTCCAGGCCAGCAGCGCCAGCAGGGGTGGCGCCAGCAGGTTGATCTGGTGTGACAGGCCTACCGCGTCCACCAGCAAACCCAGCAGTGCGGCCAACCCACACACCAGCCACACCAGCCAGGCCAGCGGGTGGCCAGCGGGGTGGCCGGCGGCGGCCAACCAGGGCTGCAGCGTGGCATCGCGCTGGGCCAGGCGCTGCAGGCCCAGGTGGGCGCGCAAGGCCAGCCAGGCCTGCGGCGCAGCGCCCTCACCCAGTGTGCGGCGGGCCTCGGCGCCGGCCCAATCGGCCAGGTCACCCAGCCCGTCGGACCAGGCAGGTGTTTGCTCAACAGCACGCAGCAGCAGCACGGCACGGGCGTCGGATTCAGTCATGCGGGAAGGCGGGCGGGCAGGCAGGCAGTGCGGTGGTCGGTGGCAGGCGGTGCGGCAGTGTGGTGGGCGGCGCGGCACTGGCCCAGCCAGCCGGTGCTGCAGCAGCGCGGGGGATTGTGCCGGTCGGCTGGTGTGGCACCGGCACTTGGCCGACGGCAGGCCGGTGAAAGACCTGTGGCCCACCGTGGCCTTGCCCGCGTCGGCTGACGCGGTCAAACCGGTTCAACCAGTTCAACCAGTTCAACCGGTTGAGGCCCACAACAAATACGAATCGTTATCATTACTCCACCAACCATCCGGAGCCTCCCCCGTGTCCCACTGCCCCACCACCCGCCGGTACCCGCGCCTGCCCGCTGTCGCCGCTGCAAACCAGCGCAGGCCGGTGGGTGGTGATGCGGGTGGGCATGCGGGTGGGCATGCGGGTGGACGTCCGGGTGGGCGTGCGGGCTGGGCGGCCTTGGGCCTGGTGCTGGCCCTGGCCGGCTGCGGTGGCGGTGGTGGTGGTGACGGCAGTGGCAGCGCGGCGCCGGGCCAGGCCAGCGCATCCGCCGCGCCGGCACTGTCCGCCGTGGCCAGCCTGGGTGAGCTGGCCTTCCATGACCCGTCGCTGTCGGCCTCAGGCCGCCAGGCCTGCAGCAGCTGCCACGACCCGGCGCATGGCCACGCCAGCCCCAACAGCCTGCCAGCCCAGTCAGGCGGCGCCACGCTGGCCCTGCAGGGTGGGCGCAACGTGCCGTCCATCCGCTACCTGGCCAGCAACACCGCCTTCCGGTTTGCGGCGGACGGCACGCCCAATGGCGGGTTTTTTTGGGACGGCCGCGCCGCGTCGCTGCAGGCGCAAGCTGGTGAGCCGCTGCTCAACCCACGGGAGATGGCCAACACCAGCCAGGCCGAGGTGGTGCAGCGCCTGGCCCTGGCGCCGTATGCGGCCCAGTTCAAGACGCTGTTTGGCCAGGACATCTTCAGCCAGCCCGCACTGGCGTTTGCCCGCCTGACGCTGGCGCTGCAGCAGTACCAGCGCGAAGACCCCGATTTCCAGCCCTTCAGCAGCCAGTACGACGCGTTTTTGCGCGGCCAGACAACCCTGTCACTGTCACAACTGCGTGGCCTGGCGCTGTTCAATGCGGCCGACAAGGGCAATTGCGCGGCCTGCCATCCGTCGGCCCGGGGGGCCGATGGCAGCCTGCCGCTGTTCACCGATTTCTCTTACGACAATCTGGGCGTGCCGCGCAACACCGCGCTGGCGCAAAACGCCGACCAGGCCCACTTTGACCTGGGTCTGTGCAGCCGCAGCGATGCTGGCCTGGCCCAGCGCACGGACTTGTGCGGCGCCTTCAAAGTGCCGTCGCTGCGCAATGTGGCGCTGCGCGGTGCGTTGTTTCACAACGGCCGGTTTGGCACGCTGAAAGAAGCGCTGACCTTTTATGTGCAGCGCGACACCCAGCCCGAGAAGTGGTACCCGCTGCGCGCCGACGGCACGGTGGACAAGTTCAACGACCTGCCCGCCCTGTGGCGCAACAACGTCAATACCAGCGAGGTGCCCTACAACCGCAGCGCCGGTGCCCAGCCCGCGCTGACCGATGCCGAGATCAACGACCTGATCGCCTTTCTGGGCACGCTGACCGACGGTTTTGTGCCGTGATGCCGGCCCTGCCCGCCATGCGCTGCCCATCCGCAGGGCGCCAATCCGTACAGCGCCAATCCGCACCACCATCCCCGGAGACCACCGTGCCTTTTGCCCTTTTGACTGTGCGCCGCCTGGCCGCACCCAGCGCTCTGGCCGCCCTGCTGCCGGTGGCTGCCGCGCTGGCCAGCCTGCTGCCCGCCAACGCCGCGCAGGCCCAGACCGCCATGGAAACCGACCTGGCGCGCCGCCTGGATGTGCTGGCAGCCGAGGTGCAGCGCCTGCAGGCCCAGCTGCGTGAGGTGCAGCAGCAGCAGGCGCGGCCGGCTGCCGCTGTTGCAGCGCCCGGCGCAGCCGCTGCGCTGGCGCCGCAGCAAGCGTCCGCACAAACATCCACACAAGCATCCACACAAGCATCCACACAGGCATCCACACAAGCGCCGGCACAGGCTGCCACACCCCCAACGTCGCAAGCCAGCGCCGAGCCCGCCACTGTGCTCAGCAGCTACGGCGAGATCAACCTCAACCGGCCGCGCAAGGCCAGCCAGAACAGCCAGGCCGATTTGCGCCGCTTTGTGCTGGGCTACCAGCACCGCATCGACGAGCAAACCCGGGTGGTGGCCGAGCTGGAGGTGGAACACGCCGTGGCGTCGGCCAGCGACCGGGGCGAGGTGGCACTGGAGCAGGCCTATGTCGAGCACCAGGTCACGCCCACTTGGGCCGTGCGCGGTGGCCTGTTCCTGATGCCGATGGGCTTGCTGAATGAAAACCATGAGCCCACCGCATTTTTTGGCGTGGAGCGCAATTTTGTCGAGACCGCCATCATCCCCAGCACATGGCGCGAAGGCGGGGTGCAAATGGTCGGCCAGTTTGACAACGGCCTGACCTTGCAGGCCGGCGTATCCACCGGCTTCGACCTGAACAAATGGGACGCCACCCGCACCGACGGTGCCCAATCCCCGCTGGGCAGCATCCACCAGGAGCTGGCGCTGGCCAAGGCGCGCGACCTGGCGCTGTTTGGCGCACTCAACTGGCGCGGTGTGCCGGGCCTGCAGATCGGCGGCGGCGTGTTCAGCGGCGGTGCCACGCACGGCCAAGCGCTGGCGTCGGCGCGCATCACGCTGTGGGATCTGCATGCCCGCTGGACGCCCGGCAAATGGGATTTGAGCGCGCTGATCAGCCGGGGCAACATCAGCAACAGTGCCGCGCTGAATGCCGTGCTGAACGCCCCGCTGGTGGGCAGTGCCACGCTGATCCCCAAAGCCTTTGACGGCGGCTATGTGCAGGCCGGCTACCACCTGTGGCAGCAGGGCAATTACGCGCTGACGCCGTTTTTACGCTGGGAGCGCTTCAACACCGCCAGCGGCTATGCCGATCTGGGCCCGGGCCTGACACCGCCGGTGCGGCCGG
>JAYVLI010000230.1:0-13891 GCA_043759535.1 Betaproteobacteria bacterium | reverse complement strand
CTTGAGGCCAATGGCGCGATGGATTACACCATCGTGGTGGCGGCCACGGCCTCTGAATCAGCGGCCATGCAGTATGTGTCGGCTTATTCGGGCTGCACGATGGGCGAGTACTTTCGTGACCGTGGGCAAGACGCGCTGATTATTTATGATGACTTGTCGAAGCAGGCTGTGGCCTACCGCCAGGTGTCCTTGCTGCTGCGCCGCCCGCCCGGCCGTGAAGCCTTCCCCGGCGACGTGTTTTATTTGCACAGCCGCCTGCTGGAGCGTGCCGCCCGGGTGAATGCCGACTATGTTGAGAAGTTCACCAAAGGTGAGGTCAAAGGCAAAACCGGCTCGCTCACCGCGCTGCCGATCATCGAGACCCAGGCCGGCGACGTTTCGGCCTTTGTGCCGACCAATGTGATCTCGATCACCGACGGCCAGATCTTCCTCGAGACCTCGCTCTTCAACGCCGGTATCCGGCCGGCCATCAACGCCGGTATCTCGGTGTCGCGGGTCGGCGGTGCGGCGCAGACCAAACTCATCAAGGGTTTGTCGGGCGGTATCCGCACCGACCTGGCGCAGTTCCGTGAGCTGGCGGCATTTGCGCAGTTTGCGTCGGATCTGGACGAGGCCACGCGCAAGCAGTTGGACCGCGGCGCCCGCGTCACCGAGTTGCTAAAGCAGGCGCAGTATTCACCGCAACCGATCAGCCTGATGGGCGCGACCTTGTTTGCCGTGAACAAGGGTTTCATGGACGATGTCGAAGTGAAGAAGATTCTGGCCTTCGAGCACGGCCTGCACCAGCATTTGAAGAGCAGCCATGCCGCGCTGCTGGCCAAACTGGAAAACGACAAGGCGATGGACAAACCGGCCGAAGAAGAAATGGCCGCCGCGATCACTGCCTTCAAAAAATCGTTCGCCTGACCTGCAAAGCCTGAAGGAGCCCCGTCATGGCGGTAGGTAAAGAGATACGCGGCAAGATCAAAAGCTTCGAGAACACGAAGAAGATCACCAAGGCCATGGAAATGGTTTCGGCCGCCAAAATGCGCCGCGCCCAGGAGCGCATGCGCGCCGCCCGGCCGTATGCCGACAAAATCCGCAACATCACGGCCAATCTGTCGCAGGCCAACCCCGAATACCGCAGCGCCTACATGCGCACGGGTGGCACGTCCAAGGTCACCGGCTTTATCGTGGTGACGGCTGACAAAGGGCTGTGCGGTGGTTTGAACACCAATGTGTTGCGTGCGGTCACCAGCCGCTTGCGCGAGGTCCAGGCTGCGGGGGGCGCAGCCCAGGCGGTGGCCATCGGCAACAAGGGCTTCGGCTTCTTGAACCGCATCGGCGTCAAGGTGATGAGCCATGCCACCCAGCTCGGTGATTCGGCGGTGCTGGATAAATTGATCGGCCCGGTCAAGGTGATGCTGGATGCGTTTGTCGCCGGCCAGGTGGACGTGGTGTACCTGTGCTACACCAAATTCATCAACACCATGTCGCAAGTGCCGGTGATCGAGCAACTGCTGCCGTTGTCGGGCCAGCAATTGCAGCAGACCGCCGCCGAGAAAGCGCAGTACGGCTGGGACTACATCTATGAGCCCGATGCCGCCACCGTGATCGATGAGCTGCTGACGCGCTATGTCGAGGCGCTGGTGTTCACGGCGGTGGCCGAGAACATGGCGTCGGAGCAATCGGCCCGCATGGTGGCCATGAAGGCCGCGACCGAGAACGCCGGCAACCTGATCAGTGAGCTCAAGCTGGTCTACAACAAGACCCGGCAGGCAGCGATCACCACCGAGTTGTCCGAAATCGTCAGCGGCGCGGCCGCCATCAGTGGCTGATGCAGCGTTCACGATTCGGTGAAGGCTAACTTGCG
Organism: Betaproteobacteria bacterium; assembly: GCA_043759535.1. Classification (GTDB taxonomy): domain Bacteria; phylum Pseudomonadota; class Gammaproteobacteria; order Burkholderiales; family Burkholderiaceae_C; genus Pseudaquabacterium. Next base: position 12,039 of record JAYVLI010000230.1, on the reverse strand, counting down.
CGCAGCGAAAGTTAAGTGAGCACAGCGAACGGCCGGAACCAAAACGTCAGCGGCGCGGCGGCCATCAGCGGCTGATCGGCCGCAACCCACGAACACAGTTTTAGAGGACTAGAAAATGGCAAACCTGCAAGCCCAAGGCAAGATCGTCCAGTGCATCGGCGCCGTCGTGACGTCGAGTTTCCGCGTGACCACATGCCGCGCGTTTATGACGCGCTCAAGCTCGAAGGCCTGGCGCTGACACTCGAGGTGCAGCAGCAATTGGGCGACGGCGTGGTGCGCACCATCGCGCTGGGCTCGTCGGACGGCTTGCGCCGCGGGCTGATGGTCAACAACACCGGGGCAGCCATCACCGTTCCGGTGGGCAAGGCCACACTGGGCCGCATCATGGACGTGCTGGGCCGGCCGATTGACGAGCGCGGCCCGGTGGACCAGACGCTGACGGCGTCCATCCACCGCAAAGCCCCCAGCTACGACGATTTGAGCCCATCGCAAGAACTGCTGGAAACCGGCATCAAGGTGATCGACCTGATCTGCCCGTTTGCCAAAGGCGGCAAGGTGGGCCTGTTTGGCGGCGCCGGCGTGGGCAAGACGGTGAACATGATGGAGTTGATCAACAACATCGCCAAGGCCCACTCGGGCGTGTCGGTGTTTGCCGGCGTGGGCGAGCGCACTCGCGAGGGCAATGACTTCTACCACGAGATGGCCGAATCAGGCGTCGTCAACCTGGCGAACCTCGAAGAGTCGAAAGTGGCGATGGTCTACGGCCAGATGAATGAGCCGCCGGGTAATCGTTTGCGGGTGGCGCTCACCGGCCTGACCATCGCCGAATCCTTCCGCGACGAAGGCAAGGACGTGCTGTTCTTCGTTGACAACATCTACCGCTACACATTGGCAGGCACCGAGGTCTCGGCGCTGCTGGGCCGCATGCCGTCGGCCGTGGGCTACCAGCCGACGCTGGCCGAAGAAATGGGCCGGCTGCAAGAGCGCATCACGTCCACCAAGGTGGGCTCGATCACCTCGATCCAGGCGGTTTATGTGCCGGCCGACGATTACACCGATCCGTCGCCCGCCACCACCTTTGCCCACCTCGATTCCACCGTGGCGCTGTCGCGTGAGATCGCCTCACTCGGCATCTACCCGGCGGTCGATCCACTGGACAGCACCAGCCGCCAGATGGACCCGAACGTGGTGGGTGAGGACCACTACACCACCACCCGGGCGGTGCAGCAAACCCTGCAGCGCTACAAAGAGTTGCGCGACATCATCGCCATCCTGGGCATGGACGAGTTGAGCCCGGACGACAAACTGGCCGTCAGTCGGGCCCGCAAAATCCAGCGCTTCCTGAGCCAGCCTTTCCATGTGGCCGAGGTGTTTACCGGCTCACCGGGCAAATTTGTGCCGCTGAAAGAAACCATCCGCGGCTTCAAGATGATTGTCTCGGGTGAGTGCGATCACCTGCCCGAGCAGGCGTTCTACATGGTCGGCACGATTGACGAGGCGTTTGAGAAAGCGAAGAAGATTCAATAAGCCGCGCTGGTTGAATCACCCTCGTCACTATTAAGGACTGCTGAATATGGCCACCCTGCACGTCGATGTCGTCTCGGCCGAAGAAAACATCTTCTCTGGCGAGGCCAAGTTTGTAGCCCTGCCCGGTGAGAACGGTGAGCTGGGCATCCTGCCGCGCCACACGCCACTGATCACCCGCATCAAGCCCGGGGCGGTGCGCATCCAGCCGGCCGACGGGGGCGAGGAGGTGTTTGTCTTTGTCGCCGGCGGCATTCTGGAGGTGCAACCCGGTACCGTCACCGTGCTGGCCGACACGGCCATCCGCGGCCATGATCTGGACGAAGCCAAAGCCTTTGAGGCCAAGAAGCTGGCCGAGGAGGCGATGAAAAACGCCAAGAACGACATCGACTTTGCCAAGGCCCAGGGTGAGTTTGCGACGATGGCCGCGCAGATTGCGGCGATTGCCAAGCTGCGCAAACGCTGACGCCTGCACGCGGTGGCCCTGCGCCATGCAGTTGAAACGCCCGCTCATTAGCGGGCGTTTTTGTTGCAGCGTCGCAGCGGCTATAACCGGTCATCACCACCCAGGAGTCAACGACATGGGCAAAGACAAGAAAAAGGCGGCGGACACGCGCCCGGCGCAGACGATGCCCACGACGGGCAAGCCCAAAAGCGGCGCGCCGCTCAGCAAATCCGACTACCTGGACCAGATGGCCCCGCTGGAGCTGGCGCTGAACAACGTGGCGCGCTGGCTGGCCCACACCGGCAAGCGGCTGGTGGTGGTGTTTGAGGGGCGCGACACCGCTGGCAAGGGTGGTGTGATCGCGGCCATTGCCGACACGCTGAACCCGCGCCAATGCCGGGTGGTGGCACTGCCCAAGCCCAGCGAGCGCGAATTGGCCCAGTGGTACTTTCAGCGCTATGTGCGGTATTTGCCGGCGGCCGGTGAAATGCTGCTGCTCGACCGCAGCTGGTACAACCGTGCCGGGGTTGAGCGGGTGATGGGCTATTGCACCGAGTCAGAGGCGCTGGCCTTCTTGCAAGCCACGCCGGTGTTTGAGCAGATGCTGACCGATGACGGCGTGCTGCTGTACAAATACTGGCTGACGGTGGACCAGGCTGAGCAGGAGGCGCGCTTTGCCGAGCGGCTGGACGATCCGCTCAAGCGCTGGAAGCTGTCGCCCATCGACCTGCAGGCCCGGCAGAAGTACACCGAGTACGGCGCGGCGCGCGATGCGATGCTCAAGGCCACGCACCGGCCCGGCGCGCCGTGGACGCTGGTTGACTTCAACGACCAGCGGCGCGGCCGGCTGGCGCTGATCCGCCACCTGCTGGCCCACTTGCCCGACACCACCGTGCTGCCCGAGCCGCTGGCGCTGCCGCCGCTGGGTGATGCGCCGCTGAAAGAGCGGTTCAGCAAGGGCTTCAAGCCGATCTGAAGCGTGCGCCAACCGGTGGCTTGACGGGGCCGGCCCTCACCGCCAGCACCCGCCAGCACCCGCCAGCACCCGCCGGGTCAGCGCAAGTCAAGCCGGTTGGGCAGCTCGTCGGGGTTGGTCTGGCCCGGCGCCAGCGCAAAGTGCTGCACCAGCAGTGCGTCGAGGGTGGTGATGGCCTGGTTCAGGCCGTCTTCAAACCGGCCGCTGCGAAACGCCTGCTGCATCGGCGCGATCAAGGCCGGCCACTGCCCGGCAGGCACACGCCGATCCAGCCCCCGGTCGGCCACGATCTCGATGGCGTGGTCGGCCAGCAGCAGGTAGACGAGCACGCCGTTGTTGTGCTCGGTGTCCCACACCCGCAGCTTGCCAAACAGCGTGATGGCGCGCTGGCGGGCCGTCAAACCCTGCCACAGGTACGACAGCGGCAGGCCGGCCTCGACGCTGACGCGGATCTCACCGCTGTGCCCGCGCTCACTGGCCGCCACCCGGGCCTCGATGCGGGCCTGGGCGTCGGCGGGCAGCGCGCGGCGCAGGTCGGATTCGTCCGTCCAGCGATGTTTCAGCAACCTTGAGATGCGGCCCATCACCAGCCCCCCGACGCACCACCGCCGCCAAAATCACCACCGCCGCCCGAGCGGAACCCACCGCCACCGCCACCCGACCGGCCGCCGCCAAAGCCGCCACCGCCCAGGATCACCCCCGACAGGCCACCCAGCGCCCCGCCCAGCCCGCCGCGGCCCCCCCGGCCGCCACGACCGCCAGCCGCTGAGCCCACGCCCATCACGCCCACCAGCAACAGCGCCACCACCCCGGCCACCCCGGCCACCACCGCGCTGGCGCTCAAACCCCAGGCCAGCGCGCCGGTGCCACCGGCCGTGACCACCGAGCCCAGCTTGCGGCCCATCACCGCCGACAGCACACCGCCCACCACCGGAACGCCGACGAAGAAGAAGATGGCCAGCGTCTGCCAGTCAAAACCGCCGCCGCCGTTGCTGCGGCCCGCGCCGGCGGCTGGCGTGGGTGCCGGCAGGCCTTCACCGCGCACCCGGGCGATCAGCCCGTCCACGCCGGCACCCAGCCCGGTGGCGTAGTCACCGCGCTTGAAAGCCGGCGTGATGAGCCGGTCGATGATCTGGCGCGCCGCCAGGTCGGGCACCGCGCCCTCCAGCGCCTTGGCCACTTCGATGCGCAGCTTGCGGTCGTCGCGCGCTACCACCACCAACAGGCCGTCGCCCACCGCGCGGCGGCCGATCTTCCAGCTGTCTGCCACCCGTTGGGCGTAGCTGGTGATGTCTTCGGGTGTGGTGCTGGCCACCAGCAGCAGCACGATCTGCGGGCCGGCCTGGGCCTCAAAGGCGGCGAGCTTTTGCTCCAGCGCAGCACGGTCGGCCGGGCTCAGCACATTGGCCTGGTCCATCACCCGGCCGGTGAGGGCTGGCACCGGCAGCACGTCTTGCGCCCAGGCGGCAGCGCTGATCAACAACGCCAGGCCCAAGCCGCAGAGGCTGGCCAGCAGCCTGGCTGGCCGCAATGACAGCAGCCGCAATGACACCAGCATGCTCAGCAATCGCTCACTGTTGTGCAGCCCGGCTGCGCATCACTTGCTGGCCGGCTTGTCGAAGCTGATGGCCGGTGGCGCGCTGATGGCGGCCTCATTGGCCACGGTGAAGCTGGGCTTGACGGCGTAGCTGAAGACCATCGCCGTCAGGTTGGTGGGGAAGCTGCGGGTCAGCACGTTGTATTGCTGCACCGTCTTGATGTAGCGGTTGCGCGCCACGGTGATGCGGTTTTCGGTGCCCTCCAGCTGCACCCGCAAATCCTGGAAAGCGGCATTGGCCTTCAGGTTGGGGTACTGCTCACTCACCACCATCAGCCGGCTCAACGCGCCGGTGAGCTGGCCTTGTGCATCCTGGAACTTCTTGAACGCCTCGGGGTTGTTCACCAGCTCTGGTGTGGCCTGGATGCTGGTGGCTGCCGCGCGGGCCTGGATCACCTTGGTCAGGGTGTCTTGCTCAAAATTGGCCTCACCTTTGACGGTGGCCACGATGTTGGGGATCAGGTCACTGCGGCGCTGGTACTGGTTCAGCACCTCGGCCCAGCCACCTTTGACATCTTCGTCCAGGCGCTGAAAGTCGTTGTAGCCGCAGCCTGATAGCAGCAGGGCTGCGCCCAATGTGGCGGCGCCAAGAATCAAACGTGAATGGAACATGCAAACCTCCTGTGCACAGCGCACACACCGGGCAGCATAGCTGAGGCCCATGGCAGGCCATTCAAGCCTTCGGTCTAGGGGGCAGCGCTGCCGCACCGGCACGGGCATGCCCGGGGATGGGCCGCCGCAGGCGCCGGCCGATAATCTGGCTGATGAACGCACCGCTGCAAAACGACACTTTCCTGCGCGCCTGCCTGCGCCAGCCGACTGACCACACCCCTCTCTGGCTGATGCGCCAGGCCGGGCGCTATTTGCCTGAATACCGCGCCTCGCGGCTGGCCGCCGGCAACAGCTTCATGGGCCTGGCCACCAACCCGCACTACGCCACCGAGGTGACGCTGCAGCCGCTGGACCGCTACCAGCTGGATGCGGCAATCCTGTTCTCCGACATCCTGACCGTGCCCGACGCGATGGGCCTGGGCCTGAGCTTTGGCGCCGGTGAAGGCCCACGCTTTGCCCACCCGGTGCGGGATGAGGCGGCCGTTGCCAAGCTGGCCGTGCCTGACCTGGACAAGCTGCGCTACGTGTTTGACGCGGTCACCTCCATCCGCAAAGCGTTGAACGGCCGGGTGCCGCTGATCGGCTTCTCGGGCAGCCCGTGGACCCTGGCCTGCTACATGGTGGAGGGCGCTGGCTCGGACGATTACAAACTGGTCAAGACCATGCTGTACGCCAGGCCTGACCTGCTGCACCGCATCCTGGCCGTCAATGCCGACGCGGTGGCGGCTTATTTGAATGCGCAAATTGAGGCCGGTGCCCATGCGGTGATGATTTTTGACTCCTGGGGTGGCGTGCTGGAGCACCGTGCCTTCCACCAGTTCAGCCTGGCCTACACCCAGCGGGTGATGGACCAACTCAAGCGCAGCCATGACGGCCAGCGGGTGCCGGCGATTGTGTTCACCAAGGGCGGTGGGCTGTGGCTGGAGCAAATTGCCGCCACTGGCGCCGATGTGGTGGGGCTGGACTGGACTTGCGATTTGGGCCAAGCCCGCCGCCGGGTGGATGACCGCGTGGCGCTGCAAGGCAATCTGGACCCGATGGTGTTGTTTGCCACGCCCGAGGCCGTGGCGGCCGAAGCACGCGCCGTGCTGGACAGTTTTGGCGACGCGCGCCGGGCTGACGGCCAGCACGGCGGCCACATCTTCAACCTGGGCCACGGCATCAACCAGCACACCCCGGTGGACAACGTGCAGGCGCTGGTGGAGACGGTTCACAGCCATTCGCGCGCGCGGCGTGCGGCGGCTGGGGCGCGCACATAAAAAATGTCACGAACTGGGGTGAGTGGGCGCTCTCCGCTTGACTTATCCCCAAAAATCGAGAAGCGACAAAGACACGAAAATAAATGTGCAGTGCAGCATCAAGAATGCTGGAAATCCATGCTAAGTGATTGATGTTGAACAGTTTTCTGGCGGTGCTGCCAAATCAGGCAATCCAGGGCGAAGCCCGCTACATCAAGCACTTAGCGCTGTCGCAGGCGGGTTTCCCACAAAGTTATCCACAGAAGTCGGGGACAGTTCAAAAACTCGTTTTCAATCATCAACTTAAGTGTGTTTCTTGATGTGAAGACGAAAAAGCGCGCGCAACTGTGGGCTGAACCGCAGTGACCGCCACCCCAATCACCAACGCCTTTTGCGGGTTTGTCCGGGTGGCTGTTGAGGCGCCGCAACACAGCGGCTTGACCGGTGCGCTGGATTACCTCAGCGCCCAGCCGCTGGCCCCCGGCACCCTGCTGCGGGTGCCGCTGGGCAAGCGCGACATGCTGGGCATCGTCTGGCACGGCGCACCGGCCGCGCCCGGCAAACACGCACTGCGGCCGGTGGGTGAGGTGTTGACCGCTTTGCCGCCGTTGGCGCCTGCCTGGCTGGCCCTGGTGGACTTTGCCGCCGGTTATTACCAGCGCAGCGTGGGTGAGTTGGCGCTGGCCGTGCTGCCACCCGAATTGCGCAAGCTGGACGCGGCTGGCCTGGCACAGCGGCTGGCCCGCTTGATCAAGCAACTGGACCCACCGCCGCCCAAACCGGCGCGGGCCCGCAAAGGCAAGGCGGCTGGCCCAGGCTCTGACCCGGGCCTGGCGCTGGCCGTGGTGCCTGAGACCCACCCGCCGCCCACCACCACCCCCGCCCGCCCGCTGCTGGCCCCTGAGCAACTGGCTGCTCTGGCCGCGTTTGAGGCGCAGTGCGCCCAAGCCCGGCCGCAGCCCATGCTGCTGTTTGGTGTCACCGGCAGTGGCAAGACTGAGGTCTACCTGCATGCCACCGAGCAGGTGCTGGCGGCCGGCAAACAAGCCCTGGTGCTGGTGCCCGAGATCAACCTGACCCCGCAACTCGAAGCGCGGTTTGCCCAGCGCTTCCCCCAACACCGGCTGGTGGCCATGCACAGCGGCCTCACCCCCGTGCAGCGCCTGCGCCACTGGTTGATGGCCCATCTTGGCCGGGCCGACATCGTGCTGGGCACCCGCATGTCGGTGTTTGCACCGCTGCCCCGGCTGGGTTTGATCGTGGTGGACGAGGAGCATGACCCGTCTTACAAACAGCAAGAGGGTGCGCGCTACTCGGCGCGCGACCTGGCCATCTACCGTGGCCACCTGGAGCATGTGCCGGTCATCCTGGGCTCGGCCACGCCGTCACTGGAGACCTGGCAGCGTGCCACGCCGGGCCCGCAACAGCGCTACCAGCGCTTGACCCTGGCTGAGCGGGTGGGCGGTGGCGCGTTGCCCCGGGTGCGGCTGTTTGACATGGGCGTGCTGCCCAAGGTGGCCGGCCAATCCCCGGTGCTGGCGCCCTTGGTGCTGGATTCCATGCGTGAGCGCCTGGCGCGCGGTGAACAAAGCCTGGTCTTCTTGAACCGGCGTGGCTACGCCCCGGTGCTGCACTGCGGGGATTGCGGCTGGAAAAGCGGCTGCCCGCACTGCAGCGCCTGGCGCGTGTTCCACAAGGGTGAACGCACGCTGCGCTGCCACCATTGCGGCTTCACTGAACGGGTGCCACGCGCCTGCCCGGACTGCGGCAACCTGGACATCGCCCCGCTGGGCCGTGGCACCGAAAAGCTGGAGGAGCAACTGGCCGAGTTGCTGCCCGGCGCCCGCATCGCCAGGCTGGATGCCGACACCGCCCGTGGCAGAGGCCAGCTGGAGGCCCGCCTGGCGGAGGTGCATGCCGGGGCTGTGGACGTGCTGGTGGGCACCCAGATGGTGACCAAGGGGCATGACTTTCGCAACATCACGCTGGTGGTGGCGGCCAACCCCGATTCCGCCTTGTTCGCCAGTGATTTCCGCGCGCCTGAGCGGCTGTTTGCGCTGCTCATGCAGGCCGGCGGCCGCGCCGGGCGGGATGCGCAGGCGGCGGCCCGCAGCGAGATGTGGGTGCAGACCTGGCACCCGCAGCACCCGCTGTACACCGCGCTCAAAAAGCATGACTTTACCGCTTTTGCCCAAAGCCAGTTGGCCGACCGCCTGGCCGCCGGTCTGCCGCCCTACAGCCACTTGGCCCTGCTGCGCGCCGAGGCACGCGACCCGGCGGTGGCCCTGGCCTGGCTGCAGGCGGCGGCCGCGCTGGCCAGCAGCCTGCCCGGTGCGGCAGGCGTCACCGTCTACCCGCCGGTGCCGCCATCGATGAGCAAGGTGGCCGGCATCGAGCGGCTGCAGATGCTGGTGGAGGCCGCATCCCGCCTGCAACTGCAGCGCCTGCTGGCCGACTGGATGCCGCTGCTGCACGGCCTGCGCAGCCAGCACAAAGGCCTGGCGCGCTGGGCGATTGATGTGGACCCGCTGGGCATTTGACGCGTGACGGCCAAGGTTGGCCTCCAAGCTCACCCGCCCGGCCGCACACCAAACCACCAGACCAGCGCGGTAAAGCTGCCAAACGCCAGCACCGTGCTGGCCAGGATGATGCGGGCCACGCGGCCCGAATCAGCGCCGTAACGCGCGGTCAGCAGTGACACATTGCTGGCGCTGGGCAGGCCAGCGGCCAGGGTCAGCACCGTCAGCTGGAACACCAGCAGCGGCACGCCCATGAATCCGGTGTTGGGGAAGGCGGCCACCAGCGCGCCAAACGCTGCGTCTTTCGGCCCCACCCGGGCATTGCGTGACACCAGCACGGTCAGGCCCACGATCAGCAGTGCGCAGCCCGCATACACCAGCAGCACGGCCGGGTTCAGCAAGTCCAGCACCGGGGTGTTGGCGTCAAACCGCAGCAGCAGGCAGGGCAGGACAAAGTACAGCACGTAGGCGTTGGGCCCGGGGATGGCGGCCTCAGGCAGCACCCGCTGGCGCGCCGCCAGCCAGCCGGCCAGCACCAGCGCAAAAAAAACGGAACCGTGCCGGCGAGGATGGCTTGCATGGCGGGGTTGGAGTGTCGGCGGCGCTACCAGTCGGGGCGTCACCACCACCACCACGGCAGCGGCGATGATCCAGCGCTGGGCTGGCGCCGCCAATCCACACATCCGCCGCCGCCATGACCGATACCCCCTGCACCCTGTGCCCCTTGCGGGCGCTGCCCCTGTTCATCCCCCACAGCGCTGACGAGCTGGCGCTGGTGCAGTCGCTCAAACGCCGGGTGCTGGATGTGGCGGCGCAAGAAACGCTGATCCACGAAGGCCAGACCGACGCGCCGCTGTACACCTTGCTGCGCGGCTGGGCCTTCCGCTACAAAACGCTCAGCGATGGTCGGCGCCAGATCCTGAGCTTTTTGCTGGCCGGTGACTTCATCGGCGTGCAGCAAAAAATGGGCGACGCCGCCGCCCACGGGGTGGACGTGCTGACCGACGCGTTGTTTTGCGTCTTCCAGCGCGATGCGCTGTGGGAGCTGCACCGCCAATCCCCCAGCATGGGCTTCAACATCACCTGGCTGACAGCGCATGAAGAATCATTGGTGGACGACAACCTGCTGTCGGTGGGCCGGCGCAGCGCAGAAGAGCGCGTTGCCGTGCTGCTGATCCAGCTGTTCAAGCGCGCCGCTGCGCTGCAGGCCGATGCTGGTGCGGGTGGTGTGCCGTTTCCGCTGACCCAGCAGCATGTGGCCGACGGGCTGGGGCTGTCCCTGGTCCACACCAACAAAACCCTGCGCAAGCTGGAGCGGCGTGGCCTGCACCAGATCACGGATGGCCGCCTGTATCTGCGGGATGTCAAAGCCCTGGCCCGCCTGGCCGATTTGTACGGCGACGGCCGGCCGGCGCAGCGGCCGCTGGTTTGATGGCAGCGCTGACGGCCTGGCCAGCAAAGTTGCGCAACATCATTTGACATACCGCCCCGACCACCCGCCGCCTACAGTGCCCGCCTGCCGCCGCGCCACGAGCGCCAAAGCCCTGGAGGACACCCATGACCCAACCGACGGCGCTGGACCGGGCCGATTGGCATTTGCTGTTTGACGCCGTGGAAGACCGTTTGCGTGCTGCCGTGGCCGGCCCGTGCCCTGCTGCCGTGCGTGCGGCCGTGCTGGATTGTGTGGACGCCTTGCGCTACTTGCAGGTGGCTTTGCCGGGTGATTCGGCAGGGCTGGGCTGAGCGCATCAAGCCGGGCCGCTTGCCTGAGGCCAGCCCCAACACGCAAATCAAGCCCGCTGCGGCCCCGGCCGGCCGGCCTGCACCACAAAGCGGGCGGCCAGGTCCACCGCACTGTTGGCGTCTTGCGGCTGTTGCACCGCCATCAAATCAGCTTGCAGTTGCTGCGCGTCCAGCGTGATCAACACATGTCCACGCTGGTCACCCCGGCCGTAATGCAGGTGCGGGTTGTGCGCCATCCAGCCGGCCAGCGTGTGTTGCGCCGGGCCGTGGCTGCTGATGGAGGTGCCACACACCTCACTGGCCAGCACCGGGGACGCGGGGTCGTCAAAGTTGGTTTTCAGGTCGGCCACATGGTGGGCATGCACGTCTCCCCCCAGCGCCACCACACCGCCCAACCGGCGTGCCGCCACGCTGTCCAGCAGGCGCTGGCGGGCTTGTGGGTAACCGTCCCAGCCGTCGGTGCTGTATCTCCCGGTGTCACGGCCGGTGTCGGCCCCGGCCTCGGCCACTGGCCGGTGTGAGCGGCGGGCCATCAGCGTCTGCTGGGCCAGCAGGTTCCAGGGCCGCAGGCTGTCCCAGCCGGCATCCAGCCAGCGTTCTTGCGCGGCGCCCAGCAGGCTGCGCGCCGGGTCTTGCAAGTCAGGGCAATCGGCCGCATTGACCACGCTGGCGCCACCCCGGCGCAGCAGCGGCAGGCAGGCTTGCGGGTGGCGGTATTGGCGGTCGTCCAGCGCGTGGATGCGGGCCAAGGTGCCCCAGTCCAGCCGGTGGTAGAGGCGCATGTCTGGCCCCACCGGCTGCATCGCCTTGGGCACCGGTTGGTGCTCCCACCAGGCCTGGTAGGCGGCGGCGCGCAGGCGCAGCAGGGCAGGGCCTTGCAAGCTGCTGCCGCGTTCATTGGCGTAGTCGTTTTCCACCTCGTGGTCGTCCCACACCAGCAGCCACGGGCAGGCAGCGTGGGCGGCTTGCAGGGCCGGGTCACTTTTGTACTGGGCGTAGCGGGCGCGGTACTGGTCCAGCGTGCGCAGCAGCGGGCCGTCGTGGCTGCGGCCGGCGCCATCGGCCAGCTTGGCGGGTGAGGGGTATTCGTAGATGTAGTCCCCCAAAAACAGCACCAGGTCCAGGTCGTGTTGGGCGATGTGGCGCCAGGCTGCCCACTGGCCGTGGTCCCAGCGCTGGCAACTGGCGATGGCCGCCCGCAGTGTGGCCGGGGCGTCCGGTGCCGGCGCGGTGCGGGTGCGGCCGGTGCTGCTGCGCTGGCCCAGGGCCTCAAAGCGGTAGAAGTAGCTGCGGCCGGGGTCCAGCCCGCCGGGCTCGGCATGCACGCTGTGGGCAGTGCTGGCTTGCGCCGTCTCGGTGCCCTGGGCGGCAATGCGGCTGCAGGC
>JAYVLI010000229.1:0-9395 GCA_043759535.1 Betaproteobacteria bacterium | reverse complement strand
GGCCATTGCCTACGGCGTGCTGCGCTCGGGCAAGCCCTTCGATGCCAACCATCTGAAGCCCGCTGCGGCTTGACAAACACAACGGTGTCTCTACTTGCGCAGAACACGCCCGCCCGACCCGACGCTCAGGCACCACTGCGGCGCTCGGGTGTTCGGGTTGCGCAGTGCACCGCGCGTCCCAGGACGAGTGCGAGGGTGGTGGGTGACTGGCTGACGCAAGTCTGAGGAGGAGGGCCGCAGGCCCGGGGGACATGGAGTCAGCCAGTCGCCCGCCGGCCTCGGGCTGGGCCTCGCTCCATCGGCGGAATGTCGGCTGTTCCACAGCTACAAAGTCCGCTCAGCGCCCCAACCCGCCCCTGTAGGCGGTTCAAGCGTCGGTCAATACTGCGGCGCAAGCGGCGCAGCGCCCGGGTCACGGTACTTGTCGGCCAAGGCTTGGGTCTGGGTGCGCAGCACACCCAAATCACTGCCCACGGCCACAAAGGTCATGCCTTGGGCCAGGTAGCGGCGGGCATCGGCTTCAGCCGGCGACAAGATGCCCACCGGCTTGCCGGCGGCGCGGGCGGCGGCCAGCACGCTGGCAATGGCTGCCTGCACACCGGGGTGGTTGGGCTTGCCAAAATGGCCCAATCCAGCAGCCAGGTCAGACGGGCCGATGAACAGGCAATCCACCCCGTCCACCGCCGCAATCTCAGCCGCTGCGGCGACACCGGCGGCGCTTTCAATCTGCACGATCACGGCAATCTGGTCATTGACCACGCTGAAGTAATCGGCCTGCGCGCCGTAACGGTTACCACGTTGCGACACCGACACACCGCGCACACCCTGCGGCGGATAACGGGTGGCGGCCACCGCGCTGCAGGCCTGCTCAGCGGTCTCGACAAACGGGATCAGGAAGTTAAAAAAACCGGCGTCCAGCAGGCGCTTGATGACCACCGTGTCATTCCACGGCGGGCGCACCACCGGTGCGCTGGGGCTGTCTTTGAGCGCCATCAGCTGCGGGATCAGGCTGAGCACATCGTTGGGTGCGTGCTCGGCGTCCAGCAGCAGCCAGTCAAAACCGGCCACGCCCAGCACCTCGGTGGTGATGGGGCTGCCCAGTGAGACCCAGCAGCCGATCTGCGTCTGGCCCGCCAGCAAGGCCTGCCGGAAGGTGTTGGGGAAGGCGGAATAAGGCGGGCGCATCGTGGAAGTTCCTGTGGGGTTGGTCAGCGCTTGGGCTTGCGCGCTGGTGCGGTGCGGGTGGGCGTGACGGCAGGGGCGGGGGCAGCGGACGCCGCAGCAACGGCAGCCACCGCCGCCAGCGGAAACTGGCTGCAGCCCAGCCGGGTGGAGATGTCGCGGCTGGCCTCGGTGAGCATGGCCACCACCTGCGGCGCCTTGGCCGCGTCATAACGGAAGGTGGGGAAGGACACGCTCAGGCCCGCAATCGGGTGGTTGAGCCGGTCAAAGATGGGGATGCCGATGCAGCGGATGTGCTCGTCAAACTCTTCGCGGTCTTCCCCAAAGCCCTGGGCCACCACCCGGTCCAGTTCAGCCTGGAAAGCCGCCCGGTCGGTGATGGTTTTTTCGCGGAAGCGTTTGAACTCGGCGCCGCGCAACACCTGCTCACGGCGTGCCGGTTGCTCCCAGGCCATCAACACTTTGCCGATGGCGGTGCAGTGCAGCGGTGCGCGCCGGCCCACGCGCGAATACATGCCCAGCATGTGGCGTGAGTCCACTTTGTGGACGTAGATGATCTCGCTGTCGATCAACGTGCCCAGATGCACCGTCTCGCCGGTTTGTTCTGACAAGGCCTGCATGTGCTGCTTGGACAGCTCCACCAGATCGGGGTACTGCAGCGCCTTGGCGCCCAGCTCAAACACCCGCATGGCCAGGCCATAGCGCTCACTGTCGGGCTCTTGGCGCACATAGCCCAGGGTCTTCATGGTCTGCAAAAAACGGTAGACCGTGGCCTTGGGCATGGCCAGGCGCACCGACAAATCGGAGATGCCGATCTCGTTGCGCTCACCCAGCGCCTGCAGGATGGCAAACACCTTCAGGACCGCCGCCACCGACTCCGGCTGGCGCACACCGTCGTCATCGTCCATGTGTTTTGATTTTTTCGAGATCATGTTTCAGATTCAATTGTGCCGCAGCACCGGTCAGGGCAGCGGTGCCATGCGCCCACGTCAAAAGCCGGCCGCCTTGCCGTCAAACCGGCCCGGCCGGCATGATGGCGCCCCGGTGCTGCACCACCCGCGCTGCCAGCCGGTTGCCGGCGGCCGCTGCCGCAACCGGCGTGGCGCCACCCAGGCGTGCGGCCAGGTAGGCGCCGGCAAATGAATCACCGGCTGCGGTGGTGTCCACCACTTGCGGCACCGGCACTGTGGGCACCTGGACCACAGCACCGCCGGCCACACGCACCAGGGTGGCGGCGGCGCCGCGTTTGATCACCACCTCGGCGCAGGGCGTGTCCAGCGACAGGGCTTGTTGATGCGCTGCGGCTGTTGCGCTGCTGGCAGCACTTGCTGTTGCACCCCACAGGGCCAGCTCATCGTCCAGCGTCAACAAAGCCACACTGGTCACCGCCAGCATCTGGCCGAAGCAGGCCCTGGCCTCCCTCAAACTGGCCCACAAGCGCGGCCGGTAGTTGTTGTCAAAAGCCACCAATGCGCCTCTGGCGTTTAGCTGTTGGGCCAGCGCCAGCAGGCGGCTGCGGCCGGCCGGCGGCAGGATGGCCAGGCTGATACCGCTGATGTACAGCGCATCGAGCTGGTCGGCCTGCTGCTCCAGCGGGGTGGCGCCTGGCGCGGTGTCAAAGTAGTCGCGCGCAGCGCTCTGGCCACGCCAGTAACTGAAGCGGCGCTCACCCTGGCCGTCCACCTCAATCAGGTACAGGCCAGGCAGCTTGCCGGGGATGCGCCGCACCAGGCCGGTGGCCAAGCCATCGGCCTGCCAGCGGGCCAGCAGGCCGTCGCTCAAGGGGTCGTCGCCCAGGGCGGTGGCGTAGTCCACTTGCAAGCGTTGTTGCTGGCCATCTTGCCGCCCACAACGCGCCAGGTAGACGGCCGTGTTCAGGCTGTCACCGCCGTAGCTTTGCTGCATGGCGCCAAAGGCCTGGCCTTGCAGCTCCAGCATGCATTCACCAAATGACACCACCCGCAGCGCACTGGGCATGGAATCTCCTAGAAAAATTGAACTGAAATTGAAACGATGTTTCGATAGTCTATGGAAGCTGTTTCAATCGCCATTCGGGGCAGACCCGGGTGACGCCGTTTTCACCTCAACACCCACTTTCTCGCGCATGGATGCTGCTGCTCACGCCCTTTTGGGCACTGTGTTGTTGACGGGTGCCGCCGGCACGCTGGGCCAGGTGCTGGCGCCCCCGCTGCAAGCGGCCTGCACCCGGCTGATCCGGTCTGATCTGGCCGCACCCTTGGCCGCACTTGCGGCACTGGCCGGGGCAGAGGCCCAGGCCTGTGACCTGGCCGACGCCAGCGCCCTCCACCACCTGCTGCACGGTGTAGACGCCGTGGTCCACCTGGGCGGCGTGGCGGTGGAGGGGCCTTTTGAGCCGATCCTGCAAGCCAACATCCGCGGCCTGCACAACCTGTATGAGGCAGCGCGGCGCCAAGGCACACGCCGCATCGTGTTTGCCAGCTCCAACCATGTCACCGGCTGTTACGGCGTGACCGATGCGGTACGCCCCACCGACCCGGCGCGGCCGGACGGCCAATACGGCCTCAGCAAGCTGTTTGGTGAAGGCCTGGCCAGCCTGTACTTTGACCGTTACGGCATTGAGACGGTCAGCCTGCGCATTGGCACTGCCACCCCCACACCACCCGACCGGCGCGCGCTGGCCTCCTGGATCAGCCATGCCGATTTGGTGCGCCTGGTGCTGGCAGCCTTGCGCGCCCGAGACGTGGGCGCGCTGGTGGTTTATGGCACCAGCGCCAACAGCGCCCGCTGGTATGACAGCGACGCCGGCTGGGCCCGCATCGGCTACCAACCGCAAGACAACGCTGAGCGCTTCCGCGCAGCGGTGGGCCACCTGCCAGTGGACGCCGACCCCGCCAGCGTGATGAACCACCTGCAAGGCGGGCTGCTTCTGGGCATCGGGCCGTTTGATGTGGTTTGAACAAAACACGCCCTCGCCGCGCCCTTGAGCACCCTCTCTTTCAACCCCTGTTTCACCCCGCCCGGAGATTGCCGCGATGACCCCCCGTGCAACACACCCTTGGCGCCATTGCGGCGCTGCTGGCCCTGGGCAGCGCGCAGGCCGCCGAGTTCCGCTCATCCGACATCCACCCCGACGACCACCCCACCGTGCAGGCCGTGCGCCACATGGCCGAGACGCTGGCCAAATCCAGCGGCGGCAAACACAGCATCAAGGTATTTTCAAAGTCGGCGCTGGGCAACGAGAAAGACACCATCGAGCAGACCAAGCTGGGCGCGCTGGCCATGACGCGTGTCAACGTGGCGCCGATGAACAACATCTGCCCGGCCACCATGGTGCCCACCATGCCGTTGTTGTTCCGCTCGGCCGAGCACAGGCGCAAGGTGCTGGACGACGCCATCGGCGACGAGATTTTGAAAGACTGTGAAGCGCAAGGCTTCATCGGCCTGGCGTTTTATGACAGCTGCGCCCGCTCCGCCTACAGCGCAAAAAACCCATCAAGACCCTGGCCGACGCCAAAGGCCTGAAGGTGCGGGTACAGCAGAGTGACCTGTGGGTTGCGTTGCTGGAGGCCATGGGCGCCAACGCCACCCCCGTGCCGTTTGGCGAGGTGTACACCGCGCTGAAAACCGGCCTGGTGGACGCGGCCGAAAACAACTGTCCCAGCTTTGAGAGCAGCCGCCACTTTGAGGTGGCCAAGTTCTACAGCAAGACCGAGCACTCGATGGCGCCCGAGATTTTGCTGTTCTCCAAACGCACCTGAGACACCCTGCCGGCGGACGAGCAAAAGCAGATCCGCGCTGCGGCCAAAGAATCGGTGGGCTTCATGCGCAAGCTGTGGGACGAGCGCGGGGAAAAAAGTCTGGCCACCGTCAAGGCCGGTGGGGCGCAAATCATCGAGGTGGACAAGGCCAGCTTTCAGGCCGCGATGAAACCGGTGTACGACAAGTTCCTGAACGACCCCAAGCTACAGGACATGGTCAAGCGCATCCAAGGCGGTGCAGTAAGCCACCACCAACGACCCCACACAACACCGCATGTACACCCGACTTTGCGCGGCCATCGCGCGGCTGTGTCTGGGCATCGGCATGGCCGGCCTGGTGCTGTTGATCCTGGCCGTGCTGTACCAGGTGATTGGCCGTTAGGTTTTCAATGACACCCCCACCTGGGCCGAGAGTGGCGCGGTGCTGTTGATGCTCTACGTCATCATGCTGGGCATGGCGGTGGGCGTGCGGGATGCTGGCCACATCGGGCTGGAATCAATGCTGGTGCTGGCGCCTGATGCCGTGCGCCACAAGATGGAATTGCTGATCCACGCGCTGGTGGGCCTGTTTGGCGTGGTGATGGCCTGGCAATGCGCCACCCTGGCCATCAGCGTGGCGGGCTACAGCTCAATGTTTGGCCACCTGATTGGCCGGTACGGCGTGGCGGAATCGACCGGCAAATTGCTGGGCGGCGTGAGCAGCACACCGTGGGTGATCTTCTTGTGGGTCAACGTGATCTTGTTTGTGCTGGGCACGTTTTTGGACATGGCCGCCACCATCCTGATCCGCACACCCATCTTCTTGCCCATCTGCCAGCAACTGGACATGCGCACCGAGCAATTTGGCATCGTCATCCTGATCAATTGCGCGTTGGGCCTGAACACCCCACCGGTGGGCACCACCCAGTTTGTAGGCTGCACGATTGGTGAAATCTCGGTGGGCGCAGTGATGAAAACCATCTGGCTGTTTTACAGCGCGCTGATTGCGGCACTGTTGCTGGTCACCTATGGGCCAGCCTTCTCGATGTGGCTGCCCAACCTGCTGCTGAAATAGCCGAGCGATGACGATGACGATGACAGGTTCACGGTGAAAGACGGCCCCCAAATCCCGTTCACGCCCAATGCGCGTTATCCCGACCCGGCAGTCGAGACCTTGCAGCCTGAATTTTCCAAATACCGCCTCGACTGCAGCAGCGTGGAGCAGTTGGCCAGCGGCTGCCGCTGGAGCGAGGGCCCGCAGTGGTTTGGCGACCATGGCTGCTTGTTGTGGAGCGACATCCCCAACAACCGCCTCCAGCGTTGGGACGCCGCATCGGGCCTGGTCACCACCTTGCGTGGCCCGGCCAACAACGCCAATGGCCTGGCGCGTGACGGCCAAGGTCGGCTGCTGACCTGTGAGCACCTGACCCGCCGCATCACCCGCACCGAACCCGATGGCCGCATCACCGTGCTAGCGGACCAGTTCAATGGCAAGCGCCTGAACTCACCCAACGACATCGTCTGCGCCCACGCCGGGCTGGACGCCGGCAGCATCTGGTTCACCGACCCCAGCTTTGGCGTCCACGGCTGGTGGGAGGGCGCGCCTGCCACGCAAGAGCTGCCCCACGCCGTGTACCGCGTGACACCCGATACGGGCGCCTTGCAGCAAGTCATCACCGACCTGGCTGGCCCCAACGGCTTGGCCTTCTCGCCAGACGGCAGCGTGCTGTAGGTGGTGGAGAGCCGCGCCACGCCCAGCCGCCTGGTCTGGGCTTATGACGTGTTGGCCGGTGGTGTGCTGGCCAACCAGCGCCTGCAGATTGGCGCCGCCGGCGCCGGTGCGCTGGACGGGATTGCGGTGGATGCCGACGGCAATGTGTGGTGCGGCTGGGGCAGCGACGGCCGGTCAGGCGCGTCGTCCGAAGCACTGAACGGCGTGCGCATCTTCCACCCCGCCGGCCTGGCCATCGGTCACATCCACCTGCCCGAGCGCTGCGCCAATGTGTGCTTTGGCGGGCCACACCACAACCGGCTGTTCATGGCCGCCAGCCACCCGTTGCATGCGCTGTGTGTGAACGTGCAAGGGGCGGCCTGAGCCGCTGCCGCACCTCAAAACTCAATCCAGCGCCATCAACAGCAGGCTGCCCACGCCCAGGCCCACGCCGGCGGGCAGGCCCCAGCGCTCCCAGCGTGAGATGGCTGCGCCGGCCACCACCTCCACCGGCACCGGGGTGGCCTCCAGCACCTGGTTCGTCACCGAGTCCTGCAGCATGCGGGTGAGTGAATTTTTGCGCGCCGTGCCCATCACGATGTGGTGCACACCCAACCTTTTGGCCGTCTCGCAAATCTGCTCGGCACGGTGGCCCACACACCAGTGGCGCTCAAACGGCACCGCCTGCTGGCGCAGCAGCGCCTCCGGCGCCGCCAACGCGGCTTCGGCCTGGGCTGCATGCCAAGCCGCCCGGTCTCCCCGCCCCAGGAAGCGCGCGGCATGGCGTGACAGGTGCGGCTGCACCGACAGCAGGTGCAAGTGCAACTGGTGGTTGTGTTGGTACTCGCCGATGGCGTGGCGCACCGCCAGCAGGGCATTGGGTGTGCCGTCCACCGGCACCAGCACATGCAGCATGATTTTTTCCCCTTGCGGTTCAGGCGCCGGCTGGCCGCTGGCAGCGGCTGGGCGGTGCAGTGAAAACTCGGCCAACCGGGTGTGGATGCGTGAGGCCAGCACCCGGTGGTTGTTCAAAAACGCGGCCCACAGCAGGCCGGGTACCAGCAGCCAGCCCAACAGCCCCACCACCGGCCAGGCGGCCAGCGTGGGCTGCAGCAGCGGCTCACTGCGCACCATCTTCAGCGCGGTGATCACCAGCACCGCAGCACCCAGGTAGACCACCGCCGGATAACGCTCCACCACCTTGAGCACCAGCGTGCTGCCCCACACCACGATGGGCACGCTGATCAGCAGCCCGGTGACCACCAGCGCATAACTGCCGTGGGCAGCACCCGCCACCGCCAGCACGGTGTCCAGGCCCATCACCGCGTCGGCAATGACGATGGTGCGCATGGCGCCCCAGAAGGTGGTGACCACCGGCCCATGGCTGCCCGCCGTGCCGGTCTCGGGCTGTAGCAGACGCCAGGCAATCCACACCAGCAACAGCCCACCCGCCAGCAGCAGGCCCGGGATCTTGAGCAGCCAGACCACCACCACCGTCATCACGCTGCGCACCACGATGGCACCCACCGCACCCCACAGGATAGCGCGCCGCTGCAGCGCGGGCGGCAGGCTGCGTGCGGCCAGCGCAATGACGATGGCGTTGTCACCCGCCAGCACGATGTCGATCACGACGATGGCCAGCAATGCAGTGGCAAATTGCGACAGGTCCATGCCGCTGATTCTGGTCAGCCGCTGCGCGGGAGCCATCGTGAATCACGATGGAACCAAAACACGCTGGCCTGCGTGCTACAACCCAACCAGCAAAGCGGGAGTAGCTCCACGCCAGGCCGCCCGGGCCAGGCTGGCTGCAGTGCCGTCAAGACGGGCGCTGGTGCCCCACACCAGCGCCCCGGCCTACAGGGCCGCCGCAGCCCGGCGGTTGAGCAAGACCTTTGCCCCAAGTCGCGCCAGCCCAGCACCACACGGTGTTGGGCTGGCGCGGCATCGCGGGCGAAGGCGGCCACCCGGCCCATGCCGATAGCCGATAGCCCATGGCAACGCTGGCTGGAGAACCCGATGAACACCCCGACCCTGAAACTGCGGCGCTACCTGCGCCACGGCACCCTGCCACAACTGGCGGCGTTTGAGTCAGTACTGCGCCTGGGCAGCGTGACCCGCGCTGCCGACGCGCTGTGCCTGGCCCAGCCCACGGTGTCTGGCCAGTTGCGCAAGCTGAGTGACAGCATGGGCCTGCCGCTGTTTCTGCCGCAGGGCAGGCACCTGGCGCCCACGCCTGCTGCCCTGGCCCTGCAGCAGGCGGTGGACGAGGTGTTTGCAGCGCTGGAGCGTGTGGACAGCGTGCTGGCCGGCCTGCGCCAGCAGGCCCTGCACGGCACCGCAAGCTGCACCCAAGGCTGCGCTGCAGACTGCTCTGCGGACTGCCCCGGATAGGCGGCGCAGCGGCCGGCCGCTACCGTGGGGTGCTGGGCCACCCGGTGCCGGGCACACCGCCCGGCCGGCACCCGCACAAGGCCACCGATGAGCACCACCACCCTGCTGGTCCGCCAAGACCACCTGCCCACCACCCGCCTGCAAACCAGCACCGACACGCCGCTGGCCGACGGCCAGGTGCGGGTGCAAATCGCCTGCTTTGCGCTCACGTCCAACAACATCACCTACGGCGCGTTTGGCACGGCCATGCAGTACTGGCAGTTTTTCCCTGTCAGTGGTGACGACGCTGCCGGCTGGGGCTGCATCCCGGTGTGGGGTTTTGGCGTGGTAGTGCAAAGCCAACACCCCGCTGTGGCGGTGGGTGAGCGGCTGTGGGGCTACTGGCCGATGGC
>JAYVLI010000228.1:0-15310 GCA_043759535.1 Betaproteobacteria bacterium | reverse complement strand
CGGCACAAAAAACACCGCCAGCACGGTGGCGGTGATCATGCCGCCCATCACGCCGGTGCCGATGGCGCGCTGGCTGTTGGCGCCGGCGCCGGTGGAAATGGCCAGCGGCAGCACCCCCAGGATGAAGGCCAGTGAGGTCATGATGATGGGCCGGAAGCGCAGGTGGCAGGCGGTCAGCGTGGCCTCGATCAAGCCCATGCCCTCGGCCTGCAGGTCCTTGGCAAATTCAATGATCAGGATGGCGTTTTTGGCGCTCAGCCCGATCACCGTGATCAGCCCGACCTTGAAGTACACGTCGTTGGGCATGTCGCGCAGCCACACGCCGCTCAAGGCGCCCAAGATGCCCAGCGGCACCACCAGCAGCACGGCCGCCGGGATAGACCAGCTCTCGTACAGCGCCGAGAGGCACAAAAACACCGCCAGCAGCGAGAACACCAGCAGGATGGTGGCTTGTGAGCCGCTGAGCTTTTCCTCACGCGATACCCCCGTCCACTCAAAACCAAAACCTGGTGGCAGCTTGGCGGCCAGCGCCTCCATCTCGTTCATCGCTTCGCCAGTGGACTTGCCTGGCGCCGCGTCACCCGCCAGGCGCATGGCCGGGTAACCGTTGTAGCGGGTGGTCTGCATCGGGCCGTTGATCCAGCGGGTGGTGGCAAAGGCCGACAGCGGCACCAGCTTGCCACCAGCCCCGGGCACCTGCAGGCGCAACAAGTCCTCCGGCACCATGCGGGCCGGTGCATCGGCCTGCACGATGACGCGCTGCAGCCTGCCCCGGCTGTTGAAGTCATTCACGTAGGCCGAGCCCAACGCGGTGGACAGCAGTGCGTTGATGGACTCAAACCCCACACCCTGGGCGTAAGCCCGCTCACGGTCGATGTCGAGTTGCAACTGTGGTGCGTCCTCCAGCCCGTCAGGCCGCACACCGGCCAGCAGCTTGCTGCCACGCGCCATGCCCAGCAGTTGGTTGCGCGCGGCCAGCAGTGCGTCGTGGCCGTTGCCGCCCCGGTCTTGCAGGCGGAAGTTGAAGCCGGTGGCGGTGCCCAACTCCGGGATCGGCGGTGGGCTCAAGGGGAAGACAAACGCATCCCGAATGCCCATCATCGCGCCAAACGCCCGGCCGGCCAGGGCCTGGGCCGAGTGCGCTTTGCCCTTGCGCTCGTCCCAATCCTTGAGTGGCACAAACACCAGGCCACTGTTCTGGCCCTGGCCCGAAAAGCTGAAGCCCAGCACCGCCACCACCTGGTCCACCTCGGGTTGCTTCATGAAGAAGCCCTCCACCTGCTGCATCACGGCGGTGGTGCGGTCCAGCGTGGCGCCGGGTGGCAACTGCACGTTGACGATCAGGTAGCCCTGGTCTTCATTCGGCAAGAAGGACGACGGCAGCTTGGTGTACATCAAGCCCACCAACGCCACCACCACGCCAAAGGCCAACATCCAGCGCCCGCTGCGTGGCAACACCTTGGCCACCGTGCCCTCATACCCCTTGGCGGTACGCTTGAAAAAGCGGTTGAACAGGCCGTAGAAGCCGGTGCGCTCATGGTGGGCGGTGACCGGCTTCAAGAAGGTGGCGCACAGCGCTGGGGTCAACGTCAAGGCCAAAAAGGCCGAGAACAGGATGGCCGAAACCATCGAGAGTGAAAACTGCCGGTAGATGCTGCCCACCGCGCCCGAGAAAAACGCCATCGGCACAAACACGCTGACCAGCACCACGGTGATGCCGATGACCGCGCCGGTGATCTGGCCCATGGCCTTGCGGGTGGCCTCACGCGGGCTCAAGCCCTCCTCGGCCATCAGGCGCTCGACGTTTTCCACCACCACGATGGCGTCGTCCACCAGGATACCGATGGCCAGCACCATGCCAAACAGCGTGAGCACGTTGATCGAATAGCCCAGCAGCAGCAGCATGCCAAAGGTGCCCAGCAGCGCCACCGGCACCACGATGGTCGGGATCAGCGTGTAGCGCAGGCTTTGCAAAAATACCAGCATCACGATAAAGACCAGCGCCACAGCTTCAAACAGCGTCTCGATCACCTGCTTGATGGAGATGCGCACAAATTTGGAGCTGTCGTACGGCACTTTGTAAGCCATGCCCTGCGGGAAATAGGCCTTGAGCTGCTCCATGCGGGCCTTGACCGCATCGGCCGTGGCCAGTGCATTGCCGCTGGGTGACAACTGCACACCCACACCCGCGCTGGGCTGGCCGTTCAGGCGCGAGAAGCTGCCGTAGCCCTGGCCGCCCAGCTCCACCCGGGCCACATCACGCAGCCGCACGCTGGACCCGTCGGCATTGGCGCGCAACACGATGGCACCAAACTGCGCCGCATTGGCCAACTGGCCAGTCACCACCACGGTGGCGCTCATGGTCTGGCCATTGGCGCTGGGCTGGTCACCCAAAGTACCGGCGGAGACCTGGGCGTTTTGCGCCCGGATGGCGGTGCTCACATCGGTGGGTGACAAACCAAACGCCACCAGCTTGGCCGGGTCCAGCCAGATGCGCATGGCGCGCTCGGTGCCAAACAACTGGGCCTGGCCCACGCCGGGGATGCGCTGCAACTCGGGCTGGATGTAACGCGCGGCGTAGTCGCCCAGCGACACCGGGTCATCGGCCGGGTTGGTGGAGGTGAGCGAGACAAACAGCAAAAAGTTGCTGCGGGATTTGTCGATGCGCACACCCTGCTGCACCACCGCGCTGGGCAGGCGCGGTGTGGCGCGCGACAGGCGGTTCTGGATCTCCACCTGCGCCAGCTCGATGTTGGTGCCGGCCTCAAAGGTGGCGGTGATGGTGCCGGCGCCGTTGGCTTGCGCCACCGACTCCATGTAGATCATGGCCGGCGCGCCGTTGAGTTCTTGCTCGATGACGGACAGCACGCTGTCCTCCAGCACGCTGGCGCTGGCACCGGGGTAAACGGCGGTGATGACGATGGACGGTGGCGCCACCGTGGGGTATTGCGCCACTGGCAGCCTGGTGATGGCCGCGCCGCCCAAGGCCACGATGAACAGCGCAATCACCCACGCAAAAATCGGGCGGTCAATGAAAAATCCGGAAATCATCGGTGTCTGCTCCGGTCAGCGGCTGGCGGCGCTGGCGGCCGGCGCGGCGCCGGCTGGCGCTGCGGACGCGGCTGGTGGGATGGATGTGGCTTGTGCCGCGCCCGGCGCTGCAGCCGATGCCGCCGCCGGTGGTCCACCGGCAGGCGCACCGCCCGGCTTGGCCGGCGCCGCCCACGGCACCGGGTTGACCGGCGCACCGGGCATCATTTTCTGGAACCCGTCCACGATCACCCGCTCACCGGCGGCCAGGCCGCTCAGCACCACCCAGTCACTGCCTTGGCTGGCGCCAATCTTGATGGGGCGTGGCGCGGGCTTGTTGTCTGCACCCACCACCAACACGCTGTCCCCCGCCGGGCTGCGGGTCACCGCTTGCTGCGGCAAGCGGATGGCGTTTTGGCTGGTGGCCTGCACCAGCCGCACTTTGACAAACAGCCCCGGCAGCAGCAGGCCTTGGGGGTTGGGCAGTTCGGCCCGCAAGCTGACCTGGCCGGTGGCGGCGTCCACCGTGGGGTCGGCAAACAGCAGTTTGGCGGGCAGCGGGTAGTCACTGCCGTCTTCCAGCACGATGCGCAGTTCAGCCGCAGCGCTGCCGGCAGCACGCTTCAACTGGCCGGCATCAAACGCCTTGCGCAGCCGCAGCGCGTCAGCCGCCGGTTGGGTGAAGTTGACGTACAGCCGGTCGGTCTGCTGGATGACCGCCATCTGGGTGGCGTCGCCCTGGCCCACCAGTGAGCCTTCAGTCACCAACGCGCGGCCAATGCGGCCGTCAATCGGCGCCTTGATGGCGGCGTAGTCTAGGTTGATGCGGGCGCTTTGCAGCGCGGCGCGGGTGGTGGAGGCATCGGCCTGGGCTTGCTTGAGCGTGGTTTGTGTCACCAACCACTCTTGGGCGCTGATGGCTTTGGCCTCGGCCAGCGGTTGGTTGCGCTGCACCTGGGCCTGGGCTTGCGCCACACCGGCCTCAGACCGCGCCAGCGCCGCCTGCGCACTGGCCAGCGTGGCCTGGAAAGCCGCCGCATCCAGCTGGTACAGCGGCTGGCCGGCCTTGACCAGCGCACCCTCGGTGAACAAGCGCTTGGCCACGATGCCCGGCACCCGGGCCCGCACCTGCGCCACCCGCCAGGCCTCCAACCGGCCGGGCAGCTCGGTGCTCAGCGCCACATCACCGGGCTGCACCGTCACCACACCCACCGTGGTGGGTGGCATGCCGCCGCCAGGTGGGCCACCAGCCTTGGACTGGCCATCAGCCGAAGGGCCACAAGCGGCCAGCACCAGCAACAAGGGCCAGGCCAGCAAGGCATGCGGGGCAAGACGCTGGGCCAGGGGACGGAATGTCAGACGGATGGGTGGCATGGCGGACACGGTGTTGGGCGGCATGGAGGTGGCAAGAAAATTGGGCGGCAAAAGCAGACCAGCAAACAAGGCAACGGGTGGTGCGGCGAACCCAGCAGCGCAGCGGCCGGCAGCGGCACAGGCAACGACACCGGCACAACAAACACCAAACACGCGCCACAACCGTCCTCGCGACAGTCTTTGCAACAAGCGGACCATCTTGTCGGTTACTGGAAAACCCCAGGACCGCCGGAGTTTACATACAATCAAGGATGTATGTTTGAAGCCCTTCTCCACCCCCCACACCAGCACCGCTGATGGCCCGCCGCACCAAACAAGATGCGCTGGCCACCCGTGAGTGGTTGTTGGACACCGCTGAGCAGGTGTTTCTGGCGCGCGGCCTGCTGCGCAGTTCGCTGCAAGACATTGCCGCCGCAGCGGGCTTGAGCCGGGGCGCCATCTACTGGCATTTCACTGACAAGCTGGCGCTGTTTGAGGCCATGATGGCCCGGGTCGACCTGCCGATGGAGCAGGCCCTGGCTGCTGCCGAGCTGCAACTGGCCAACGCCGCCGCCAGCGGCCTGGCCATCGACCCACTGGGCGTGTTGCGCACCCTGGCGCTGGAGCCGTTTGCATTGATGCAGCGTGACCCACGGGCGTTGCGGGTGTTCACCATCCTGTTGCACCGGGCTGAATTTGTGGGTGAGCTGGCGCCGCTGGCCCAGCGCCAGGACGGTGCATTGAGCGACTGCGCACTGCGTATGCAGCGCCTGTTCCAGGCCGCCGCAGACCAGGGCAGCCTGGCCGCCGACCAACAACCCGGCCATGCCGCCACCGCCATGCTGGCCATGATCGACGGCCTGCTGCGCCTGGCCACGCTGGGCGATGGCAGCGCCAGCGTGCTGCCGGCGGTGGCGCCGGCCATCGACGCCCTGCTGGCCGGCCTGCGCGCCGCGCCGCAGGCCAAATAAGGCAAGGCGCATTTATCATCCAGGCATGACTCCTGTGCCTGATGTGGCGCGTGTCCGGCTGGACAACGCCCTGCTGTTGTTTGATGAATTTGTGCAGGCCACCATCAAATCGCCCGATGCCGCCACCCTGCGAGGGCTGGAGCGGCGCTTTGCCGAGCGGCTGCAAATCCAGCCCAGCTACTGGAGCCAGATCAAAGGCCGCTCACGCCAGATTGGCGAGCGCCTGGCGCGCCAGTTTGAGCAACTGTGCCGCAAGCCGGTGGGCTGGATGGACTTGCCGCACGGCAGCAAGGCCGGCGGCGCGGCAGGCGCAAATGCAGGCCTTTCCGCTGCAGCACCTGCCGACGCAGCAAACACCCCGGCAGACCGCCCGGCACCCGCGCCTAGCCAACCGCTGGACGACGACGAGCGCTTCATCGTCGGCCTGGTGTTGACCTATTACCGGCGCCACCCGCAGCGCGCCCGCGCCCGCCTGCTGGACTTGCTGGGCGAGGTGCTGACACCGCAGGCCGACAACGCCCTGGCCTCAACCACGCCCCGCCCCGCAAGCCGCGCAGCAGCAGCCCTGCCGCGCCCGTCCGCCCCGCTGCCACCCAGCGCCGACGACCTGGCCCTGTTTGCCCGCAGCCAGACCGGCGTGGCACCGCTCAAGCCAAAACGCTAAGCGGGTTGGCACTGCTGACACAGCCTGCACGCGCCACACCGGCCACGCCGGGGCGGCGGGGCGGCGGCGTTCCAACCCGGGACAAACCCGAGTCTTGCGCAAACTGTGCGCAAAACACTTGCGCAAGATAAATTGTTGTTTATCATTAGCGCAAGCCTTGATCAGCGCCACGGCGCTGCCGGCGACCCGCCCTTCCACCCCTTTTTTTGAGCCCGGCCCGACCATGCCATTTGCCACCCTGCACCCCGACACCGCCGCCGCCCTGCCGCAGCGGCTGGCGGCCGGTTTGGGGCGGCACCGGCAAGGCGCGGCAGGCAGCCGCAACAACGCCATGCAAACGCTGGGTGCCCCGCCAGGCCCCACGGTTGGTTGAGCCGGTTCTCGCAGAACCACCCTCTCCCCACCACGGCCCGGCACGCAACAGCGATCCGGGCCGTGGTGTTTTTGCAGCGCACTTGTCTGATCTGTCCCAGTCCCGTGTTGTCACCGCACGCCCGCCGCGCAAGGAGCCCGTCATGAAGTTCACCCTCACCGCCCGCAAGCCCCGCAATCCGCTGGTGGTTGCCGGCCTGCAACGCCATGCCGGCACGCACCGCCGCAGCACGGGTGCCGAGCGCCAACGCGCCGGCAACGCACTGCGCCGCGAACTGCAGCACGAACGACACCCTCTGCCCTGACACGCCCCGGCAGCCGCGCCCCCGGGGGACACGGCAGGCCTTTTGGAGACCACCATGTCCAAGCACCACGCTGGCTTGCAACACACGCTTGCCGCCCCGTCATTTGCACCGCAGCCGCCCAGCCTTTTGCAGCAGCTCAGCGCCAGCAGCCTGCGCAGCGCCAGCCGCTTGCTGGCCCGCCTGGCACGCCTGACCCGCCAATTGGCCCGGCGCGGCCACCGCACCAGGCGGCCCCAAGCACTGGAGTTTTATGCTGCTGCCGGCGCACCCGAAGGTGCGCTGTACCTGGACGGTGAACTGGTCGGCCACTTGCCCGGGGTGACGCGGCTGTAAACGGTGGCCCGCCCACCACGCGGGGCCGGCAGCGCGGCCGGCCCCGCCTTCAGCCACCACCGGGCGGCCGGCGGATCAGCACCAAATCGCCCTCAAGCCACCAGCACGGCAGCCGATAAGCCAGTGACGACAGCCGCTACAGGTGCGCTATGAACTGGCCTGACATCGCCCCATCCTCCGCCGCAAACACTGCCGCAATCACCGCCCCAAGCCCGGCGCGGCACGCGGCACCACACCCGGCCGACCTGCCCTTCATCACCCGCCCACCGCCCAACCTGGCCGGCTGGGTGGCGGCGCTGGACGGGCGTGAGATTCCGGTACTGGCCGCCACCGATGCGGCGTTGGACGAGCTGCGCGCCATCGAGGACGCGGTGGACGCCCACCTGCTGGCCGACACCATGGTGGTGGACCCGCTGATGACGCTGAAATTGCTGCGCCATGTGGCCGCGCTGCGCCGCCACCGCGACCAAAGCGACCCTGAGACCGCCACCGAGGCGCTGGTGATGCTGGGCATCACGCCGTTTTTTCGCGACTTCGGCGCCCAGCCCACGGTGGAGCAGCGCCTGGCCGGCCAGCCCGATGCCTTGATTGGCCTGCGCCGCGTGCTGCAGCGCGCCCACCGCGCCGCCCGTTTTGCACTGGGCTTTGCGGTCCACCGGCATGACCACGACGCCGCCCTGCTGCACGAGGCCGCCCTGCTGCATGACTTTGCCGAGATGTTGCTGTGGGTGCAGGCGCCCAGCCTGGCGCTGGCCATCCAGCAGCGCCAGCAGGCCCAGCCCGGCTTGCGCTCGGCCGACGCCCAACGCGCGGTGCTGCATGTGGAACTGGGCGAGTTGCAGCAGGCGTTGATGAAAGCCTGGCGCCTGCCCACCATGTTGGTGCAGATCACTGACGACCACGCCAGCCACCTGCCGCAGGTGCGCAATGTGCATCTGGCTATCCGCCTGGCCCGCCACAGCGCCGGCGGCTGGGACAACCCGGCCCTGCCCGAGGATGTGGACGACATCGCCGCGCTGCTGAACCTGGGCACCCAGCCCACGCTGCATTTGCTGCATGACCTGAATCTGTAAGCTGTGGCTGGGTGGGCCGCACGGCGTCACTCGCCACTCAGCCGCTCAGCCGTGCGGCTGGCCGGCCCGGTCGATGGCCTGCAGCCGCTGCAGCACCAGCGCCAGCACAGCCGGCGCAAACACCATGTCCACATGCGCCACACCGGGCAGATGGCGGTTGTCGGCCCCGGCCAGCATGGCGCTGCTGGCCGGAAACACGATGTTGTCGGCGTTGCCATAAAAGCAGGTGAAGTGCGTGGCATGGCCAGCCGGCTCCCGCGCGGCCAGCGCCTGCAGCCAGGCGCTGTGCTGGCGCATCTGGCGGGCGTTGGTGGTGCTGCCAAACCGCGCCAGCCAGGTGCCGTGGTGCGGCGTGGCGATGGTCACCACACCGGCCACCGGGCTGATGTCAGCCGCCAGCCCGGCCGCCTGCCCCGCAGTCTGCCCCACCGCCTGCCCGGCCGTCGGCCCCAACAACCAGGCCCGCGCCACCAGCCCGCCCATGCTGTGGCCCACCAGCAGCGGTGGCCGGCCGGTCTGCTGGGTCAGCGCCTGCACCGCTGCAGCCACCTGCGGCAAGCAGCCATCGATGCTGCCAAACACCGGCAGCAGCGTGATGGCCTGGCACGGCACACCTTGCACCCGAAACCGCCGCAACCAGGGCGCCCACACCCCGCGGTTGCAAACATAGCCGTGCAGCAGCAACACACCGGTGCGGCCGGGCTGGCCAGGCACATCGGCCTCGGCGTGGGCGGCAAACGGCTGGCGCCAGCCAAACACGCGCCAGCCGCTCAGCACTTCAGCGGCCCAGGCGTGCAGCAGTTGGGCGGTGGTGGCGGATGGCACGGCAGCGTCCCGGCCCACGCTGGCCAGCAGCACAAACTCCAGCGCCAACAGCGGCGCGTGGGGCGCCAGTGCCAAACCCAGGCCGGCCAGCCACCAGCCTGGCGCCACGCCCTGCTGCCAGCACCAGGCCGACCACGCCAGCGCGGCCAGCACGGCAGTCATCACCAACACGGCTTGCAGGCGGGCCAACATCGCGGCAGTCTCGCATTGCGGCTGGCGGGTTAAGGTGTCACTGATGAGCACCCACCTGGCTGACCAGATCCGCGCCCACCTGGCCCAGGTGGCCAGCCTGCGCGCCGCGCAACAAGCCGATGCCACGCTGGCCCAGCGGGTGCTGGCGCTCAAGGCCTACCAGGCGCAGCGTTTTGAGCGGACTTACGCCGATCTGCTGGCCACGCCGCGCTACCACGCCGCCACCCGGTTTTTCTTGGACGACCTGTACGGCCCGCAAGAATTCAGCGCGCGCGACACCCAGTTTGGCCGGGTGGTGCCGGCGCTGGTGCGGCTGTTCCCGCATGCGGTGGTGGCCACGGTGGCGCAGCTGGGCCAGTTGCACGCACTGTCTGAATCCTTGGACGACCACACCGCCCGCCATCTGGGCGACGGTATGGGCCCCGCGCCACTGGATGCCGCCAGCTACATCTGCGCCTGGCAGGCCACTGGCCGGGCCGACCAGCGCTCGCAGCAGATCACCCTCACCCTGGCCATCGGCCGTGCGCTGGACGGTTTTACCGGCAGCCGCCTGCTGCGCACCAGCCTGCGGGTGATGCGTGGCCCGGCCCAGGCTGCCGGGCTGTCGGCGCTGCAGGATTTTTTGGAGGCGGGTTTTGACGCCTTTGGTGCCATGCGCGGCGCGGATGATTTTTTAGCCACCGTGGGCCAGCGTGAACAAGCCCTGGCCGACGCGCTGTTTGCGCCCGACGCCACCCGCCGCTGCGCCGGCCTGCTGCCTTGATGCCCCTGACCGCCTGCCCATGACCAGCGCCAACAACATCCCGCAAACCCTGTCCTCCATCGGCGCCCAAGTGCTGGTGCGCGGCTGGTTGTCCGCCAACAACATGGTGTTTGCCGGTGTTGCCGGTGTGGCTGACATCGGTGGCGCCAGCACCAGCAGTTGTGTGGTGGACACCGGCTACCTCACCCACGCCGCGCAAACCGTGGCGCTGGTGGCGCAAGCGCTGCAAGGCGCGCCGCTGGCCCGGGTGGTCAACACCCACCTGCACTCTGACCACTGCGGCGGCAATGCCAGCCTGGCGCGGCAGTGGCCGGGGCTGCAGATCAGCGTGCCCAACGGCAGCCAGCACCGGGTGCAGCCGTGGAATGAGGCCTTGCTGAGCTACCAAGATGCCGGCCAGCAGTGTGAACCCTTCACCGCCCAACATTTTTTGCAGGATGGTCAGCACATCACGCTGGGCCCACGGGCGTGGCAAGTGCATGCCGCACTCGGCCACGACCCCGACGCCGTGCTGCTGTTTGAGCCCATCAGCCGCACCCTGATCAGCGGTGATGCGCTGTGGGAGCAGCGCCTGGCCATCATCTTCCCCGAGCTGTCAGACCAGCCCGGGTTCGACGCCGCCCACCAGGCGCTGGACTTGATCGAGCGGCTGCAGCCGCAACTGGTGCTGCCCGGCCACGGCCAACCCTTCACCGGTGTGGCGGCGGCGCTGGCTGCGTCGCGCCAGCGCCTGCATGCATTTGCCAAAGCCCCCCTCAAACACCGCCAGCATGCCGCGCGCGCACTGGCCAGCTACCACATGCTGGAGCACCGCACACGCGCTGAGGCCGACCTGATCGCCTGGATGCTGGCCACGCCCATCTTTGGCCGCGCGCTGCAGTGCGCGCATGACCCGGTGCTGGCCCGCGCACGTGCGGGCGAAACCGTGGACCGGCTGGTGACCGACGGGGTGCTGCGGCGGCGCGGCGCGCAGCTGCTGCTGGCGGAAGATATGGCGGGCTGATGGGAAAAGCTGCGGCGGGCTGATCGGAAAAGCTGCGGCGGCCTGATGGCAAAGGCCGTGGCCTGATGGCAAACGCCGTGGGCTGATGGCAAACGCCGTGGGCTGATGGCCTGCGGTTGGCCTTCAGCGTGTGGGCTGGGCCGCCCCGTCCGCTTGCTCTTGCTGCGGCGGCTCGGCCATTGGGGGCGCCACCATCACGCCACCCGCACCACCCGGTACACGCTGCAGGCCAGGCATTTGCACTGCACCGGGCGCCATGCCGGGCATGCCCACCGCACCCACCACACCGTTGGGCCCCACCATCTGCGGCCGCTGGCCTGCGCCGGCCGGAAACGCCTGCAAACCTGGCTGCTGCATGCCGCCCGCCACACCCGCAGCCATACCTGCCACGTCGCCCGGCCGGCCGCGGGCAGCCTCCAGCAGGGGTGGCAAGCTCAGCTTCAGGGTGGCGGCACCGGCTGTGGCGCCAAAGTCGGCCTGGCGCTGGCTCACGGTCAACAGCCGCAGGCCGGGCTCCAGATCACGCCCCACCGCCACCGCACGCGCCGGTTTACCGTCCACCGACACCAGCGCCAGGCCACCCTGCTGGCCGCCGGGCTGGCCGGCACGTGGCGCCACCACGCCCAGCAGGCGGAAGCGGCTGTCGGCCGGCAACTCGGCCACTGCGGCAACAGGCTGCAGCGGCGGCGCGCCCAGCAGGCGCGACAAATCACCCCCCGCCGGTGCGCCCAGGCTGGCCACCACCGCTTGCTGCGGCACAGCCTGCGGCCGCACAAACAACCGCAAACCCCAGAACACCGCCGCCGCAGCAACCGTGGCCCAGATCACCAATGACATCCATCGTGCGCTCATGCCGCCGATTATCATGGCCCGCCGCCTACTGCACCGGCCTGTGGTGGGCTGCATTCCGGCGGGTCAGTGCATTCCACACAGACGAAACACCCGCGCAACACGCAGCCAACATCGGCGCAACACCCTCCGCTGCCCGTCCCACCCAACACCACCCTTTTTGCATGCGCATCCCTCTTCTTGCAGCGCGCCTCAACCTCCGCAGCCCTGGCCGGCTGCAGCGTGGCTTCACGCTGATCGAGCTGATGGTGGTGCTGGTCATCATCGGCGTGCTGGCTGCGCTGATCGTGCCCAACGTGCTGGACCGCACCGACGACGCCCGCGCCACCGCCAGCAAGGCCGACATCAACAACCTGATGCAGGCGCTCAAGCTCTACAAGCTGGACAACCAGCGCTACCCCAGTGCCGAGCAGGGCCTGGAAGCGCTGATCAAGAAGCCCGCCGCCGGCAGCGTGCCGGCCAACTGGCGGCCCTATCTCGACAAGCTGCCGGCCGATCCCTGGGGCCGGCCGTACCAGTACCTGTTTCCGGGCGTGAAGGGCGAGATCGATGTCTTCAGCCTCGGCGCCGACGGCCAGGTCGGCGGTGACGGCAAAAACGCTGACATCGGCTCCTGGCAATAAGCCAGGTGGGCCGGGCCGGCCACCGCGCAGCGCCGCCGGCTTCACGCTGGTCGAGTTGCTGCTGGTGCTGATGCTGATCGCGCTGGTGTCGGGCCTGGCCGGGCTGGCGCTGCGCGACGGCGGCGAGTCCCGGCTGGAGCGCGAGGCGCTGCGCCTGAGCGCGTTGCTCGAAGCCGGCCGTGCTGAGGCCCGCGCCACCGGCGTGGCGGTGCGCTTCGAGCTGGCCGGCGTCGACAGCCGTAACCTGGGCAGCAGCGCCGACGCCGGCGACGATTTCCGCTTCGTCGGCCTGGCGCCGGCCAGCACGCCGCCCGGCGTCTGGCTCGACCGCGAGGTGCGCGCCCGCATCGAAGGCGCCCGCGCACTGCGGCTGGGCCCCGAGCCCTTGATCGGCGCGCAGCGCATCACGCTGGCGCTGGGCAAGCGCCAACTCGTGCTGGCCACCGACGGCTTGTCGCCGTTCACCGTGCTCGATCCTGCGGTGGCCACGCCATGAAGCGCGGCTTCACCTTGGACGAGGTGCTGGTCGCGCTGGCCATCACCGCCATCGCGCTGGCCGCCGGGCTCAAGGCCGCCGGGGCCTTGACCGACAACGCACAGCGCCTGGCCGAGGTCACGGCGGCGCACTGGTGCGCCGACAACGCACTGGCCGCACTGCGCCTGGGCAAGCAGTTTCCGGGCACCGGCGAGGCCCCCTTCAGCTGCAAGCAGCTCGGCCGCGACTACGCCGGTGTGTTGCGCACCCAGGCCACGCCAAACCCCAACTTTCAGCGCGTCGATGCGGTGGTGCGCAATGCCGACGGCCATGTGCTGGCCACGCTGTCGACCGTGCTGGGGCGGTTTTGACCGCCGTGCGCCGCGGCTTCACGCTGGTCGAGGTGCTGGTGGCGCTGGTGATCATGGCGGTGGTGGCGGCGATGGGCTGGCAGGGCGTGTCCGGCATGGCCCGCGCCCGCGAGATCGCCACCGCGGCGAGCGAGCGCAGCTTGCGCCTGTCGGCGGTGGTGGGTCAGTTCGAGGCCGACCTGGCCGCCGTCTACGACAGCCCGCAGGTGCCCGGCCTCAGCTTCGACGGCGCCTCGCTGCGCATCGCCCGCCGCACCGACGACGGCGTGCAGCTGGTGGTCTGGTCGCTGCGCGATGGTTTCTGGCGGCGCTGGCCGGGCCCGGTGTCGCGCCGCGCCGGCGAGCTGCAGCAAGCCTGGCTGGCCAGCCAGCAGTTGCAGGGCAACGAGCCCGGCCAGCTGCAGCTGCTCGACGGCGTCACCCACTGGCAGCTTTACTTTTGGCGCGGCCAGGGCTGGAGCAACGCCCAGTCCAGCGGCGACCTGGTCGAGAACTCCCGGCCGACGCCGCCCGCGCCGGCGTCAAGTGCGGCAGCGTCAGGCGCGGCAGCTGCCAACCCAGCCGAAGGCAGCGCCTCGGTGCCGGGCGGCGGCACCAGCGCCGCCGCCGCCGGCATGCCCAACTATCGCAGCCAGCTGCCCAGCGGCGTGCGCTTGCAGATCGACCTGCCCGAAGGCCGGATCTTGCGCGACGTGATGTTGTCGCCCGCGCCGCCATGAGCGCGCGTGGCCGCTCCAAAGCGCTCATCCCGCAGCGCACAGCGCGCAGGGCCGTCCAATGAGCGCGCGTGGCCGCTCCAAAGCGCTCATCCCGCAGCGCACAGCGCGCAGCGCGCAGGGCAGTTCCGTCAGCCGCCGTCCGGCCTCGCCGGCCCGCGGCGCCGCCTTGCTGGTGGCGATGGTGCTGCTCAGCGTGGTCGCCACGCTGGCCTCGGGCATGGTCTGGCAGCAGTGGAAGGCGGTGCAGGTCGAGACCGCCGAGCGCGCGCGGGCGCAGACCGCGTGGATCCTGGCCGGTGCGCTCGACTGGGCCCGGCTGATCTTGCGCGAGGATGCCCGCTCAGGCCGCGCCACCAGCCTGAACGAGCCCTGGGCCACGCCGCTGGCCGAGGCGCGGCTGTCCACTTTCTTGGCCGTCGACCGCGACCACAACGCCGACGAAGGCCCCGACGCCTTCCTGGCCGGTGCCATCAGCGACGCGCAGGCGCGCTACAACCTGCGCAACCTGGGCGTCGACGGCAAGGTCGCGCCGGCGCAACTGGCCATCCTGCAGCGCCTGTGCGCCAGCGCCGGGGTCGACGCCGGCACTGCCAGCCTGCTGGCCAATGGACTGCAGGCTGCTGCCACCGGCGAGGCCAGCGCGCCGCTGCAGCCCGCGCTGTGGGCCGACCTGGCCTGGCTGGGCGTCGATGCACCGAGCCTGCAGCGCCTGGCCGGCGTGGCGGTGCTGCTGCCGGTGGCCACGCCGGTGAACCTCAACACCGCGTCGCGCGAGGTGCTGGCCGGGGTGGTCGCCGGGCTCGACCTGGGTGGCGCCGACCGGCTGGTGCAGCGCCGCAGCCGCCAACCCTTTCGCAACCTGACCGAAGCCGGCCAGGTACTGGGCCCCGGCGTGCCCTTGGGCGAACGCGAGGTCGGCGTGAAGTCGGCCTATTTCGAGATCCGCGGCCGCCTGCGGCTGGAGCAGCGGGTGCAGGAAGAGCTGACCCTGGTCGAGCGCCACCCCGACCTGCGGGTGGTGACGATCAGCCGGCAGCGCTTGACCGGCCTGAGCCCGGCGGGGCCGTGAAGCGGGCAGCCCCCGGATGAAACGGCGCCAGATGCGCTGATCGGCCCGCAAGACGCTGATTCACAATGCCGTGACCTCCCTGCACAACAATGTCGAGCGGTGCGAGGCCAAGCTGCGGCGCCGCCGATTGCCCTTGTCCATGCCCCGATCCCACCGCCTGCCGCCGCACCACTGACCTGCCGATGTCGATGCTCGTGATTCTTTTGCCGGCGCCCCCGCGCGCCGACGCGGCAACGCCGGACCCGGCCTCGGCGCTGGCCTGGCTGCTCAGCCCCGACGGCCTGTCGGTGGCCCGCCAGGGCAGCTCGGCGCCGGCGCTG
>JAYVLI010000227.1:0-18283 GCA_043759535.1 Betaproteobacteria bacterium | reverse complement strand
CGCGCCAGGATGTCGGCACGGATGTCTTGCCCGATCGGCACCTTGCGCATATGCACGTTCAGGATTTGCTCCCGGCCACGCACATCGGGCAGGGTGACGTAGACCTGGCGATCAAAACGGCCAGGCCGCAGCAGTGCCGGGTCAAGAATGTCGGGCCGGTTGGTGGCGGCCATCACGATCACGCCCACATTGGTCTCGAAGCCGTCCATCTCGACCAACATCTGGTTGAGTGTCTGCTCACGCTCGTCATTGCCACCGCCCAGGCCGGCGCCACGGTGGCGGCCCACGGCGTCGATTTCGTCGACAAAGATGATGCAGGGCGCGCTTTTCTTGGCCTGCTCAAACATGTCGCGTACCCGGGCCGCACCCACACCGACAAACATCTCGACAAAGTCGGAACCGGAGATGCTGAAAAACGGCACCTTGGCTTCACCCGCAATGGCCTTGGCCAGCAGCGTCTTGCCGGTGCCCGGGGGGCCGACCAGCAGCACACCACGCGGGATTCGACCACCAAGCTTCTGGAATTTTTGCGGGTCTTTCAGGAAGTCAACCAGCTCCTTGACCTCTTCCTTGGCCTCATCGCAACCGGCGACATCCGCAAAGGTGGTGGTGTTGTTGGCCTCGTCCAGCATGCGGGCCTTGCTCTTGCCAAAGCTGAAGGCCCCACCCTTGCCGCCGCCCTGCATCTGGCGCATGAAGTAAACCCAAACGCCGATCAGCAGCAGCATCGGACCCCAACTGATCAGCAGGCTGACCAGCAGTGAGGGCTCTTCACGTGGCTTGACATCAAACTTGACGCCGTTGTTGATCAGGTCGCCCACCAGGCCACGGTCAAGATAGGTGGCAGTGGAGCGGATGCGCTTGTCATCGTTGGTGACCGCCAGGATCTCGGTGCCACCATTGCCCTCTTGCAGCGTGACAACCTTGATGCGCTTGGCACGCACCTCCTCCAGAAAATCGGAGTACCCGATCATCGAACCCGACGACACCCCGCGGTCAAACTGCTTGAACACGGTGAAGAGCACAAGTGCGATCACCAGCCAAACAGCGACCTTCGAGAACCATTGATTGTTCACCGCGGCTCCTTAAGCCTAACTTTGCCAACTCAGACACCGGTCGCGGCCGCCGCTGCATCGTTGCAAGGGTGTGCCGCGCTGTACCGGAACTGTCAGCACATGGGGCCAATTCTAAACGAGTCAAGCCCCTGTCACCGGGGGCCTGTCCTGCAGTGAACCGGTTGAATTCACGCTGAATCCGGGCCTTGATCTGGCCTGTCAAGTGCTGGCGGACGCGCTGCCCCCCCCAACCTTGAGACCAATGCCCACCAGAAAGGTTTCTGACGATTTGTCACGCGAGGCCTTGGGCTTGATCGCCTTGACGGTGCGGAACTGCTGCTTGAACCTGTCCACCAACTGGCTGTAACCGCTGCCGTGGAAGACCTTGGCCACCAGCGCGCCACTGGGCTTGAGGTGGGTTTGCGAAAAGTCCAGCGCCAGTTCCACCAGATGCTCGATGCGGGCGGCGTCTGATGACTCGATGCCCGACAGGTTGGGCGCCAAGTCAGACACCACCAGATCCACCGCCCGGCCATCCACCAGCGCGTGCAGTTGTGCCAGCACGGCGTCTTCGCGAAAGTCGCCCAGGATGAACTGCACGCCTTCAATCGGCTCCATCGGCAACATGTCCAGCGCGATGATGGTGCCCAGCAGCTCGCCCACGGCCGCACCACCGGCGCCCAGGGCGCGCGGCGCAAAACGGCGCCGCAGATATTGGCTCCAGGCGCCGGGTGCGCTGCCCAAGTCCACCACCACTTGGCCGGGCTTGATCAGGCCCAGGCCCTCATCGATTTCTTTCAGCTTGTAGGCCGCGCGGGCCCGGTAGCCCTCTTTTTTGGCCAACTTGACGTAGGTGTCGTTGGTGTGGTCATGCATCCACGCCTTGTTGATCTTCTTGCTCTTGGAATCGATTTTCATGACCGGGGGATAATACGGGGATGTCTTCAATTCACCTGACGCCCGCCCAACGCAAAGAAAAGCGTGGCGAAGCCCATCATCTTGACCCCGTCGTGATCATCGGCGCCGAGGGCCTGACGGATGCCATTTACAAAGAAGTCGACCTGGGGCTCAAGTCCCACGGTTTGATCAAGGTGCGCATGTTCTCGGATTCACGGCCTGACCGTGAATCCGCGCTGGCCGCCCTGGCCGACAAGCTCAATGCTGCACCCGTGCAGCACATCGGCAAGCTGCTGGTGCTGTGGCGGCCCATGCCCGAGAAGGTCAGGCCTGAGCGTGAGGGCAACATGGCTGCACCGCGTGTGGTCAAGATCTTGAAGTTCTCCAAGAGTGGCAACCACCGGGCGCAGATCAAGAAAATCACCGTGTTTGGTAACCAGCGGGTCACTGCCGGTGGTGAGATCAAGCGCGCCAAGGTGCGCGTCAGCAGCGTCAAGAAAAAGGCGCAGGACTGACCTGTTGCGGCCTGGCAGCGCGCCAGGCCAGCACCATGACCAGCACGGTCTTGAGGCCGAACAGGCCCAGGCTGACAGCGTGCAGTTGGCCAAAAGTCATACCGCCTTGGCCCGCGCGCGCCGCCGCCAGCAGTGGCTGCACCACAAAATAGCCCAGCACGGTGCAAAACGCGGTGCCCAGCACCAGCAGCATCTCGGCGCTCAAGATGGAACCCTGGCCGCGTTGTGCGGCGCGGCGCGCGCGGCTGCGCTCGACGGCCAGCAACAGCAGCGCCAGCGCCAGGCTCAGCCACGCTTCTTGCAAAAAGATGCGGCCCACCACGCGGCCTGCGTCAGCCTTGCCCAGCAGCGCCATCGGCGCCGGTGTGGCCAGCCCGGCAATGCCCAGCAGCAGGCCGGCCCACAGCGCTGGCAACAGGCGGCGCAGGCGCTCAATAACGGCCGCCAGCATGGTCATGACAAAGGCTTGCGCAACGCTCAGACGTAGCGCACGTCCACGATTTCGTAGCGCTTGACACCGCCCGGTGCTTGCACCTCGGCCACATCACCCGCCTCTTTGCCAATCATCGAGCGG
Organism: Betaproteobacteria bacterium; assembly: GCA_043759535.1. Classification (GTDB taxonomy): domain Bacteria; phylum Pseudomonadota; class Gammaproteobacteria; order Burkholderiales; family Burkholderiaceae_C; genus Pseudaquabacterium. Next base: position 15,242 of record JAYVLI010000227.1, on the reverse strand, counting down.
GCAATGGGTGAGCTGATGGAGATCAGGCACAACTTGAGATCTGCTTCGTCGTCACCGACGATCTGGTAAGTCACCGCCTGGCCGCTGGCTTCTTCTTCCAGGTCAACCGTGGCGCCAAACACCACCCGACCACCGGCGTCCAGAGACGACGGATCAATGATCTGCGCCGCCGCCAGCTTGCTTTCAACCTCCAGGATGCGGCCTTCGATGAAACCTTGTTTGTCCTTGGCGGCTTCGTACTCGGCGTTTTCGGACAAATCACCCTGGGCGCGCGCTTCGGAGATGGCACGGATCACCGCATGGCGCTCGACGGTCTTGAGCTGGTGCAACTCGGTCTTGAGCTTTTCTGCGCCGCGCCGGGTGATGGGGATGGTGGCCATGTGGGCCTCCTGAAGGCAAATGAGGGACTGACAAAACAAATCCGCCGCTCTGTGCCCCCGTTGAGACGGGCGCGCGGGCGGCGGAACGAAGGTGCTTGAAACTGACAATGAGTTTAAAGCAACTCGGCGTGCAGCTCTTGCAAGCTGCGCACGCTGATGTCGCTGCGGTGCTTCATGGCCTCGGTGGCGGCCTCGCAGCCCGCCATGGTGGTGTAGTAGGTCACCCGGTTGGCCAGCGCAGCGGTGCGGATGTAGCGCGAATCGGCAATCGACGTGCGGGTCTCGTCCACCGTGGTGAACACCAGCTGGATCTCACCGCCCTTGACCATGTCGGCAATGTGCGGCCGGCCGTCCATCACCTTGTTCACCGTCTTCACCGGCACGCCGCCTGCCGTAATCGCCGCTGCCGTGCCCTTGGTGGCCACCACCGCAAAGCCCAGCGCCACCAAATCACGTGCCACCACCACAGCGCGGGCCTTGTCGCTGTTCTTGACGGTGATCACCACCGTGCCTTTGCTGGGCAGGCGCGAGCCGGCACCGAGCTGGCTTTTGAGCATGGCCTCGCCAAAGGTGGCGCCCACGCCCATCACCTCACCGGTGGACCGCATCTCGGGCCCGAGGATGGGGTCTACCCCGGGGAATTTGTTGAACGGGAACACCGCTTCCTTCACAGTGAAATAGGGCGGGATCACCTCGCGCGGTGGCTTGCCGTCTTTGCTGGTCTGCTCAGCCAGCTTGGTGCCGGCCATGCAGCGCGCTGCAATCTTGGCCAGTTGTTGGCCTGTTGCCTTGCTCACGTAAGGCACGGTGCGCGATGCACGTGGGTTGACCTCCAGCACATAGACCACCGGGCCTTTGTCACCCTCGGCATGGATGTCGCCCTGGATGGCGAACTGCACGTTCATCAGCCCCACCACCTTGAGTGCCAACGCCATCTGCGTGGTTTGGCGGCGCAATTCGTCTTGCAGCGCCTGCGGCAAGGTGTAGGGCGGCAATGAGCAGGCCGAGTCGCCTGAATGCACCCCCGCCTGCTCGATGTGTTCCATGATGCCGCCGATCATTACCTGGGTACCGTCGCTGATGCAGTCAACATCCACCTCGATCGCGTCATCCAGAAAGCGGTCCAGCAACACCGGGGACTTGTCACTCACGCGCACCGCTTCACGCATGTAGCGCTGCAGGTCTTTGTCGCCGTGAACGATCTCCATGGCCCTGCCGCCCAGTACCCAGCTGGGCCGCACCACCAGCGGGTAACCGATCTCATGCGCCAGCGTGATGGCGGATTCTTCGGTGCGGGCAATGCGGTTGGGCGGCTGGCGCAGGCCCAGGGTGTGCAGCAATTTTTGGAAGCGCTCGCGGTCCTCGGCCATCTCGATGGAGTCGGGTGAGGTGCCGATGATGGGCACGCCATTGGCTTCTAGATCCAGCGCCAATTTCAGCGGTGTCTGGCCGCCGTATTGCACGATGACGCCGACCGGCTTTTCCTTCTCGACAATCTCCAACACGTCTTCCAGCGTCACCGGCTCAAAGTACAGCCGGTCGCTGGTGTCGTAATCGGTGGACACGGTCTCGGGGTTGCAGTTGACCATGATGGTCTCGTACCCGTCTTCGCGCAGCGCGAGCGCGGCATGCACGCAGCAGTAGTCAAACTCGATGCCCTGGCCGATGCGGTTGGGGCCACCGCCCAGCACCATGATTTTTTTCTTGGCGGTAGGCTCGGCCTCGCACTCGCCATCTGCCGTCTCGTAGCAGCCGTACAGGTAGGCGGTCTGGGTGGCAAATTCAGCGGCACACGTGTCCACCCGCTTGTAGACCGGCCGCACGCCCAGCGCGTGGCGGGCGCGCCGCACCTCATGCTGGGTGGTGGCCATCAAGGTGCCCAGGCGCCGGTCGGAAAAGCCTTTTTGCTTCACAAAACGCAACTCGGCGACAGTCAGGCTGGCCAGCGTTCGGGCCTTCAATTGCGCTTCGGTGCTGATCAAGTCCTCGATCTGCGCCAGAAACCACGGGTCAATCGCGGTCTCGTCGAAGATCTCATCGAGTGACATGCCGATGCGGAAGGCATCAGCCACAAACAGGATGCGCTCAGGCCCGGCGTTGCCGATGGCCTCGACGATTTCTTCACGGTCCCAGCCGTGCACCTCGTTGCGCTCGCTCAGGCCGTCGATGCCGGTCTCCAGGCCGCGCAGTGCTTTCTGAAAGCTCTCTTGAAAGGTGCGGCCCATCGCCATCACCTCACCCACCGACTTCATTTGCGTCGTTAGGCGTGCATCGGCCGCCGGGAATTTCTCGAACGCAAAGCGCGGGATCTTGGTGACGACATAGTCGATGCTGGGCTCAAAACTGGCAGGTGTGGCGCCGCCAGTGATGTCGTTGCGCAACTCATCCAGCGTGTAGCCAACGGCCAGTTTGGCGGCGATCTTGGCAATCGGGAAACCAGTGGCCTTGGACGCCAAGGCGGATGAACGCGACACCCGCGGATTCATCTCAATCACCACCATGCGGCCGTCCACCGGGTTGATGGAGAACTGCACATTGCTGCCGCCGGTGTCCACGCCGATCTCTCGCAGGATGGCGATGCTGGCGTTACGCAGCAGCTGGTACTCCTTGTCTGTCAGGGTCTGCGCAGGAGCCACGGTGATGGAGTCACCGGTGTGGATGCCCATCGGGTCCAGGTTCTCGATCGAGCACACGATGATGCAGTTGTCCGCTTTGTCGCGAACCACTTCCATCTCGTATTCCTTCCAGCCAATCAGCGATTCTTCGATCAGCAATTCTTTGGTGGGTGACAGGTCCAGCCCACGCTTGCAGATCTCTTCGAACTCTTCCGGGTTGTAGGCAATGCCACCCCCGGTACCGCCCAGTGTGAAGCTGGGGCGGATGACCATCGGGAAACCCGCGCCTTCGATCTCCACCGTGATGCGCTTTTGCACTGTCCACGCCTCTTCCAGCGTGTGCGCAATGCCGCTGCGGGCCGAGCCCAGGCCGATGCTGGTCATCGCGTCCTTGAACTTCAACCGGTCTTCCGCCTTCTCGATGGCGTGCTCGTTGGCGCCAATCATCTCGACACCGTATTTGGCCAGCACGCCGTGTTTGTGCAGGTCGAGTGCACAGTTCAGCGCGGTCTGGCCGCCCATGGTGGGCAGCACCGCATCCGGCCGTTCTTTGGCAATGATCTTCTCGACCACCTGCCAGGTGATGGGCTCGATGTAGGTCACGTCCGCTGTGTCGGGGTCGGTCATGATGGTGGCCGGGTTGCTGTTGACCAGCACCACTTTGTAGCCCTCTTCACGCAACGCTTTGCAGGCCTGCGCGCCGGAGTAATCAAACTCGCAGGCCTGACCAATGATGATCGGGCCGGCGCCGATGATCAGGATGGTTTTGAGATCGGTGCGCTTAGCCATGGGTCTTCTCTGCCTGTCCTTGGGTTTTTGCGGCCGCCATCAGCGCGGTGAAGCGGTCAAACAGGTAGGCGATGTCGTGGGGTCCGGGGGAGGCCTCGGGGTGGCCTTGAAAGCAGAACGCCGGTTTGTCGGTGCGGGCCAGGCCCTGCAGCGTGCCGTCAAACAGGCTGATGTGGGTGGCGCGCAGGTTGGCGGGCAGTGTTTTGTCATCCACCGCAAAACCGTGGTTCTGGCTGGTGATCGAGACCCGGCCGCTGTCCAAATCCTTGACCGGGTGGTTGGCACCGTGGTGGCCAAACTTCATCTTGAAGGTCTGCGCGCCTGAGGCCAGCGCCATGATCTGGTGGCCCAGGCAGATGCCGAAGGTGGGGATGCCGGTCTCGATCAGCGTGCGCACCGCGTCAATCGCGTAGTCACAGGGCTGCGGGTCACCCGGGCCGTTGCTCAAGAAGATGCCATCCGGCTGGTAGGCCAGCGCTTGTTCGGCTGTTGTTTGCGCCGGCACCACGGTGACGCGGCAGCCCCGGCTGGCCAGCATGCGCAAGATGTTGTGCTTGACGCCAAAGTCGTAGGCCACGACGTGGAATTTGGCATCCGCCAGTTGCCCGTAGCCGGCGCCCAATTGCCACTCGGTTTCAATCCACTGCGCCGGCTGGCTGGCGGTCACCACTTTGGCCAGGTCCAACCCGGCCATGCTGGGCGCGGCCCGGGCGCGGGCCACGGCCTGGGCACTGTCGGCCGGTGTGATGGCGGTGCCGACGGCAAAGGTGGTGATGCAGCCGTTTTGCGCGCCGGTGCTGCGCAGGTGGCGGGTCAGGCGGCGGGTGTCGATACCGGCGATGGCCACCGTGCCCTGCTGCCGCAGGTAGGCATCCAGTGACAGCGTGGCGCGGAAATTGGACAAGCGCGCCGGCAGGTTCTTGATGATCAGGCCGGCGGCATGCACCTGCCCTGCCTCGACGTCTTCGGCGTTGATGCCGGTATTGCCGATGTGCGGATAGGTCAGGGTGACGAGTTGCCGGCAGTAGCTGGGATCGGTGAGGATCTCCTGGTAGCCGGACATGGCGGTGTTGAACACCACCTCGCCCACGGTGAATCCGCTGGCGCCGACGGCATTGCCTTGAAACACGGTGCCGTCAGCAAGGGCGAGTAAGGCTGGGGGCAGAACAGGCAGCAAAATAGGGCTCCGGAAGTCGCGCACGCCCAGCTTCGCCCGCGCCGGCCCGGCGATTGACGCGGTCAATCCGGTGTGCGCTTGAAGTCCGGTGGGGAAACTTCGATCAGAGTTTCGCTAGGCTGCGGGGATGGCAGGTCAACCTTTGGAGTATATCCAGGCCGGGTTTGCCCTGATCCCTACCACCCGTCCCGCGGCGCAGCGGGGTCAGCCCAGTGCCGCGATGCCGGCGCGTGCAATCTGCACGTCCTCCGACGATTTGACACCGCTGATACCGACCGCGCCCACGCATTGGCCGTTCACCAGCACCGGCACACCCCCCTCCAACAAGCCCTCGACGGCGGGGGCGCTCAAAAAGGCAGTGCGGCCCTGGTTGATCATGTCCTCGTAGACCTTGCTGTCACGCCGGCCCAGCGCCGCCGTGTGCGCCTTGGCCGGGGCGATGTGGGCAGAGATAGGCGCGGCGCCGTCCAGCCGCTGCAGCCACAGCAGGTGGCCACCGTCGTCCACGATGGCGATGGTCACCGCCCATTGGTGGGCCAGCGCTTCGGCCTCGGCGGCCTGGGCAATGGCGCGCACGTCGCTCAGGGTCAACACGGATTTGGTTTGCATGCAGGGCTCCAGGATGATGTTGTCCGGCAGTTTGCCTCAGCCCCGTTTGGGGATTGCCATCCGATACCGCAGCATTGCCCTGCGGAACTTAGAATTGCCCCCACACTCAGATGCGGGTGTCAAGTTCCATCTCTGGAGAAACCATGAACGACCAACGTCTGCAATCCTTCCCTGGCGGCGCCAGTTCGGGCGCGCTGACCGCTGACAGCAACCGCGTGCTGCGCAATACCTACTGGCTGCTGGCACTGTCCATGGTGCCCACGGTGCTCGGCGCCTGGGTGGGGGTGTCCACCGGCATCACTGCGATGATGGGATCGGGGCTGAGCACCATCGTGTTTTTGGCGGGTGCCTTTGGCTTCATGTTTGCCATCGAGAAAACCAAAAACTCGGCGGCAGGTGTGCCGGTGCTGCTGGCCTTCACCCTTTTTATGGGCCTGATGTTGGCGCGCATGCTGGCGATGGTGCTGGGCTTCAAAAACGGCAGCTCGCTGATCATGACGGCCTTTGGCGGCACGGCCGTGGTGTTTCTGGGCATGGCCACGCTGGCCACGGTGATCAAGCGCGACTTGACCAACATGGGGAAGTTCTTGATGGTCGGCGCCATGATTGTGTTCGTGGCCATGATCGTGAACATGTTCCTACAGTCCACTGCGATGATGTTGGCCCTGTCGGTGCTGGTCATCGTCATCTTCTCGGGCTTCATGCTGTTTGACATCAAGCGTGTGATCGACGGCGGCGAGACCAACTACATCACCGCCACACTGTCCATCTACATGAACATTTACAACGTGTTCCAGAGCTTGCTGATGATTTTGGGCGTGGTGGGCGGCGAACGCGACTGACCTGGCCGCGCTCCACAAAAAAGGCTCCCTCGGGAGCCTTTTTTCATGCGCGTCAAATCACACCGGATCGCAAGCCGCAAGCCGCAACGCGCTCAAATACCGCCATGCTCTCCACATGCGCGGTGTGCGGAAACATGTTGACCGCCCCCGCTGCCACGCAGCGGTAGCCGGCCTGGTACACCAGCAAACCAGCATCCCGCGCCAGCGTGGCGGGGTTGCAGCTGACGTAGACGATGCGCTGCGGCGGCGCCCATCCCTCGCGTGGTTCAGCCTGCAAATCGGCCAAGGCCTTGACCAGCGCAAACGCGCCCTCACGCGGCGGGTCAACCAGCCATTTGTCGGCCTGGCCGTAGGCCACTAGGTCGTCGGCAGACAGCTTAAACAGGTTGCGCGCGGCAAATGTGGCGCGCTGGTCCAGGCCGTTGCGGGCGGCGTTGTCGCGTGAGCGCTGCACCAGCGTCTCGCTGCCTTCAATGCCCAGCACCGCGCCCGCCCGGGTGGCGATCGGCAGGGTGAAGTTGCCCAGGCCGCAAAACCAGTCGATCACCCGCTCGGTGCGGGTGGGCGCCAACAAACGCAAGGCACGCCCCACCAGCACGGTGTTGATGGCGTGGTTGACCTGGGTGAAATCGGTGGGCTTGAAGGGCATGGTGATGCCAAATTCGGGCAGTGTGTAGGCCAGTTCGGGCCCGCCCTCGTCCAGAAGATGCACCGTGTCCGGGCCCTTGGGCTGCAACCACCACTGCACGCCGTGCTCGATGGCAAAAGCGCGCAGGCGGTCGGCATCGGCGGCGGGCAGTGGCGCCAGGTGGCGCAGTACCAGCGCAATCACCAGGCCGTCGCTGCGTTCACCCATCGCCAGCTCGATCTGCGGCAGCCGGTCGCGCTCGTCCATCGCGCCGATCAACGCACGCAGCGGCAACAGCATGTCGCTCACTTTGGCCGGCAGCACCGGGCAGACCGACATATCAGCCAGGTAGCGGCTTTTGCGCTCATGGAAGCCGATCAGCACCGTGCCCTTCTTGGCCACATGGCGCACCGACAAGCGCGCCCGGTAGCGGTAGCCCCAGGTGGGGCCCTGGATGGGCCGCAGCATCTGCTCGGGTTTGACCTTGGCCAGGTGGGCCAGGTTGTCCTCCAGCACCCGCTGCTTGACGGCCACTTGCGCGGCAGCGTCCAGATGCTGCATCTTGCAGCCACCACACGACCCGGCATGCAGGCCAAAGTGTGGGCAACCAGGCCGCACCCGCAGCGTGCTTTCATGCCGCATGGCGGTGAGCGTGCCTTGCTCCCAGGCGTTTTTCTTGCGGCCCACCTGCACCTGCACTTCTTCACCCGGCAATGCGCCTTCGATGAATACCACCTTGCCCTCGGCATTGCGGGCCACGCCTTGTGCTTCGAGGTCGATGGACTCGACCTTCAACCATTCGTCATTCGCTGTCATGGACGCGGATTATCTGGCCCACAAAAAAGCCGCCCATGGGCGGCTGGTGGGCTGGGTTGGATCCGGATCGGCCGGGCCAGCCAAGCTCAGGGTTTGATGTAGTCGCTGACCACTTTCCAGCGGCCGTCGGTGATTTGCGAGACCCGCGACAACTCATTGCCCAGCCGTTTTGTAGCGGTGTAGGTGGTTTTGGGTGAGCCAAACATGTCGGGCTCCACCGTCATCGTGTCCATGGCCTTGATGAAGCTCTCGGTGCTGAGGTTGGTACCGGCCTTGATGGCCGCACGGGCAAACATGTCAACAATCAGATAACCGTAGACCGAAAACACAGTCGGGTCGTCGGTGAACTTGGTTTTGTATTTGTTGGCCCAGAAGCGCAGCGGCTGCGACGCTTCGTCCAGGTAGGGGTGCTGCGACGTCATGGTGGCATACAGCCCGTCCATCGGCTTGCCGCCCAGCTTGTGGATCAGGTCGGTGTACGACGCGCTGCTGCCCAGAAACGTGGGGTTGAAACCGGTCTTGCGGGCCTCACCGATGGCACCGATGGTCTCGCGGATGATGGTGCCCAACACCACCAGGTCACATCCTCCGGCCTTCATCTTGGCCACCTGGGATGAAAAATCAGTGGCGCCGCGTTTGTAGCTGGTCTTCTCAACCAGTTCAATGTTGAGCGTCTTCAGCCCGGCCTCAGCACCCCGCAAGACCTCCAGGCCAAACTCATCGTCCTGGTACATGGTGCAGACCTTCTTGGCACCTTTGTCGGTCACCATCTTGGGCAAGGCGGTGCGGATCTGGTCAAAGTAGGTGGCGGCAAACGAATACTTGAGCTTGTGGAAAGGCTCGTACATCTCCCGCGCTGCGGTGATGGGCAAGAAGTTGATGACGTTTTTCTCGAACTGCACCGGCATGGCGGCGTTGTTGTGGGCGGTGCCGATGTGGCCGGCCATCAAGAAAATCTTGTCCTGGTTGACCAGTTTTTGCGCCGCCAGCACCGCCCGCTTGGGGTCGTAGCCGGCGTCTTCCACCAGCAATTTGAGCTTGCGCCCGGCAATGCCGCCCTGCTCGTTGATCTCGTCCACCCGCAGTTGCATGCCATTGCGTGATTGCTTGCCAAACGCGGCAATCGGGCCCGACAAATCCTGGATGGTGCCGATCACGATTTCAGTCTTGCTGATGCCCTGGCTGGGCATGGGCGACTGGGCCCGCACAGCACCAGACAAGGACACCACGGCAGCGGCCGATGTGGCCAGAGCAAGCCGGGGCAAAAACGAGGCAACTTTCATGGGCAACTCTCCTGATCGGCCCGCTGGATGGGACCGTCAGGCCATGCTAGCCGGGGCCAGGGCGCTGCAGGCTGCAGGGAAACGCGGAGGCTGGTGCCCAGCCGATCCAGCGCGCCGGCTGGCAGCTCAGCGTGTCGGCAGCAGCTTGGCCGGGTCGATGGGCTTGCCCAGACGGCGGATCTCGAAGTGCAGTTGCACCCGGTCGGCATCGCTGGCGCCCATCTCGGCAATCTTTTGGCCACGCCGCACGGCCTGGTCCTCTTTGACCATCAGCGCCTGGTTGTGGGCGTAGGCGGTGAGGTAGGTGTTGTTGTGTTTGACGATCACCAAATTGCCATAACCGCGCAGGCCAGAGCCAGCGTAAACCACCCGGCCATCGGCTGCTGCCAGCACCGGGTCACCGGCCTTGCCGATGATGGCCAGGCCTTTGTGGCGGCCTTCTTCAAAACCGGTGGCCACGGCGCCCAGCGATGGCCAGGCCCAGGTCACGTCGTCATCGGCTTCACGGGCGGCAGCCCCAGCCGGGGTGGCCGATGTGGCGGCTGACACAGCGCCCGCCGCAGGCGCAGCCGCAGCCGCGCCCGTCACCACAGCGCTGGCTGCTGGCTTGGCCTCCAGCGGCCTGGCGTCCACCTTGGGCGCCACCACACCACGGCTGGCCACGGCTGCCGCGTCCACATTGGGTGGCACCACCCGCAGCACTTGGCCCGCTTCAATCAGGTTGGGGTTCTCGATGCCATTCCAGCGCACCACGTCACGCCAGTTCTGGCCGTTGTCCAGGCCGATGCGGATCATGGTGTCGCCGGGCTTGACGGTGTGGTAGCCCGGCTTGCCGGCGTTCTCGGCGCCGGGCAGCGCTTTGGCCGGCTCGGTGGCGGTGGCGCTGCCTTGTGCGGCATCGGTGGCGGATGCTGGCGCGGCTGGCAACCGGGCGGCGGGCTTGGCCGGCTTGCGGTCCTCCACCGGCGCCTTGTTGGCGGGCGTTGCACAGCCGCCCGACAGCACCACCAACACGGTAGCCAAACACAGGCGCAGCTTGAGCGAGAGAAAATACATGGTGGCGAGCAGGGCCAGCGGCCGGTTCAGACGATGCCGGATTTTAGGGGGACGAAAAACACCGCCTCATGCTCGGTGCGCACCAGGCCGCTGGTCTTGCGGTCCACCACCACCAGCACCTGACCATGCCCACCCGGCCGCTGCATTGGCGCCACCAGGCGGCCACCCACCGCCAACTGGTCCAGCCAGGCGGCCGGCAGCTCGGCACCACCGGCGGCCGCCACGATGCTGTCGTAGGGCGCGGTGGGGCCGTGGCCCAGCATGCCGTCGCCGTAGACCAGCCGCACCTGGTCATAACGCCACGGCGCCAGATGGCTGCTGGCTTTGTCAAACAGCGGCCGCAACCGCTCGATGGACAGCACCCGGCGCGCCAGCGGCGCCAGCAGCGCGGTCTGGTAACCACAACCCGTGCCCACCTCCAGCGTATTGCCCAGGTGGCCCGTGCTGCGTGCGGACGCACCGTCAAACAGCAAGGCCAGCATGCGCGCCACCACCGACGGCTTGCTGATGGTCTGGCCGTGGCCGATGGGCAGGCTGGTGTCCTCATACGCCTGGATGACCAGCGCGGTGTCGACAAACAGATGCCGTGGCACCTGCGCCATCACCGCAAACACCGGCTCGCAGCGGATGCCCTCGGCGCGCAAGCGCTGCACCATGCGCTGGCGCACCAGCGCTGAATCCAACCCCAGGCCTTGGGGTGCGGCCTGGCGCTGCGGGTGGGCGTCACGCGCATCCCGTGCGGCCTCGCGCAGCGGGCGCTGCGGGCGCAGGGTTTCACGTGGCTGGCTGGGGCTGCCGGGCTGGCCCATGCGGTCCAGCAGCAATGGAAAACGCGGTGTGCGGTCACCCGCGCCGCGCTGGCTCACAGGCCGCTTTCCAGCCTGGCGCGCCAATCGGGCAGACGGGCGTGGTCGGTCAAATCCACCTGCAGCGGGGTGATGGAGACACAGCCGTTGGCGGTGGCGTGGAAGTCAGTGCCCTCACCGGCTTCACGCGCATCACCGGCCGGGCCGATCCAGTAGATGGGCTCACCTCGCGGGTTGGTCTGGCGGATCACCGGTTCACTGGCATGGCGCCGCCCCAGGCGGGTGATGCGGCGCGGCAGCACATCAGCATCGGGCCGGTTGGGGATATTGACGTTGAGCAAAAACGGCAGCGCCGGCAGGCCTTGCGCCAGCACCTGCTGCACCACCGCACGCACCACCCGGCCGGCCGCGTCCAAGTCGCCCCAGCCTTTGTGGACTTGTGAAAACGCAATCGCCGGGATGCCGAACAGATAGCCCTCCATCGCCGCCGCCACGGTGCCTGAATACAGCGTGTCGTCGCCCATGTTGGCACCCTGGTTGATGCCCGACAGCACCAGGTCGGGCCGGTAGCCCAGCAGGCCGGTGAGGGCCACATGCACACAATCAGACGGGGTGCCGTTGATGAAGCGCACACCGGGCAAAGCGGCGCCAGCATCAAACACTTGCAACGGCCTGTTCAGGGTCAGCGCGTTGGACGTGCCGCTGGCGTTTTGCTCCGGCGCAATCACCTCAATCTGGCCCAGGCCCTGCACCGCAGCCACCAACGCGGCCAGCCCAGGTGCCAGGTAACCGTCATCGTTTGCAATCAGGATTCGCATGGGTCGCAGATTGTAGGCACCGGTTCTGCGCTGCCTGACAGGCATGTTGTGTGGGCTGCACACCAAGTTTGGCCGTCCGGGCCCACACAACAACTGCGCTAGCATGCATGTTGGGAGAATTAATCATGGCCGTGAAGGTGCTGATCCTTGAAGATAACCCGGTGGCCCGCAGCTTTTTGTGCCGGGTGGTGCGCGAGAGCTTCAGCGACACCATCACCATCACGGAAGCCGGTGACCTGGAGTCGGCCCGCGCCCACATCAGCCTGACGGGCGGCCAGAGCGGCATGCACGGGGTCGATCCGTTCAAGCTGATTCTGGTGGATCTGGAATTGCCGGACGGCAACGGCATGGAATTGCTGGCCGAACTGACCCAGTACCCGGCCACCAAGATTGTCACCACGCTGTATTCTGACGACGACCACCTGTTTCCCGCCCTGCAGTGCGGCGCCGACGGTTATTTGCTGAAAGAAGACCGGTTCGAGGTGTTGGTGGAAGAGCTGCAAAAGATTGTGCGTGGCCAGCCACCGCTGTCGCCGGCCATTGCACGCCGCCTGCTCAGCCACTTCCGCCATGGCAGCCGCAGCGGCCGGGCCGGCATGGATTCCGGCTTTTCGATGCCCACCGATTTCGTCACCACCAGCAGCACACCGGTGCCGATGGAAAAAGTGCCCGACCATGAACGCCTGACCCCGCGTGAGAGTGAGGTGCTGACCTACCTCAGCAAAGGCTTCACCATCAAAGAGATTGCCAGCCTGATGGGCATCAAGTGGTTTACCGTCAACGACCACATCAAGTCCATCTACAAAAAGCTGAACGTGTCCAGCCGGGCTGAAGCCGCCGTGTTGGCCACCAAGCAGGGCTTGGTCTGAGCCCAGCGCTGGCCTGCGGCGCCTGAGCACGGTGGCCCGCGCCGCAGGCCACGACAACCTCGAAACGAGGATCGATTCGCGCTGGGTTGACCGGGCGCTGGGGCCAGACCGGCCCATCCGACCCGAACCACCCGCACAGCGTGCCCGCGGCCTGCTGCTGTTGGGCATGCTGGGGGCGGTGGTGGTGGTGTTGTGGTTGCGCCTGCTGGCCACCGAGCCCTACCTGCCTCTGGCCTGGCGCACCGCGCCTGACGGCAGCATGCTGTTGGAATCCAGCGGCGACCCGGCCCTGCAACCCGCCATGGGCCACCGCCTGCAGGCCCTGGTGTTGGCCGATGGCCGGCGGGTGGATGCCAGCGACGCGCTGCAACTGCGCTCCCCCCGCTGGATCGTGGACGACAAGTTGCGCAGCCAGCAGCAGGCGATGCGCGCCGCCGTCAGCGCAGCAGCACAGCAGCCACAGGTCACCTTGCTGTTTGAGCCTGGCCTGGCCATCACGCTGGCACCACAACTGCGCGGGCTGGGTGGCCTGGGGCTGCTGTGCTGGGGTTTGTCTGCGCTGGCATTGGCCTTGTATCTGGCAGCAGCGGTGGTGGCCCTGGCCGCATCCGGTGCCGTGTCGACCTTGTTTGTCGCCGTCTGCTTGTCTCAAGGCCTGGGCTTGATGTTGACCGGTGCCGAGCTGCTACCCGGCATGGGTTTGCCCGCCGCGCTGGTGCAGTTGGACTTGCCACTGCGCCTGCTGACCGACACCCTGGCGGTGACCGCCTTGTTGCATCTGGTGCTGCTGTATCCGCAGCGCTTGCCTCATGCCACCGTGCTGGCAGCGGCCGTTTGGGGGCTGGCCGCGCTGATGCTGGCTTGGGCACTGCTGCGCCCACCGGCCGGCCTGTGGTGGTGGGCGCAGGCACTGCAGGTGGGTTACGGCGTGGCAACGGTGCTGGCGCTGCGCTGGTCACGCCGCCTGGCCACCAGCCCACTGACAGCCTTGCTGCAGCGCATGGCGCTGGCCGGCACCGGCACCTTGCTGCTGCTCAGCCTGGCCGTGGCCACCGCCAGCCAGGACGGCGCCGTCCACCACACGTTGGCCTATGTCGGGTCGGTGGTGTGGTCGGTGTTTTTTGCGTCATTGCTGATGTTGGCGCCGTTTTTGTCACGCTCGCGCCAGGTGCTGCGTGAGTTAGCCATGCTGGCCGGTGTCAGCACCGTGGCCAGTTCACTGGAGCTGCTGTTCGAGACCGTGTTTTCACTCGGCCCGCTGCTGTCGCTGCTGCTGGCGCTGCTGATCTCCGGCGCGCTCTACCTGATGCTGCGCAGCTGGATCGTGGGCCAGTTGACCGGTTCGGCGGCGCTCAGCGCTGAGCGCATGTTTGACAGTCTGTACCGCGTGGCGCGCGACCTGGAGCAAGCCCCCGAGCAGGCGGCGCACCAGATCAGTGGCCTGCTGCGCGAGGTGTTTGACCCGCTGGAACTGGCCCACACCGAACAACCCGTGACGCGCGTCCGGGTGGCCGACGATGGCTCCACCCTGGTGGTGCCCATCCCACGCATGCCTGGCCCGACCGCACAGCCCGACGCTGACGGCGCACCCGGCGCCATCGTGCTGCGCCATGCCCGGCGTGGCCGGCGGCTGTTCACCCAAGAGGACATCCAGCTGACCGAGCGCCTGATCGAGCAACTGCAGCGCGCCGTGGCCTATGACCGCGCCGTGGAGCAAGGCCGCACCGAAGAGCGCACCCGTATCGCACAAGACCTGCATGACGACATCGGCGCCCGCCTGTTGACGCTGATGTACACCGCGCCCAATCCGGAGTACGAGGAATACATCCGCCACACCCTGCAAGACCTGAAGACGCTGACCCGCGGCCTGGCGGCGGCCAACCACCGCCTGTCCCACGCAGCGGCCGAGTGGAAGGCCGACATCAGCCAGCGCCTGGGCGCTGCTGGCTGCGACCTGCACTGGAGCTTTTCAGCCGACCGCGACTTGATGCTGTCGGTGGTGCAGTGGTCGGGCCTGACGCGGGTGCTGCGTGAGCTGGTCAACAACATCCTGTCGCACGCCCGCGCCACGCAGGTGGAGATCAGCGTTCACTTTGACCGGGGTCGGCTAACCCTGCTGGTGAGCGACGACGGTATTGGCCGCCTGCCCAAAGATTGGTCCCACGGCTTGGGGCTTGGCGGCGTGCGCAAGCGGGTCAAACTGCTGGGCGGCCAAGTGGCCTGGCTGGAGCGTGAGCCCTGCGGCATCCGCTGTGAGGTGCGGGTGGCGCTGGCGAGTGACACGGCGTGACGTCCACCTGAAACGAAACAAGAGCCAGAAGGCCCTTGTTTGACTGACTATTTTTTGGGGTGGCTGATGGGGCTCGAACCCACGACAACAGGAATCACAAGACTTGAACAGGGTGGCGAAGTCTTACGAATCAATGACTTGCGCACGTCAAAGAAGCCAAAATCCGCCTGACCACGGTACAACACCGGTACAACCCGCAGGGCGGTTGTGCGCATGCGCTGCAACCCGTCAGGCCACGCCCTTGACCTTCTCGAAACTGCGCAG
>JAYVLI010000226.1:0-7344 GCA_043759535.1 Betaproteobacteria bacterium | reverse complement strand
GGGTGGGCTTTCGGGTAGGTTGGTGCGCTGCTGACGGCGCTTGATCAGTCACGCAAAACACTTTCGACCAACCGGTCGGTCAATGATAAGAGCGGACGCTCACCAGATGCAAGTCAAGACCGCTCAGCAGAAACCCTCAGGTGCGGGCCACCGCCCCACGGCAGCGCCAGCCCAAGGCCTGGCGCCAAAACAGCAAGGCCAGCGCCAGCCAGCCCAGCGGGGCGCGGGCCTGCAGCGGCACCGCCACCGGCCGCAACAAGGCAGGCACACGCAGCGCCTGGGCCAGCGCCTCGGGCTGCTGCAAGCGGTGGTAGGCCAGGCCACGCTCACTGGCCAGCAGTTGCAGATAGGGCTCACGCAGGGCGGACAGGTGCTCGCTGCCCGGGGTTGCACCCAGGCCTGCTGCACCCAGGCCTGCTGCGCCCGGCCCACCGGCCTGGCCACCACCCTCCTCCACCAAGGTTTCACCCACCACGCTGCCACCCCGGCCCTGGCTGCGTGGGTCGGTCTGCTGCACCTCGTCGGCTGACCAGTGGCCCAGCGGCCGGCCCTGCGGGTCGGTCTTGGGGATGGCGGCCGGCAGGTCAGCGCCCACACCCACCATCACACCGGCCACCGCGCCGGGCTTGTCGTCCTGGTGCGGCCGGTGCCTGGGGCTGAGCGGCGGCGACTCATGCCCGTCAGTGACAAACACCAGCGACGCCTGGTCGGGCAGCTTGGCGGTGATGTCCAGCGCGCTGTGCAGGCCTTTGGCAATCTCGCTGTCACCGGCCCAGGCCATGCCCACGTGGATGCCGGCCAGGGTGTCGCGCAGCTCGGCCCGGTGGGCACACACCTCCACCGGCAGCAGCAGCAAAAAACTGCGGTGCTCGGTGAAGATGGCCCAGCCCAGGCGGGAGCCACACGGCAGGGTGTCCAGCACTTGGCGCAGCGCCAGCTTGGCGGCGGCCAGGCGGGACAGGGTTGCCACGCCGATGGTGGTTTGGCCACCTGCCGGCGTTGCGGCACGGCCGTGGTCGGCCATGGGCTGGTCCACCACATTCATGCTTTGGGTGATGTCCAGCACCACCATCTGGTTGCTGCGCGGCTGCAACCACTGCAGGCCGGGCAACCACCAGCCGGCAGCCAGCAGCAGGCCGGCCAACAGCAGCAGGGCCTGGCGGGCGTCCACGCGCTGGGCGGCTTGGCGCAGGTGGCCAAACCAGCGCTGCAGCAGCCGCTGCCGTGCGCTTGCTGTGGCCGCAGTGCTGGGGGTGGGGTTGGGCGGCGATGTCACGGCAGCCCGGGGGAATACGCCCGCATCGTGGTGGCTGAGCGCTCGGCCGGGGGTGCGGGTGCGCCGGGTGGCTCATCCACCCCATCCGGATCGGCCACCAGGCGCTGCGCCCGCTCCAGGTTGTAGCGCGCCGGCCAAAACCCCGGGTCGTTGCGCAGCAGGCTGCGGTAGTGCTCTTTCGCCAGCTCGATCAGCGCCAGGGCCTGGCCAGCTTGTGTGCCGGCCTGCAATGCCTGGCCCTGGCGCAGCAGCAGGTTGGCGGTGTTGAAGCGGGCGGGTGGGCCAAGCAGCGGGTCCGCCAGCAGCGGCGCGTAGTGGCGCAGCGCCACCTCGGCATGGCCTTGGGTTGCCAGCGCGTGGGCCTGGGCAAAACGCAGCGCGGGGGCGGTGCCGTCGCCAGGGGGCGCGGCGCGGCTGGCTGTGGTGACGGGCGCCAGCGCCACGGCGGCAGGGGCAGCGCTGGTGGCCGCAGCGGCAATTGCCCCGTTCAGGCGCCGCAGGCCCTGCCAATGCCAGGTGTCCAGCCCCGCAACCACCACCAGCGCCACCAGCCCGGCCAGCAGCCAGCGCTGGGTGCGCCGGCCGGCCAGCCAGCGGCCCTGAGCGCCGGGCCTGGCGGGTGGTTTCAGTGCCATTGTTTGATCTCCAGCCGGCCCACCAACCACAGCAACAGCAACGCGCCCAGCGCCACGCCTTGCAGCGCGGGCGCCAGGTCTTGGCGCGGCAACACATCCTGCTGGCTGATGGGCAGTTGCTCGCGCTGATCCACATCCTGGATAGCCTGGGCCAGCGCTTCGGCATCACTGGCTTCGTAAGCCCGGTAAGGCGAGGCCAGGCTGCCAAACCAGTTGTGCAGCAACACCTCGGGCACGCTGTCGGCGGCCGCTGCGCTGTCGCCTTCGGCCAGCGTCAAACCGGGGCTGTTGGCAGCGCGCAGGTACAGCCAATACACCGCCACCCGCAGCTGCGCCAGGCGGCGGGCCAGGCGAGCGCGGATTTCGGGCTCCAGCCGGTCGCCGCCGTCGGACACCAACATCACGCTGCGCGAGCCGTTGTAGGGCCGGCCCTCAAACTGGTCCAGCGCCAAATCCAGCGCACTGCCGATCTGGGTCTCGGACAAACCCCGGCCGATGTCATTGGCGGCAATGGCCGCCTGCACCACCGGGTTGTGGCTGGTAAAACCCAGCACGCGGATGGGCAGAGTGCTGAAGACCACCATCGCAAACCGGTCGTCGGGCCGCCGTGCGGTGAAGTCGGCCAGCAGGGCGCGCGCGGCCTGGCCTTTGCTCTCGCGCAGCCGGCCGGGGGTCTGGCTCATGTAGTAATCCAGCGCCTGCGGGCCGGTGCCCCGCAGGCCGGGTGGTGGGCGGCTGCGGGAAAAACCCTGATCCATGCTGCGGCTGCGGTCCAGCACCAGCACGATCTCGGCGCCCTGCCCCAAGCGCTGCACCGTGTGTTCGGGCCGGTGCGGCCCGGCGGCGGCGATGAGCAGCGCGGTCAGCACCAGCACCTCGGCGGCCCGCAGCGTGGCCCACAGCCAACGGGATGCCGGGTCAGGCTGCAGCCCCACTTGCCCCACCAGCCAGGTGTTGGCCAGCGTGTTGCTGTTGCGCCGCCACAGCGGCAACACAGCCAGCGGCAAGGCCCACAGCAGCCAGGCGGCATCAAAGGCCAGGGCAGGCAGCAAGTCGCTCATGTGGCCTGTTGGGGCATGTCAGCCGCGCTCGGCATCACGGCAGCGGCGGCTGAGGCGGCGCAGCCAGGCGCCGTCTGCCTGTTCGCCAAGCACCGCTGCGCCGGCCACCGCGCCAGGCGCAAAAAAAGCCCGGCGGGACAGATCCAAAAACCGCGCCAGGTCGGCCTGCAGCGGCGCAAATGCCGGTTGCTGCATGGCCCAGCCGGCCAGGCTGTGGCCAAAGATGGCCTGGCCGGCGCTGGCATTCAAGGCCTGGTGCAACTGGCCGCAGGCGGCTTGCCAGGTGGCGACGTCGGGTGCGTCGGGCAACTGGCGCAAGTGGGCCCAGGCCAGGCCGAACGGCAGGTGCCGGCGCTGCCACCACGGGTAGCCCCAGCGGGCCCAGGCCAGCCAGGCCAGCAGCAGCCCGGCCAGGGCGGCCCAGGCTTGCAGGCGCTGGCGCACGGCGGTCTCGTCCTGCAGGGGCGGTGGCACATCGGGCTGCAGGTCACCCAGGCCCAGGCGCTGCGGCACCAGCAGCGGCAGCAGTGGCGCCACGGTGATGGGCAGGGCGTCCACCCGCACCGTCTGGGTCTGCATGCCTGCGGTTGAGCCACCGGTGTAGCGCAGCTCAAACGGCGGTATCTCCAGCGTGCGCACCTCAGGTGGGGCATAAAACACCTGGTAGTCCAGCCGCAACACCTGACGCTGGCCACCGGCCCAGGGTGAGCTGTGCAGGTGCAGCGCCCGCAGCTCGATAGGCTGGCCGCGCCCGCCAGCCACCGGCAGTGATGCGGTATCCAGCAGCAGGCCGGCCGGCACATCCACCTCAAGCTGCCGCTGCAGCACATCACCCGGCTGGTAGCCGTACGCGCGGGGCTCCAGCGTGCGCAGCTGCAGCACGGCCGGGTCTGCAGCCAGTGACACACCCGGCGACATGACCAAGACCAACAGCAGCAGCGCCGCAACCGAAGCAGCAAACACAAGCCGCGTCAGCCGCGTCAGCCGCATCAGCTGCGTCAGCTGCGTCAGCCGGGTCAGCCGGGTCAGCCGCGTCATGCCTGAAAGTACCGCGTCATTGTGTCGGCATCAAAGCCGCCGTCCACAAACAACGGGCGCAGCCGTTGCGCCGCAAAACACTGTTGCAGCACGGCGCGGCGCTGCTGGTATTGGCTGGCCAGTTGCGCACGCAGCGCCGGCCGCCACCACAGGTGGCGCTGCTGGCCGGTCTCGGGGTCTTGCAGTGGCAGCCAGCCGTGGTCGGCCGCTGGCCCGGCCTCTTGCGCCTGCCACAACACCACCGGCACCACAGCGTGGTGGGCCAGGCTGGCCAGCAGCGCGGTGGTTTGCGCCAGCGGCGCTTGAAAGTCAGACACCAAAAACACCAGCGCCCGCTGGCGTGGCAGGTGGCGCCAGGCTTGCAACAAACCCGCTGCCGAGGCACCGGTAAAGGCCCGGCCCCGCAGCCGCACCGCCAGTGCCAGGCCGGCCCCACGGGACCGGCTGGGCGGCAGCAGCAGATCAGCGCAGACCTGGCTGTCGCAGCCCACCAGGCCAAAACGGTCACCGTGGCGCCAGGCCGATGCCACCAGGCTGTCGGCCAAATCGGCCAGCACCTGCTGGCGTGGTGGTGGCCCGGCCGCCCTTGGTGGTGCCTGGCCCCCGGCAAAGGCCATCGACGCCGACACATCCGCCAGCAGCACGACAGCCAACGCCAGGCGCTGGCTGAACTGGCGCACCGACCACTCACCAAACGGGTCACGCAGGCTGGCTTGCAGGTCAAGCCGGCGGATGTCACGCGCCCGGCTGATGGGCACCGAGGCGCGCAGCTCAAACCCGCCCTCACCCTGCTGGCTGCGGTGGGCGCCGGGGGACGCACCGGTGGCCAGCCCGGGATAGCGGTAATGGAATTCAGGCACGCTGCGGCTGCTCATGCCAATGCACCGCCACAGCCAAAACAGGCCGCCGTGTTGGCCACCATCACGGCGCTGCCACCGCCGCCAAGATGGCCTGCATCAGCGGCCCGGTCAGGGTTTGGCGCCGCATCTCATGCACCGGCTGAAAACACAGGCGGTGGGCAATGGTGTCGGCAAACACCGCCTGCACATCCTCAGGCGTGACGTAAGCCCTGCCGTCCAGCCAGGCCGCCACCCGGGCCGCCCGCAACAGCATGGCCATGCCACGTGGGCTGGCGCCCGCAAGCAGCAGGTCGGCCATGTCCACCCCGTCCAGTTGCACACCAAATTGCGCCGGGTCTGCGGTGGCGCGCCACAGTGCCAGGGCGTAGCGCTGCAGCGCGTCCGAGGCTTGCACCCGGGTCTGGATCACGGCCGCTAGCGCATTGAGTTGGGTGTGGTCCAGCAGGGCCGGTTTCAGGCTGTCGATCAGCGCATCGGTGTCATGGAAGCGGGGGTCAAACACCAGCGCGCGGCGCTCGTCGTCATTGGCTGGTGCGTCCAGCGTCACCTCCATCATGAAACGGTCGCGGGCGGCAGCGGAGATCTCAAAGGTCTCCTCCCGCTCCACCCGGTTGCGGTCAGCAAACACCAGCAAATGCGGGAAACGCCATTCACGGTTGAAGGCATTCACGCTGCGCTCGGCCATCACCCGCAGCAGCAGTGCATGCACTTGCGGCCGGGCGCGGTTGATCTCATTGAAGAAAAAGATGGCCAGTGATTCACCCTGGGCAATGAGCGGGCCGGGCGCCACCGCTGGTCGGCCGTCGGCGCCGATGTAGGTGTAGTACAACAG
Source organism: Betaproteobacteria bacterium (assembly GCA_043759535.1). GTDB lineage: Bacteria > Pseudomonadota > Gammaproteobacteria > Burkholderiales > Burkholderiaceae_C > Pseudaquabacterium. Next base: position 1,642 of record JAYVLI010000226.1, on the reverse strand, counting down.
GTCGGCTGGCATCAAATCCACCGTGCCTTCAGTGCGCGCAAAGTCACCGCCCAGCACCTGCGCAAACGCACGCAGCAAGGTGGTTTTGCCCACCCCCACATCGCCCTGCAGCAACACATGGCCCCGCGCAAAAATAGCGGTACACAACTGGCGGATGACACGGGCTTGGCCGATCACTGCACGGGCCACTTCGGCTTGCAAGGCCAGGGCCTGGCTGCGGCCATCTGCCAGCAGCGTGTCGTTGTTGTCCATGCGTCTGCGTGTCTCCGTTTTTTCCGCTGGCTGGGCTGCCTGCTGTGCAAAAAACCGCAAGCAAGACGCAAGCCGCTGGGCCGTGCGTTGGGGCAGCCAAGCACCGTGCCATGCCCATGCACGCGCAGCTTGACCAGCGCTGAAACACTCTGTGCCGGACCCGATGCAACAGTTTCGGCGCACCTTGTCCGCAGCCCTGCGCAGCACCGCCAACACAGTGCCAACACCGCCGCCAACAGCGCAGGACTTTCCCTATCCGGGTACTCCCTAGACCTTGCAATGGCGGGGATTTCGGCCGTCGATGGCACCTCAACTCTGCGGGTTAGACCGAAGTGCGCCAACGCCTGAATGGGCTTTGACACCGCAATGTCAGGCCACGCCAGGTGGCTTGTGTGCCGCGGCCAACAAGGCCTGTCGAAGACTCAAAAAAGTGGGCGCAGAAATTGCGGACGGTCATTTGCCGCGTGGGCTGTCAATTGCGCGGTCCCCTGCACCGGCGGCGGGTTGTTCCGCCCGGCGCCTGTTCCACAACAAGGAGACTTCAATGGCACTTACAAGGTACACAGGGCGGCGTTATTGGCCGCAGATCGCGCTGGCGCTGATCGCTGCGCCGGGTGTGGTGTTGGCCAATGCCGATGTCGAAAAAAACATCGCCAACACCAAGAACTGGGCCACGCAGGCGGGTGACAACTTCAACCAGCGCTACAGCCAGTTGAAGCAGATCAACACCGGCAACGTGGGCAAGATGCAGGTGGCCTGGACCTTCTCCACCGGTGTGCTGCGTGGCCACGAAGGCTCACCCCTGGTGATTGACGGCAAGATGTACCTGCACTCGCCCTTCCCCAACAAAGTGTTTGCAGTCGATCTGGACACGCAAAAAATCTTGTGGAAGTACGAGCCAAAGCAAGATCCGGCCGTGATCCCGCAAATGTGCTGCGACACCGTCAACCGCGGCCTGGCTTATGCCGAGGGCAAAGTGTTTTTGCAGCAGGCCGACAGCAACCTGATTGCGCTGGACGCCAAGACCGGCAAGGTGGTGTGGTCGGTCAAGAACGGTGACCCCAAGCTGGGTGCAGTCAACACCAACGCGCCGCACGTCTTCAAAGACAAAGTCATCACCGGCATCTCGGGCGGCGAGTGGGGTGTGCGGGGCTTCATTGCGGCTTACGACATCAACACCGGCAAACAGGCCTGGAAAGGCTACAGCGTTGGCCCCGACGCCGAGATGTTGATCGACCCCGACAAGACCACCACCTGGACCGACGGCGCCATCAAGCCGGTGGGCAAGGATTCGTCGCTCAAGACCTGGAAGGGTGACCAGTGGAAGATTGGCGGCGGCACCACCTGGGGCTGGTACAGCTACGACAAGGCGCTGAACCTGATGTACTAC
>JAYVLI010000225.1:0-4622 GCA_043759535.1 Betaproteobacteria bacterium | reverse complement strand
CGTTCAAACAGGTTGTCGATGCGGGCCAGCACCTCGATCGAGTCGCTGGCACCCAGCGGCACGCTGCCGGACCAGCGCAGGTTGGCCAATGCATAACCTGCAGCCGCAGCGGTATTGGTGTCATTGGCCGCCGTGCGGGCCACGGCACGCCATTCCAGTGCCAGCTCACCCGGCAAACCAGCCAGCAGCGTGCCAGGCCGCCAGGCCGCCTCGGCCCAACCGCTGGCTTTTTGGGTGCCGGCAATGCGGTTGCCGGCGTTGACGGTGGCGGTATTGACCGGCGGCTTGGTGGTGGGTGTGCAGGGTGTGCCGGTGCAGGTTAAAAAGCTGTCTGCATACGAGGCATGCAACACCGACAACGCGGCCTGCAGACGCAGCCCGGGGGTTGCGCGCCACAGGCCGGCCAGCTCAGCGCCCCAGCGCTGGGTGCGGCCCACGTTCTGGAAGATGGACCGGCCGCCGGTGTTGGACAACACACCGATCTCGTTGCTGGTGTCGGCGCTGAACACGGCTGCATCCAGCTCCAGCGCGGCGCCGCGCCATTTGGCGCCCAGCTCATATTGCCGGCTGGTCTGGCCGCTCAATGCGGTGTTGAAACCACCCGCTGCGGCGCTGCTGTAGGCCAGCTCACCCAGGGTGGGGGACTCAAACCCACGCGCCGCGCTGGCATGCACCGCCCAATCAGGCGCCGGCGCCCAGCGCAGGCCCAGCACCGGGTTGACGTAGTGGTAGCGCAAACTGCCCGAGTCGTCGGGGTTGGCCACGGTGAAGGGCTGCGGAAAATGGTCTTGCGTGCGCAGCACCACCCGACCAGCACGCACACCACCGGTGATATCCCAGTCAGCCCCCAGCGGGGTGCGGGCCTGCACAAACGCATCGCTGGTGGTGGCACGGTTGGTCTCGTTGCGGCGCAGCTTGCCGGTGCTGCCCAGGTTGGTGGGTGCGGTGCTGGTGCCCAAAAAGTTCTCGTAGCCCTGGCGGTCATCCTCCAGCGCCTCCACGCTGACGCCGGCCACCAGGTCAGTCAGGCCAAAACGCCAGGTCAGCTTGCCCTCCACACCGCTGTAGGCGCGGTCAAAGTCCACCACACCGCCACCACTTTTGACATTGGTCTGCGCACCGGCCGTAATCGATTGCCACTGCGTCACGCCCCGTGTGCCGGCATAAGCGGTGAGCGCGCTTTCTTGCAGCGCTGCGTCATCAGCAAACCGGTGTTTCCAGTTGACGCCCAGCTGGGTCTGGCGGATGGTTTTGCGGGTGTTGAAGCTGCTGGCCTCGGGGGTGGTCTGGCGTGGGTTGGCGGCAAACTGCGCCGCTGTCAGACCCAGTGGGTCTTGGGCGCGCTGGTTGTGGTCAGACAACTGCAGCGTCACCGTGTCGGCCGCGCCCTGCCAGCCCAGGCGCACATTACCCAGCGTGCGGTGCGCCGCGCTTTGCGGGCGAAAGCCGTCCACATCCAGGTCCGAATAACTCGCCCGCACATCAAACCCATTGCCCAGCGGCGCAGCCAAACCCACCCGGGCCTGGCGCAAACCAAAGCTGCCCATGTCCAGCGAGGCCTCGGCCTGGGTTTGTTTGACGGGTGCAGTGAACAGCGCAATCACACCGCCCGAGCTGTTGCCGTACAGCACCGAAAACGGTCCACGCAACACCTCCACCCGCTGCGCGCCGGCCAAATCGAAATGCGCCACCTGGCCTTGGCCGTCGGGCATGGTGGCGGGAATGCCGTCGGCATACAGGCGCAAGCCACGCACCCCAAACGCGGCCCGTGCGCCAAAGCCTCGGGCGCTGATCTGCAGGTCTTGGGCGTAGTTGTTGCGGTTGTTGACCACCAGGCCAGGCACCCGCGCCATCACCTCGGACAAATTGACCATCGCGCCGGCGTCGCGCAGCGCGCTGGCGTCAATCGCGGTGATGGCAAACGGCGCGTCCAGCACCCGCAACGCCCGCGCAGCACCAATGACCACCACGCTGGGTGTGCCATCCGGCGACAAAACTTGCGCATGCAGCGCAGACAGTGGCCAGGCCAGGCAACAGGCCAGTGCCAACGGCATGGGCGAAAATGGAACAAGGTTCATGGGGTATGGACAGCAAGACAACGACAAGCGGTTGACGGGAGGCAGGCCACAGGCACAACAGAACCCAGCAGCCTTTGACAGGCACCGCATCAGACCGTTTGTGGAAGTGGCTTCCAAGCCCGCGTTTTCCCGCGCCGTGCTTCAAATAGGATCAGTGCGCCAGAACACATTTGCTATCGTTCAGTCCAGGGACAAGACGAGAAGCCATGACGAAACAATTGTTGCCACTTGCAGTCAGGCACCCCAAGCAAGGCCGCAGCACATGACCCGGGTCTATCTGGTGGATGACCTGCTGCTGCTGCGCGACGGCCTGCACGCCTTGCTCGAATCCGCCGGCCACCAGGTGGTGGGTGGTTGCAGTGACCCCACCCAAGCGGTTGTCGAGGCCCAACAACTGCAGGCCCAGGTGATGCTGCTGGATTTGGGCCTGGGTGAACGCTCGGGCTTTGAGGTGTTGCAAGAGCTGCGGCGGCGCGGCGCATCGGTACGGGCGCTGGTGCTGACCATGTCGGCCCAACCGCGCCATGTGGCCGAGGCGGTGCGGCTGGGCGCCTCAGGCTATGTGCTGAAAGACGCCGGTGCGGTTGAACTGCTGCAGGCCATTGACGCGGTGGCCGCCGGCCGACGCTTTTTTGGCCCGCAGGTGGCTGATCTGGCGCTGCAGGCCTTGTCTGACGACGCGCCGGCTGACCCGTTTGCCATCCTGTCCCCGCGCGAGCGGCAGATCGTCACGATGGTGGTCAATGGCCTCAGCAGCGTGGCCATTGGCGCCCAGCTGCACCTGTCGCCCAAGACGGTGGACACCTACCGCAGCCGCATCATGGCCAAGCTGGGGGTGACGGGTGTCACCTCACTGGTGCGGCTGGCGGTGCGTGAGGGCTTGGTCGAAAAATAATCGGCCGGGCACCAAGCGCTGCAGACCCAGCGCCTTATTCAGCGCAACTGCGGAAGCCGACAAACAGCGCGTCACTGTCCGCCGGCGCAAAGCGGCGGGCCTGCAGATGGCGCAGCCGGGGCGAGCCCCACAGCGACGCACCGCGCAGCACCCGCCAGGGCGCGGCCTGCGTCGCGCCTTGCAGCGCATCCAGTGCAGCTGGCCCAGGCTCGCCACCCGGAAAGGGCTGGGCCACACCGGCCACCCACTCCAGCACCTCGCCACAGGCAAAACCACGCGCAGCAGCGTTGCTGGCGGCAGCCAGCCATTCGGCCTCAGACGGCAAACGGCGCCCGGCCCAGCGGCACCAGGCTGCAGCCTCGTGCGCGCTGACCTGCAGCACCGGCTGGGCCAGCGGCAGGCGCTGCAGCCGGCCCTGGCGCCGCGCCAGCACACCACCGGCCATCTGCTCCACATCGCGCGGTACACGCTTGCCAGTGGCTTGCAGGTGGGCCCAGCCGGCGGCTGTCCACCACTGGCGCTCGTCATAGCCCCCATCGTCCACAAACTCGGCGTACTGGGCCCAGGCCACCGGCTGGGCGTCGATCTCGAAGGCCGGCACGGCCACCGGGTGGGCCCATTGCTCGGCATCGGGCACACAGCCACCCGGTGCGCTGCCCAGCAGCACGGTCTGGCCATGCAGGCTGATGGCGTCACGCCGGCCCCGGCTGGGCAGTGCAGGCCACAGGCCACGCTGGGCTAATGCGGCATGGCGCTCGGGCGCCAGGTCCAGTGCCTGGGCCAGCACGGCAAGTGTCTCGCCCAGCCGGTCTTCATGCAGCAGGGCCAGGCGGTAAAAGTACAGCGCAGCATCATCACTGCCGGCTTTGTCCAGCAGATCCAGCGTGGTGTCCAGCGTGCTGGCCAGGTAGGCCAGCAATTCACCGGGCTGCGGCGCGGCCTGCTGCCAGCGCTGCACCGGGTTGCTGTGGGCAGGCGAAAACCAGGCGTCTGCACGGGGGTCAACAGACGCCAGGCGCGGGCCGGACCGGTCAGCCGCTGCACCCCGGCCACGCTGCACATGGCGGCTGATCCACTGCTCCTGGAACCAGCCCGCTTGGCCGGCAACCCACCACGGCGGATTGAACCCAGCCAGCGCCTGGGCCGGATGCAGGCCCTCAAACGCCGCCAGCCAGCCTAGCGTGCGGTTGCGCGCGTCCATCAGCGCCAGCGACAGCAGGCCGGCGTCGGCGCTGCGCATGGCCAGGCCGTCCTGCACGCTGGTGTTGATGAAGCCGGTGGCGGCCGTCATGGGTGGGCGCTTGACCTGCAGTGGCTCAATCGTTCACAGCAGGCTTGACCAGCGACAAGTGGGCGCCAAAACGCTTGCGCACCGCCGCCTCGATGCCGGCGGCGTCCAGCCCAATGCCGGCCAGCAGCTTGGCCGGGTCACCGTGCTCGATGAACTCATCCGGCAGGCCCAGGTGCAGCAGCGGCACGCTGATGCCGGCGGCAGCCAGGCATTCGCCCACACCACTGCCGGCGCCGCCCATGATGGCGCCTTCTTCCAGCGTCACGATGGCATCGTGGTTGCGTGCCAACTCCAGCACCAGCGCCAGGTCCAAGGGCTTGGCAAAGCGCATGTTGGCCACCGTGGCATCCAGCTTCTC
>JAYVLI010000224.1:0-17573 GCA_043759535.1 Betaproteobacteria bacterium | reverse complement strand
CAGCGGCGAGGTGCAAGCCCTGGCCGAGAGCGTGCCCGACGCCGGTGGTGTGATGTTTGTGCCCGCCTTCACCGGCCTGGGCGCGCCCTACTGGAACGCTGAAGCCCGCGGCGCCATCGTCGGCCTGACCCGCGGCAGCACCGTGGCCCACATCGCCCGCGCCGCACTGGAAAGCATCGCGTTTCAAAGCGCCGCCCTGCTGCAGGCCATGAGCCGCGACGCGGTGGCCGCCGGTGGCAGCGCGGTGGCCGAACTGCGGGTGGACGGTGGTGCATGCGTGAATGACTTGCTGATGCAGTTCCAGGCCGACCTGCTGGGTATCCCGGTGCTGCGGCCCAAGGTGACTGAAACCACTGCGCTGGGCGCCGCTTACTTGGCGGGTTTGGCGACAGGGGTATTTCAAAGTGTGGACGCGCTGTCCGACCTGTGGCAAGTGGAGCGGCGCTTCCACCCCACCCTGCCGCGTGAGCGGGCGCAGGATTTGATGGCGCAGTGGGCGCAAGCGGTGCGGCAGGCCACGCAGGTGTAGGCACCTGCTGGAGGCCTCAGATCAGGCTGGCACCAATGTTGATCAACAACGCCAGCACGGTGGTGTTGAACAGAAACGCCAGCACGCAGTGCAGCGCGCCAATGCGCCGCATCGGCTTGCTGGTGAACTCCACATCAGCCGTTTGGCCCGAGGTGCCGATGACTGCGGCAAAGTAGAAGAAGTCGCCATAGTCTGGCGCGTCGTCCTCCGGAAACCGCAGCCCGGGCGGTTGGCGGTGGCGCAGTGCGGCGTAGTAATCATGCGCGTAGTGGATGGCAAACATCACCTGGATAAAGGCCCAAGAGGTGAACACCGTGACGCCGGCCAGCGCCACATGCAGCGCCTTCTGGCTGCCCTGCATGTTTTTGGCCAGCGACAACTCACCCGCAATGGCCACCACGCTGGCCAGCGCGGCCACCACCACAAACAACAAGATCAGGCGCTGCCCGTCATCTTGCAACTGGGCGCGCTGGCGCATGTGGTCCAAGGTGGACCGCCACATCATCCATGCGGCCAGTGCCACGTACAGCACGGTGCCCACGTTCCACGCCACCAGCCAGCGTGTCAGGGCCTGCGGCAGTAGCGTGGTGGGCAACAACCAGCCCACGGCAATGGCCAGCCCCATCGTGATGAACAGGCGCGGCCGCAATTGCAACTGCCGCACCAACCGGTGGGGCTGCGTTGTCATGCTGATCCCGTCATGCTGATCCCTTCCTGTTTGTTTCTTCATGCTTGCTTCTTCATGCGTTGGCCTTCACGTCACGACACACCCGGCCAGCGGCGGCAGCCCACAATCGGCCGCCAAGCCATCACCCAAAAAACGGCGGAGCGCACCCGATTGACCGATTTGGCCACACTGCAAAACCTGGGGCTGACACTGCCCAGCCCCACCGAGATCGTGTTGTCCATCGTGTTTGGCCTGGTCGGTTGGCTGGCCTGGCGGCGCGGCCGCAAAACCGCGCGGCCCATCACCCAGTGGGCCGGCGTGGCGCTGATGTTCTACCCCTATTTGGTGTCAGGCGCGGGCTGGCTGCTGGGTGTGGGCGCAGCGCTGTGCGCGGTGTTGTGGTTTGACCGGCAGTGAGGCGGGGGCGTTTGCGCCCACCATCCAGCGCAAATCATGGTGGGTCGCCTGGCGTTGCTGGCGTGCGCACTGCTGGCGGGGTGTACCAGGCGCCAGGTGGCACCACTTGGGGCTGCGCCGGGTCGGCCAGGTAGTGCGGCGACATGATTTGCACACCATGCTCGTTGAACACATCCTGGATGTTGCCGTGCAGTTGGTTGATGGCCTCGGCACGGCGCCGTGGTGCAGCGCGGTTGCCTTGCGCGCACAGACGGTATTCCACATAAAAATCCGACAGCGCGGTTTGCACCACATACGGCGCCGGATCGTGCGCTACGCCGGGTGTGCGCCTGGCAGCCTCTAGCAGCAGGGCATGCACCTGGCGCCAGGGGGTGGCATAGCCGATGGTGACACCGGTGTGCAGCATGAACTGGCCGTCCTGCACCAGGCGCGAGTAGTTGCGCACCGCCTGGCCAAAGACCACCGCGTTGGGCAGGCTCACCTCCTCACCCAGTCCGGTCTGGATCTTGGTGGCAAACAGGCCCACCACGGTGACGGTGCCGTCCACATCGCCGATCTTGACGTATTCACCCGGCCGCAGCGTGCGCGAATACATCAGGCTCAGACCCGCCACCACCTGCCCCACCACGCCCGATGCGCCCAATGACAACATCAGCCCGGCCAGCACCGACACGCCCTTGAAAGCCTCACTGCTGGCGCCGGGCAAAAACGGGTAAGCCATGGCCAGCGCAAACAGCCAGATCACCACATTGCCCACCCGGCGCGTGGGGCCGGCGGTGTCGGCGTCCAACCAGCCCAGCACCAGCTCACCCCGCTCGGCGCGCTGCAAAAACGCGGTGCCAGCGCGTGACACCAACTAGGCACAAAAGACGATCAAACCCGCCGTCAACAGCCCGGGCACCGCGCTGGCTGCGGCCAACGCAAACTGCTCCAACAGGCCCAGCAACCACTGGTTAGACCGCTCGGCCCAGGGCCGGGTGTAGGCAAACTGGCGCAGCACAAACGTGGCCCAGAGCTCCAGCAGCAGCAGCAACAGCGCCCAAGTGACAGCACTGGCAACCGACCGCGCGGCTGAGCGGGCATGTTGGGCATAGGTTTTGACCAGCGTTGCACTGTGGTGCTTGCGCTCCCAACCGGCCAGGCGTGCGCCCAGCTGTGCCACAGCCTGGCGGCGCAGGGCAAAAGCCGCCCGCATCAGCAGGTAGGCCACCGCAGTGGCGCCCACCGCGTAAGCCAGCGCAATGGCGATGCGGCGCGGGTCTGTCATCTCCCGCACTTCTCGCACCGCTTGCTGCAAGCGGTTGCGCACCGCATCGGCCGCTGCAGCCACGGCAAGCGGCGGGATGGCGGGGCTGGCGTCACCGTCACCCGGCAGCAGGTAAAACACGATCTGGCCGTCCACCCGCAGGCCAGCGGTATCAGCGTCCAGCCAGACAGTGACATCACCCCGGCCGCTTTTGTGCAGCGCGTTTTGCAGTGCAGCCAAGCCCTGCTCGGCACGCTCAACCGGTGAGCGGCCCAGCAGCGTGGCGTGGAAACTCACAATGGGCCGGCGGTTCAGGTACAGCGTGTTGGCACTCACCGCTGCCGCAGCGGTGGGTTGCCGGCCGCCGGCATCGGGCGCGGCTGCCAGGGCAGCCGGCGCATTGGCCACTGCCGCAGCGCTTTGGGCCAAGCTGGACTGGGTGACAAAAACCAGGGCCAGCAACAGCAGCGCCAACCCCAGTGCAGCCACACCGTGTGGCCAGTGGGTGCGTGCGTTGGCGCCGGGCAAAGGGCACAAGTCTGGTGGTGGGGGGCTGGTGGACACGGTTTGGGTGGGCTGATCTGGGTGGGCTGATCACGAGTGTGCCAGCCACCAGCCGCAGGCGCCCACACCACCATGGCCGCTGTGGTCAGCCCGCCTTGTGGGCAGCCGGCCTGCCCGGGATACTGCCACCATGCAATCCACACGGTTAGACGGCAAGCGGGTGCTGCTCACCCAATCCCAAGACTTCATGGGCCCGGCGCTGCAGCAGGTGTTCACGCAACTGGGTGCCACTGTGCTGGCTGACCCCCGCCCGCTGGCAGACGATCCGGCACTGCCCGGCGCGCTGGTGGCCGCAGCCGGCGTGGTGGATGTGTTGATCGTGCATTTGGCGCTGCCCGCACCCAGCACCCCCGCAGCCGAGGTAACTGACGCCGAATGGCGCAATGTATTTGCCCATTTGGTGGACCCACTGCCACGCCTGGTGGCCGCCGTGCTGCCGCAAATGCAGGCACGCAGCGCCGGTTGCATTTTGGTGATGGGCAGCGCCGGTGCGCTGCGCGGCCAAAAGCGCACCGCCACTTACAGCGCGGCGCGTGGTGCGCAGTTGGCGTATGTGCAGTCCGTCGGGCTGGAGTTGGCGCCACAAGGCATCCAGCTCAATGCCGTTGCGCAAAACTTTGTCGAGAATCCAACTTACTACGGCGCCGACGTGCAGGCCAACCCACGCTTTCAAGACCGGTTGAAGCGTGAGGTGCCGCTGGGCCGGCTGGTGACAGCTGAAGAAGACGCGCTGTTTGCCGCCTACCTGTGCAGCGACGCGGCCCGCCATTTTGTGGGTCAGGTGTTTCCGGTGAGTGGCGGTTGGGCGGTGCGCTGATGCACCGCATCAGGTGGTTGGCGCCAACGTGGCCAGCGCCTGCTGCCACGGCGCCAGCATCACCCCCAGATGCAGGCCCAGCACCGGCGCGGCGCTGATCAGCAGGGGTGTGCCCTGCCGCGCAAGCGCAGCGTGGCGCTGCCAGGTGTGCAGCGGCCGCAGCCAATCGGGCTGGAAGGTGGCACCAGATTTCAGCTCGACCGGCCACAGCTCGCCGGCGCGCTCAATCAGCAAATCCACCCCGTTGCCAATGTTGTCGCGCCAGAAGTGCAGGCTGTTGGCCAGGCCTTGCTGGCCGCAATATTTGCGGTATTCCACCACCGCCATGTTCTCGAACAGCGCACCGCGCATCGGGTGAACCTGCAGCGTGCGGGCATCGGTGATGCCCAGCAGCCAGGCGGCCAGGCCGGTGTCATGAAAGTACAGCTTGGGCGTCTTGACCAGGCGCTTGCCAAAGTTGGTGTGGTAGGGCGGCAAGCGGAAGGCGATGTAGCTGGACTCCAGCACCGCCAGCCAATCGCGTGCGGTGGTCTGGGCCACGCCCAGGTCATTGGCCACCGCGCTCAGGTTGAGCAGTTGGCCGCAGCGCGCCGCCATCATGCGCACAAAACGCTGGAACTGCAGCAAGTCAGCCACCCGGCTGATCTGGCGCACATCGCGCTCCACATAGCTGACCAGGTAGCTGGACAACCAATCGGCCTGCGACACCGGCCGTTGCCACAGCGCGGGGTAACCACCACGCAACAACCAATCATCCAACGTGAGCGGCTTGCGTTGCGCCTCAGGCAGCTCGTGCCAGGACAGCGGCAGCAGCTCAAGAAAGCCGGCCCGGCCCGCCAGACTTTGGCTGACTGCCGCTGACAGCATCAGGTTTTGTGAGCCGGTGAGGATGTAGCGGCCCAGCCGGCGGTCATCGTCAGCCAGGGTTTGCAGATAGGACAGCAACTCGGGCACGCGCTGCACTTCGTCAAACACCGCGCCGTCAGGAAACGTCGCCAAGAAGCCGCGCCCGTCGCGCAGCGCGCGTTCACGCACGTCCGGGTCTTCGAGTGAGCAGTAAGGCAGCGCCGGGAATGCCGCCCGCACCAGCGTGGTCTTGCCCGACTGGCGCGGCCCGGTGACAACCACCACCGGAAAGCCTTTGGCCAACCTCAGCAAGCGTGCACGGGATGACCGGGCGAGCATGGATTTGCTGATTCAGCTTTTGAAGCTGAAATTGTAAACATGCGGTGTTTCAGCATCAAACCCCAACCGCCAGCCAGTCCTCCATCACCACACCAACTCACCACACCAAAGGATGCACCTGGTACAGCAGCGCCAGCTCACGGTAGACGGCCGGAGCCTCCGCCGCCAGGGCTTGCGGGCGCTCAAAAAAAGTCTCGGTAACCACGGCAAAAAACTCGGCCGGATCGGTAGCGCCGTAGGCGTCAAGCACGTCAGACGGTTGCGCACGCAGCTGCTGCCAGGCCGCATCCATCACCTGCGCCCAGCGTTGCCGCAATGCGCGGCTGGGGCGCCAGGGCCGGCCGTCGGCCTGGCCTTTGTCCTGGTCGATCTGGTGCGCAAACTCATGCAACACCACGTTGCGGCCATCGGCCGGATCAGCCGCGCCGGCCAGCACATCGGCCCAGCCCAGCACCACCGGGCCGCCGGCCCAGGATTCACCGGCCAGCGCCTGGCGACGCTCTTGCACCACACCACCACCCAGCGGTTGCACCCGGTTGACCACAAACGCGCCGGGGTACACCAGCACCTGGCGCAGCTTGGGGTAGTAATCCGGGCTGGCATGGCCCAGTAACAACAAGCAGGCCTGGGCGGCGATGGTGACCCGCACTTCATCGGTGATGGCCTGGCCCTGGCAGCCGATAAAGGATTTTTCAGCCAGAAACACCTGGATGTGGCCTTTGAGGCGCTGCTGCAAATCCGCCGGTAACCCGGCCACTGCCGGCACCCGGCGTCGCAGGATGCGGCGCCACGCGACCGGAAAGGCTTGGGCGCGCAACCCGGCGCGGCGGCGTTGCGCCCACCAGGGCTGGCCCAGCAGCACAGCCGCGCCGGCCAGTGCAGCCATCACCAGCAACAGCAGCGGCCAGGCGGTGTTGAGGCTGGACGCGGTGTCTGCGGGCATGTTGGACACATGGCCCCGGGGGGTGGCAATTCAAGCGCTGGATGGGGCGCTGGCTTGGGGGGATGGGGCTGGCAGATGTGTTGCGTGGCCCGGCTTGGCCCGCAACCACCCCTCACGGCCTGGCCACCTTGCGCAACCCCACCTGCTCCAAATCCAACTCCCCCAGCGGCACGCGCTGCGCCGGCGCGGCCAGGCTGGTCAGGCTGTCACCCGCTGCGGCCAGATCCCCCGCCACCACCGCCCGCAAGCTGCCGGCGGCCCAGTGCTGGCGCGCAAAGGCTTGCACCTGGGTGGGGGTGACGGCCAACACACCGGGGGCGTAATCGGCCAGTTCGGCCAAGGGCCGGCCGTGGGCAATCTGGCCGACCAGTTGGGCGGACAGGCCGGCCGTGGTCTCCAGCCGGCGCGCGAAGCCGCCCACCAGCGTGGCCTGTCTTGCGGCCAGTTCATCTGCGCCGGGCGGTGCGTCGGCCAGGCGGGTGATCTCGCTGCGCAGCAGTTGCAGCACCTCGGCGGCGGTGGGGTGGTTGGTTTGGGCGCGGGCGCTGAACATGCCACCACTGGCCTGGCTTTCGGCACCGGCGGACGCGCCGTAGCTCAAACCGCGTTTGATGCGCACCTCCTGGTTGACGCGGGCGGAATAACCGCCGCCCAGCACCGCGCTGGCCACGGCGCCCACATACCGTGTTGGCCGGTCGGCCGCACCGTCACCCAGATAGGGTGCGGCCACGGCCACGCCGCTCTGGCCGCTGCCGGGCATGTCGATCAACACCAGCGCTGCAGCGGCGGCCGCCGGTGCGGCGGCGGCCAGCAGCGGGACGGCGGTGCTGGGGTTGCGCCAATCACCCAGCAGGCGCTGCGCCAGGGCCTGGCCGTGCTCGGGCGTGATGTCGCCCACCAGCAGCAGCGCCACCCGATCCGGCCGCACCCACTGGGCCTGGAAGGCTTGCAGGTCAGCCCGACGCAGGCGCTGCAGGCTGGCCGGGGTGGTGACACGGCCGTAGGCGTTGTCGCCCCAAAAGCTGCGGCGCAAGGCCAGGCCCGCCACGTCGGACGGGTTGCCCAGCGTGACACGCAGGCCGTCCAGCGCCTGGGCGCGGGCGCGCTCCAGCTCGGCCTCGGCCAGCACCGGGCGGCGCAGCACGTCGGCCATCAAGGCCAGGGCTTCGTCCAGGCGAGGTGTGCTGACGGTCATGGCCAGGGTGCTGGCACCCCAGCCGCTGCCGGCGTCCAGCCCGCTGCCCAGTGCCTCGGCCTGGCGTGCCAGCTCGGCCGCCGGCACGGCGCGGCCGTTGCGCACGGCACCTTTGGGCCACAGGCTGCTGGTCATGGCGGCCAGGCCGGGCTTGTCGGCCGGGTCGGTCTCGGCACCGGCGCGCACCAGCAGCGTGGCGCTGACCACCGGCAGGCCGGGGCGCGGCGCCACCACCACGCTCAGGCCGTTGGCCAGACTGCGTTCTTGCACGGCCGGCAGGGTGAGCGGGCGCGGCGCCGACGCCACCGGCGGCTCGTCCACACCCGGCGTGCCGGCGTGGGCGCTGGGCAGCGCGGCGCCCAACAACAGGGCCAGCCGCAACCCCGCCCCCAACGCCATCCGCCCGGTCCAACCCATCCCGTCCGCCCTCATGCCGCTGCCCCTTGCACATAGTCGATCGTGACCCGCCGCGTGCGCAACAGGTACTGGTCCAGCACCCGCTGCACATCGGCCACCCGCACGGCCTGCAGGCGGTTGATGCGTTGGTCCACATCACGCGCATCACCGTGCAGCAGCGCAGCGCGGCCAATCGCGTCGGCCAGGCCTTGTGGGGTCTGGCGTTGCAGCAGCGCGCCGGTCAGCAACTGGGTGCGCACTTTGTCGATCTCACCGTAGCCCACCTTGCCGCGCACCAGCAGGTTGATCTGGGCCAGCAGCGCGTCCTCCAGCTTGCGCAGCGGCTGGCCGCTGGCGCCGATGGCGTAGGCCGCCAGCATGCCGGCGTCGGCATACAGCTCAGCGGCAAAGCCTGCGGCCTGGGCGATTTGGGCGTCGTACACCAACGCTTCGTTGAGGCGCGATGACTCACCCGACGACAGCAGCGCAGCCGCCACGGCCAGCGCGGCAGCGTCGGGGTGGCCCACCGGTGGGCCTTTCCATACCAGCGCCACCGCCGGCAGCGGCACGTTGGGCGCCTGCACCGTGACACGGGCGTCTGCGGCCCGCGCCGGCTCGGTGGTGGCCACACGCGGGATGGGCTGGGCGGGTGTGGCCAGCGGGCCAAAGTAGCGGTCCACCCAGGCGTCGAGTTGCGGTGGGTCAAAGTCGCCCACCACGATCAGCACCGCGTTGTCGGGCCGGTAGTAGGTGGTGTGGAAGCGCTGCACATCAGCCAGCGTGGCGGCGTTCAGGTCGGCCTCGCTGCCGATGACCGGGCGCTGGTAGGGGTGGCGCTCAAAGGCGTTGCGCGGCAGGGCGTTGAAGAGACGACCGTAGGGGTCGGCCAGCACCCGCTGGCGCAGCTCTTCGATCACCACCTTGCGCTCGCTCTCAAAACTGACCTGGTCCACCTGCAGGCCGCCTAAACGCTCAGCCTCGGCCCACAGCAGGCGCTCCAAGTGGTTGGATGGCACCTCGCTTTGGTAGGCCGTCATGTCCTCGGCGGTGAAGGCGTTGTTCTGGCCGCCCACATCCTCGGTCAGGCGGTCAAACATCTCGGGCGCCATGTGCTGGGTGCGCTTGAACATCAAGTGCTCAAACAGGTGCGCAAAACCGGATCGGCCAGCCGGGTCGTCCTTGCCCCCCACCCGGTACCACACCTGCACGCTGACGGTGGCGCCACCCCGGGTGGGCAGGCTGACCACTTGCAGGCCATTGCCCAGGCGGCGCTGGCGCAGCGCCAGCGTTGGCAGGGTGATGCGGGGTGGCGCGGGTGGGCGGACGGGCTGGGCTGCAGCGCTGTCAGGCGCCGAAGCTGTTGTTGGCGCAGCAACGGCCGCTGGTGCTGCAGTTTCGGCCGCCCAGGCGGGCAGGCTGGACGCCCCCAGCAGGGCCAGGCCCCGGCGGCGGGTGATGGACAAAGGCATGTGGGCTCTCGATCACGGCGCTGAAAAGAGGATCATCGCTGATGGCCACCGCGCCAATTGGCTGATGAAGCGGGGCACCGGCGGGTGCTTGTCAAAGCGCTCAGTCGTCAAACAGGCCCGCGTCAGACCCACCGCCGTCCACACCAGCAGCAGCCCCATCCACCCGGCCACCTGCCGCCCAACCCGGCAGGTCGGTCAGCCGCTCAACGCCCTGCGTGGCCCGGCGCCAGAACTGTGAAAACGAGCTGCAGGCCTTGGCGGGATCGGGCAGCAGGCGCGGGGCGGGCTGGCGCCAGGCGGCAGGCCAGCCGGCCGGCAGGTGGCCGTTGTCGGTGCAGCGCACCGATGCCGCGCCGGCCAGCGCCTGCTGCAGCTGGGTGCTGTCAGCCCACACCGTCTGGCGGGTGATGGCGGCCATGCGGGTGGCCACAAACTGCCAGCGTGCGGCTGACCACTGCCAGCGGGCATGAAACTCAGCCGGCCACACACCGAGGCGCAGCGCGTCGGGTGACGCAGCATGCGGCGCATCGGCCAGCGCCCAGGGGTGGACCAACCAGACCTCGCGCTTGGCCACGGCCTTGGCTGCCAGCATGGGCAGCGGCGCAGGCAAGCCGGCCGGCAAGCTGTGGTGCAGCGCGGGTTCGTCCACACCTTTGTCTGCACCCGCCGGGCCAGCGGCAGCCACCGCCGGCAGCGCCGCGGTGCCCCTGGCCCAGGCCTCCAGCGTGGCGTAATCGGTGTCCACCACGCTGCCCGGGCTGGCCCAGCCAGGCACGGTGCCGGCATAACGCGCCACGTTGTCGGCATTGAACAAATACGGCTTGTGGCTGCCGGTGCCGGCAATCCACTGCCACGACAAATGGTTGCTGGCCAGGTCACCGTCCAGCAGATGGGCCACCAGCCAATCGGCCCCGGCGCGCCAGTGCACACCGCGCACATGCACTACATAACTGGCCAGCCACATGCGTGCATGGTTGTGCAGCCAGCCGGTGGCATACAGCGTGCGCACTGCCGTGTCGATCACTGGCACACCGGTGCGGGCCTGGCGGATGTCGTCTGGCAGCGTGGCCAGGTAATCACCATCCGGCCGGGGGCCGGCATGCAGCGACGTGAAGATGGCCTCGCCCTGGTGGCGCCACACATGGTGGAAAAACTCCCGCCAGCCCAGCTCTTGCACCAGCTTGTGCTCCAGATGCACTTTTTGCCGTGCCGCAACACTCAGCGCCACCTCGGGCAGGCTCACCAGGCCGTGGGTCAGATAAGGCGACAGCCGGGTGACGCTGCCCTGCAGGTGGTTGCGGCTGCTGGCATAGGCAGCGGGCCGCACGTCCGCCAGGCGCGACAGCGCGGCTTGCCGGGTGGGAGGAAACAAAGTGGCAGGCCCGGCGGAGAAGTTGTCGCTCATAGTTTTGGTGAATCCAGAGAGTATTTCAGGGGCTGTCCAGCGCACCCGTGCGGATGGCCGCCGCCCGCTGGGCCACGGCTGCACGCTGCTCGTCGCTGTGCCGAACCAGATTTTTGACCTGCAGCGCCATGCGTGGGTTGCGCGCCAGCAGTGCCTGGTGGCGGGCTAAAAAATCCCAGTACAGCGTGGTGAAGGGGCAGGCGGTGTCACCCACCGAGACCGCCGGATCAAACCTGCAACCGGTGCAATGGTTGCTCATGCGCTGAATGTATTTGCCAGTGGCCGCATACGGCTTGCTGGCCATGACCCCACCGTCGGCATACAGGCCCATGCCCAGGGTGTTGGGCAGCTCTACCCATTCCACCGCGTCCACATACACCGCCAAATACCAGGCATGCACTGCCTGCGGCCGCACACCCAGCAGCAGCGCGTACAGGCCGGTCACCATCAGGCGCTGGATGTGGTGGGCGTAACCGTGTTGCAGGGTCTGGCCGATGGCATCCCGCAGGCAGGCCATCGGCGTGTTGCCGGTCCAGTAAAACGCGGGCAGCGGTTGCTGGGCATCCAGCGCATTGCTGTCGACATAGGCGGGCATGCGGGTCCAGTAGATGCCACGCACATATTCACGCCAGCCCAATATTTGGCGGATAAAACCCTCGGCTGCTGCCAGCGGCACCAAACCCGCACGGTAAGCGGCCTCAGCACGGGCCACCACCGTACGGGCAGGCAGCAGCTTGCAGTTCATCACAGCGGCCAGGTGGGCATGGTGCAGCCAGGGCTCACCGGCCCACATCGCGTCTTGCCACTGGCCAAATTGCGGCAGGCGCTGGCGGATGAACTGGTCCAGCGCCTGCAGCGCCTGGTCCCGGGTGACGGGCCAGCCAAAGGTATCGGCCTGGCCGGGGTGACTGGCAAAACGCTGGTTGACGAGTGCCATCACCTCCTGGGTGATGGCATCGGGCGCAAACCGGCTGGGGGGCGGCACAACGCCGGGGCCGGCTTTGCCAAATGACGCGCGGTTGTCGGCATCAAAATTCCACTGCCCACCTTCGGGCTGGCTGGGGTCAGCCGCGTCCATCAGCACCGCGTGATTCCTGCGCTGCTCACGGTAAAAATATTCCATGCGCAGTTGTTTGCGGCCTTGGGCATGGGTCGAAAAGTCACGCACGGTGCTGAAAAAATGACGGTCGTCGCGCACGTCCAGTGGCAAACCGTGTTGTGCGGCCACGGCACGCAACGCCTGCAGCACCCGCCAGTCCCCCGGCGCTGTCATCACCAGCGCGCGGGGTTGGTGGCGCTTGATGGCTTGCGCCAGTTCACCGGCCAAACTGCCGCTGTTGTGGGGGTCGTCCAGCAGGTGGTAGTCCAGCGGCAGCTTGGCCGCCCGCAGGTCGGCAGCAAAGTGCCGCATGGCCGACAAAAACATGACGCAGCGCTGTTTGGCCGACCACACATGGGTGGATTCGTCGGCCACCTCGGCCATCCAGACCCGGTCTTGGGTGGCGTCAAAACCATCCAACGCGCTGGCGTCCAGGTCGAGCTGATCGCCCAACACGATGACCAGGTGGCGCACGGGGTGGGGTCGCTTGGCGGCCGTCACCTGGCGGCCCCGCCGCCACCGTTGTGGCTGTGATTGCTGGCGCTGCGGCTGCGGCGGCAGGCGTCAGAGCAATGTTTGACTTCAGCCCAGTTGCGAGCCCAAGCCTTGCGCCACACCATGTCGCGACCACAGGCCACGCAGGCCTTGCGCGGCAGGGCCTGCTTGTTGCCTTTGAAACTAATATGGGATGCCATCTCAATATTGTCGGCGGCAACCGCAGCAGGCGCCGGGCTAGCATGGCCACCCCTTTTTCTGACAAGGACCGCAGCATGCAATTCGGCGACACCACCATGCTGCTGCGTGGCCTTGCCCCGCCACTGGCGCTGGGTGCGGCAGTGGGCTGAGCGGCCGCGCCTGCCAGGCCAGGGCCCTCACGCACTGTCCAACACCCACCACGCACCACCCACCATCCCCACCCGAGACAAGCGCAGATGCAACCCAGTTGGCAGGCCCGTGTGGCCACATTCGTGGTGCGGCGGCGGGTCAAACCTGCGCTGGCCGACATGCGCGACATCGCAGCCGTGCGCAAGGTGTTCAGCCAGTTGCTGCCAGCCCCACCTGGTGTGCGCTACACCCCCGCCACACTGGGCGGCGTGGCGGGTGAGTGGGTGGATGCCAACCCGGCACCCAGCGGCAGCCAGGCCAGCACCACCACCCTGCTGTATCTGCACGGTGGCGGCTTTGTCGGCTGCTCACCACGCACCCACAGGCCCATCACCGCCGCGCTGGCGCTGCAGGGCTTACGGGTGTTTGTGCCCGACTACCGGCTGGCGCCGGAGTACCCCTACCCAGCCGCGCCGCAAGACGTGATGGCGGTGTACCTGGCCTTGCGCGCAGCGGGCCACGGCCAGGGCCACAACCAGCGCCTGGTGGTGGCCGGCGACAGCGCCGGTGGCAACCTGGCGCTGGGCCTGCTGCTCACGCTGCGGGACAGCGGCCAGCCCCTGCCCCACGCCGCTGCGCTGTTTTCACCCGCCACCGATTTGACCGGCGGCAGCCCGTCCATCACCGGCAATGCCCAGCGGGACGCGATGTTCAACGGCGCCGAGCTGGCCCACCTGGCCGATGCCTACCTGGCCGGTACTGACCCGGCCCTGCCGCTGGCATCGCCGCTGCTGGGCAGCCTGGCCGGCCTGCCGCCGCTGCTGCTGCATGTGGGGCGGGATGAATGCCTGCGTGACGACAGCCTGCGCCTGGCGCAAAAAGCCCGAGAGGCCGGTGTGCTGGTCGAGTTGCAGGTGTTCAACGGTGTGCCGCATGTCTGGCAAAACCTGCACCGCCTGCCGGAGGCACGCCAGTCCATCGCTTCAGCAGCGCGTTTTTTACAACAAGCCATGCCGCGCACGGCGCCCGAGGCGCTGGATGTGGTGATCGTCGGCGCCGGCCTGTCAGGCATCGGCATGGCGGTGCATTTGCAGCAAAGTTGCCCGGGCAAAACCTTCACCCTGCTGGAGGCGCGGCCCCGCCTGGGCGGCACCTGGGATCTGTTCCGCTACCCCGGTGTGCGCTCAGATTCGGACATGTACACCCTGGGTTATCACTTCAAGCCCTGGCGTGAGGCCAAGGCCATTGCCGATGGCCAGTCCATCCTGCGCTACATCAACGAGACGGCGGACGAGCACCTGCTGGGCCCGCACATCCGCACCGGCCACCAGCTCATCAGCGCCGACTGGGACGCAGCCAAGGCGCACTGGGTGCTGCAGGTGGACCAGCACACCAGCCCGCAACACACCGTGCAGCGGCTGGTGATGAGGGCCCGTTTCCTGCAGTTCTGCAGCGGGTATTACCGCTACGCCCAAGGCCACCAGCCGCCATTCCCGGGGCAGGATGTGTTTGCCGGCACGCTGGTGCATCCGCAGCACTGGCCGGCAGCGCTGGACTGCACTGGCAAGCAAGTGGTGGTGATTGGCAGCGGCGCCACCGCCGTCACGCTGGTGCCCGAGCTGGCGCGCAGCGCAGCACACGTGACCATGCTGCAGCGCTCACCCACTTACGTGGTGGCCCGGCCGGCGCAAGACCCGATTGCCGAGGCGCTGAAGCGCTGGCTGCCCGCCGGCCTGGCCTACTGGCTGGTGCGGATCAAGAACGTGGGGCTGGGCATGCATTTTTACCGCCTGGCGCGCAAGTACCCGGTGCAGGCCAAGGCCAGGCTGGTGGGGTTGGTGCAGGCCCAACTGGGGCCACAGTTTGATGTGGCGCGCCACTTCACGCCGCACTACAAACCGTGGGATCAGCGCGTCTGCCTGGTGCCGGACGGTGACTTGTTCAAGACGCTGCGCAGTGGCCGCGCGTCCGTTGTCACCGACCAGATTGCGGCCTTCACGCCCACCGGTGTGCAACTGCAATCGGGCGTTCATCTGGCGGCCGATGTGATCGTCAGTGCCACCGGGCTGCAGCTCAATGTGCTGGGGGATGTGGCCATCAGCCTGGGCAGCGTGCCAGTCAAGCCGGCCGACACACTGGTCTACAAAGGCATGATGTACAGCGGTGTGCCCAACCTGGCCAATACCTTTGGCTACACCAACGCCAGTTGGACCTTGAAGGCCGATCTGACCTCGGCGTATGTCTGCCGGCTGCTGCGGCACATGGACAGCACCGGCCTGGCCATCTGCACACCCCAGCGTGATGCCAGCGTGCTGCCCGAGCCGTTTCTCGACTTCACCTCAGGTTATGTACAGCGCGCCGCCAGCCTGCTGCCCAAGCAGGGTGACCGCAAGCCTTGGCGCCTGCACCAAAATTTTGTGCGGGACTGGCTGGCGCTGCGTTGGGGCCGGGTGAATGACGGGGTGATGGTGTTCAGCCGGCCGGTTGGCCAGACCAACCACCGCTGAGCCTGGGTCAGCCCGGCGTGCTGCCGCTGCCCACCACCGCCGGCTTGCGCGCCACCCGAAAATGCCACCACGGCAGCGCCTGCGTCAGCGACAACACCTCACCGCTGCGCGCCGGCGCATAACCCGGCAGGCTTTGCAGCGCCAGCGGCCAAGCCGGGCTGGCCAGCGCCTGGCGCAGCTTCTGCACGGCCGGGTGGTCCAGCGTGTCTTTGAGGCAGACCAGGTAGTAGTCCTCGGTGATCAGCGGGATGAAATCCAGCCCAAACTGCATGGCCGCTGCCTCGATGCCTGGGCCCACGTCGGCCATGCCGCTGGCCAGCGCCGCCGCCACGGCCAGGTGGCTTTCTTCGGGGGCATCAAAGTAGCCCGGCACGCTGGTGGGGGCAATGCCCTGCTCGGCCAGCAGGTGGTCCATCAACAAGCGGGTGCCAGAGCCGGGCTGGCGGTTCAAGAAACGGATGGTGCGGGCTGGTGCTGCAGTTGTGATTGCCGGTTTGGCAGCACCCACCAGATCGGCCAGGCCCGCCAAGCCCAGCGGGTTACCGGGCTGCACCATCAGGCCCTGGTTGCGGCGCAGGCAGCCAATCAGCTTGTGCTGGCCGGGTTTGAGCAGTGGCTTCAAGGCCGCCGCAAACTGAGCCGAGCCGCCTTGCAGCGGCGGCACATGGAAGCCCGCCACCAGGCAGCGGCCCTGGGCCAGCGCGGCCAGTGCGTCCACACTGCCGGCAAAACGCAGCTCGACGTGCAGGCCCTGCTGCTGGCTGGCCAAGTGCTGCAGCAACGGCAGGCCCAGGTCATGGCTGGCAAACACGGTGAGCACATGCTGGCTGCCGTCCAGTGCCTCGGCCAGCACCCGCTCCAGCTCGGCACGCAAGGCCTCGATGTGCGGTGTCAGCCGGGTGCGAGCGCGTTTTTCAGCCCACAACAGGCGGTCGGCAAACGGCGTCAAGCGGGCGGGTTGGCCTTGGGCCCAGGTGACCAGCGGCTCACCCATCACGTCCTCCCAGCGCTTGAGCAGGCCCCAGATATGGCGGTAACTGGCGCCCAGCGCCTTGGTCGCATGCTGGATGGACCCGTGCTCATGCACCGCGCTGAGCAAATCAAACAGCGGGTTGTGCAAGGCCGCGCCACGCTGGCCGTCGGTCTCGAAGCTGTATTGCAGGTGGACGCCGCGGGCTTTCATCGGGTGATTTTAGGGAGCGGCCGCCGCGCCGAAGCTGCCCAATTCAGCGTGGGCAGCTTCGAGGGCTTTGCCCAGGCCTTGCCGGGCCGCACGCTGGACACCCTGTTTGCCCAGGGCGGCCTGGCGCCACCCCAAGCCTGATCAGGCCGGTGCGTCCAACACCAGCTGGGTCTGCGTGACCACCGCGCACAGCTTGCCGTCGGCGTTGTGGATGCTGGTCTGCCAGACCATGGTGGACCGGCCCCGGTGCAGCGCCAGGCACTCCGCAGTGGCCAGCGTGCCCACTTTGGCCGAGGCGATGAACTTGGTGCTGGAATCGGTGGTGGTGGTGCGCTTGCCGGCCGGCAGATTGAGCACCGTGCCCACCGCGCCCAGGGTGTCGGCAAACGCCATCGAAGCGCCACCGTGCAGGATGCCGCCAGCGGTACACAAGTCGGGCCGCACCAGCAGCTCGGCCAACACCCGGTCAGGCGCGGCAGCGGTGATGCGCACCCCCATCAGGCCGGGGAACAGCGGGTCCAGCAGGGCTTGCAGGGCGGTGGTGGTGAGCATGGTGTCTCCGGTGGTGGTGCGGGCTGCGGCCAGGGCTGACCTACCCGGGCAGTCTGCCCCAGCCGGGCCGGGCCGCCAATCACCTGCGCCATGACCCGCTGTCATGTCCTGCGGTCATGCACCACCCAGCAGCTTTTTCAGCCAGGCCAGCAGCTTGGCCACCAGGCCTTGCGGCGCGGCAACCGGCGCTGGCTCGGGTGCGGCCACCACGGCATAACGCTCCTGCAGCTTGGTGTTGAAGGTCTCAAAAAACTCGGTGGCCATTTTTTGCGCCGCCATGTCCACCAGGCGTGAGCCGATCTGCGCGATCTTGCCGCCCACCGTGGCATTGGCGGTGTAGTGCAGCACGGTTGTGCGCGGGCCGGTGGCTTCCAGCTTGATTTCAGCGTTGCCCTTGCCGTGGCCGGCGGCGCCGCCCTGGCCTTCAAACCGCAGCGTGTACGACGTAGGTGGCTGCAAGTTCTCCAACTGCAGCTTGCCCTTGAACTTGGCCTTGACCGGGCCTATTGACGCGGTGATCAGCACTTCGTACTGGTTGTCGCCAATGGCTGTGAGGCTCTCGCAGCCGGGGATG
>JAYVLI010000223.1:0-27324 GCA_043759535.1 Betaproteobacteria bacterium | reverse complement strand
CTGCAAGACACATGCCGTGGGCCTGCAGCCACGCGGGCCGTGGCTGCGGCTGGCCACCACCCGTCCAAGCGACCAGGGCTGTGACAGTCCGTTGCAGCGCCGTGCCAGCCTGGCACAGGGTCAACCCTTGGTCGGTGACACGCACCGGCCGCAGCGTGTTGGCCGCGCAGCGTGGCGCTGCGTGCGGCTGCTGCGGCTGCTGCCGCGCGTGGTGGTGGTCATGGTGGTGGTGGTGGTCGTGGTAGTGTCGCTGGCGGCGCGGTGGCCGCGCCGGCCACCGCTGCAGCCTGCGCTGGCCCACCGCTGCAAATGGACCGGTTGGGCCCCGGGCTGTGGTGGGTGCCCGGCCAACCGGGTGAAGCCGACGCGGCCGACCGCAGCCAGGTGTCGCACCTGGTGCTTGGCCAACAGACCGGCCCGGCCCACCAGGCCCACCAGGCTCACCAAGCCCGCTGGTGGGCGCTGGGCAGTGGCCCCACACCGGCCTTTGGCCGCAGGCTGGCCTGCCAGGTGCAGCAGCGGCTGGGTGGCAGGGCCAGCGATGTCATCAGCCCCTGGGCCAGGCCGGAGCTGGTGCTGGGCGTGGCGGGCCTTCTGCTGCCCACCCACGCCCCCACCGCGCAACACCGCGCAACACCGCCAGTTGGCCGGCCCACCGTTGCGCCACTGGTCCCATGCCGCTGTGGCTGACGCGATGGACCAGCAATGCGCCCGCTGTGTTGACCGCCTGGCCCAACGCCTGCAAGCCGCCGCCACCGACCTGGGTGATACCCCGGTGCGCTTGCCCCAGCACGTGCTGCAGGGTGACTCAGGCCGGCTGGGGCCGTGGCGCTGGCGGCGGCTGACGACCCCGCCGCGCGTTTTGTGGGTGAGCCAAGGCGGGTTGATGGACAGCAGCGCGCCGGCCCGCCATGCCGCCTGCTGGGCGGCTTTGCTGCAGGCGGTGCGCCTGGCCATTGAGCGCGGGGATGACGACACCGCCACTGCACCGGCCCTGTCCGGCTTTCCTGCCGGCTGGGCTGGCCACCCCTGGCAAAGCTTCAACTGGCAGCGCGCCTGGCGCCAGGTCAAGCCGCTGGTGCTGGCCGCGCCGCCGCGCTGAACCGGCAGAGCAACCGGTCCGATCAAGCCATCAAGTGGGCAGGTTCCAGCGCAGCTTGCGGTAGATGGTGTTGCGGCTGATGCCCAGGCGTTTTGACGCCTTTGAAATATTGCCCTTGGCCGCGTCCACCGCATGGCGGATGGCAGCAATTTCCATCTCTTCGAGTGAGCGCTGCGGCGCGGCAGGCGCGTCTGACCAGGCCGATGACGGCATGCGCTGCGGCTCGGCCAGCGGCTGGTGGGGCGCACCGGACGGTGCGGGGGCCTGCGGCAGGGCTTGCAACCCCGTGGTGGCCCAGGCCGTGCTGCCGCCAGCCGCTGCAGCCTGGGCAGGTGCGGCGTTGCTTGCCACACCGGCTGGCGCGCCGGGCAGCACACTGGCCAGCACCCTTGCGGGCATGCCCGCCGGCACCCCGGCAATCGCCTCCTCCAAAAAATCATCCGACAAATGCGCCCGGGTGATCAGCGGCTCACCGGCGGCCATCACCGCCGCCGTGCGCAGCACGTTGAAGAGTTGCCGCACATTGCCCGGCCAGGGGTAGTGCTGAAACAAGCGCAGCACGTCTGCATCCGGTGTCAGGTGGCGCGCCTTGCCGGCTTGCGGGTTGCTGCGGCCGGGCTCGTGCAGCTGGTCCAGGATGCGGCGCACCAGGGCCAGCAGGTCGGTGCGCTCGCGCAGCGGTGGCAGGCGCACGGCCAGGCCGTTCAAGCGGTAGAACAAGTCTTCGCGGAAGGCCTTGCGGTCAATCATCTCGCGCAGGTTGCTGTGGGTGGCGCAAATGATGGACACATCCACCGCCACGCTTTTGTTGCTGTCCAACGGCGTGACCTGGCGCTCTTGCAGCACCCGCAGCAAATGCGCTTGCAGGGCCAACGGCATGTCGCCAATTTCGTCCAGAAACAGCGTGCCACCACTGGCCTGCACGATCTTGCCCACCTGGCCTTTGCAGCGTGCGCCGGTAAAGGCGCCGTCCTCATACCCAAACAGCTCGGCCTCGATCAGGGTCTCGGGGATGGACGCGCAATTGACCGCCACAAACGGCTGTTTGGCCCGCACTGAATCCATGTGGATGGCGCGTGCCAGCAGCTCTTTGCCGGTGCCGGTCTCACCCAAAATCAGCATCGGGATGTCGCGGTCAATGACGCGGCGAATCTTGTCAATCAGGCTGGCAAATTGGGCATCACCGGTGCGCAGCTGGGCCAGGCCGCCAGTGCTTGTGCCGGGCTGGTTGGTAGTGATCGGGTGGCTGCTGTTGTCGCCGGGATTGGGCGTGCTGGCTGGCGCAACAGCCGCCGCCATGGCCGGCGTGCCCACGCTGGTGGCCACCACCGGCCCAGGCTCATGCGGCTGCACTGCTGCGCTGTTGGCATTGCCACCCACCGCCTCGGCCAGGCTGGTCCACACCGGCCAGTTGAAGCGGGCGTGGATGTAGAACTGCCGGCCACCGCTCAAATGCACCGGCAGCGGTGTGGACAAAGGGGAGCGGAAACGGTCCACCAGCGCGTTGACGGTGGTGCCAAACAGCGTGGCCAGGCTGTTCATGCGCAGCGCGGCGCCGCTCAGGCCCAGTTGCTCCAGCGCGCCGCGGTTGGCGCCCACGATCTTGCCGTCGGCGCTGATGGCCAAAATGCCCTCCATCAGCGTGCCGATAAATTCGACCCGGCTGTGGAAATGCAGCCGCATCACATTGTGGTAGTCGTCGGTCAGCCAGTGGTTCTCAATCATGCGGGCCGACATCTTGACCAGCGCCATGGTGTGCTGGTGAAAGCTGGCCCGGTCACCCGTCACGTCCAGCACGCCCAGGATGTTGCCGCGCGGGTCCAGGATGGGCGCGGCCGAGCAGGTCAAAAAATGGTTGGCATGCATGTAGTGCTCATCGGCATGCACAAGCGTGGGCACCTCCTCAATCAGCGCGGTGCCGATGGCATTGGTGCCCTTGGTCTGCTCGCTCCAGTTGACCCCCGGCTGCAGTGCCACCTTGGACGCTTTGGCCAAAAAATCATCGTCGCCGATGGAGTGGATGATGGTGCCGGTGGCATCACACAACACCACCATGCTGTCGGTGTTGACGATTTGCTCAAACAGCATTTCCATCACCGGTGCGGCATGGTCATGCAGGCGCAGGTTGCGGTCACGCACCACCGCCAGGTCAGACCGGCCCAGCGGTGAATGGTCAGGCCGCTCAATGCGCGACACCCCCAGTGCCGCGCAGCGCTCATGCGACTGGTCAATGGCGTCCACATGGTCGGGCGCCAGTTTCAGGCCGGCAGCAATTGGGCGGGGTGGCTCGTCGGTGCCACGCCGTGTACCAACGCTGCCAAAATTCGGGTGAAAAGGTCCGCGCATGCTGTGCTGCTCCTGGCGCCGCCAGACATGGCGGCTTGTCTCTGGCCGACTCGCGATCAAAGCGCCGTGTTGTGGGCCGGCTTGTGTGCTGGCGTGTGGCCCGGCTTGTGTGCCGGTGTGTGCGCTGGCCTGCCGGCCGCGCCAACTGTCACGATTGCAGGCAACAGGCCAGGCGGTATGTCACAAACTGGCGCAACGGCGCGGCTGACCAAATGAATAGTAGGTCAGGTGGCCGACCAGGCCAGCAGGCCCCGTTCAAATTCGGCGCAACCCGCTGGGGCTTGGCCCGCATGCGGGACGTCACGCAAGCCCCATTTTCAGCGTGGCACGCCGATTGCAAACTGCTGCGCCAAACAGCTTTTATCGCCGGACGCAGACAACACCATGTCGCACCCACTTTCGCGTTCGATCCGGCGCGCCGGCTTGCTGGCCAGTCTGCCGCTGGCCGGCCTGACCCCAGGCCTGGCCCTGGCCCACGGCGATGTCACGCCGCAGGCGGTGGATACCAAAGCATTGCCCGAACTGGGTGATGCATGGGCATGGCGGCCCGAGAACCCTTTTCACAACAACGACACGGCGGTGAAAATCGGCAGCTCGGCCTACAACCAAAACTGCGCCCGCCGCCACGGGCTGGAGGCCATCTCGGGCGGCATTGCACCCGACCTGCGCAAGCTGGACAACGATTGCGCGCCGATGCAAAGACGCCAAGAAAAAAACCGCCTGCACCGCTGAGATGGACGACCACCACATGGGCAGCGTGCGGCGCGGCAAGGTGCGCAACGGCGCGGTCTACATGCCACCGTTTGAGGGCATCCTCAACCAGGAGGCCATGTGGTCCATCAAGACTTACCTGGCAACCCGGCGCGAGAAGCCCCTGTGAGGCGGCGCCAGTGGCTGCTGGGCGCGGGTGCCGGGCTGGCCAGCCTGGCCCTGCCCACGCAGGCGCAAGACAAACCCGCGCTGCAGCGCATCCGCAAGCGGGGCACGCTGGTGGTGGGTGTCTACAACGACATGCCGCCGTTCAACACCGCAGGCCAGGGCATTGATGTGGCCCTGGCAGCGGGGTTGGCCAAAGGCTTTGGGCTCAAGCTCAGCCTGCTGCCGTTTACCGCTGGTGAGGACATGCACGACGACCTGCGCAACATGGTCTGGAAGGGCCACTGCCTGGGTTTTGGTCCGGCCGATGTGCTGCTGCATGTGCCGGTAGACCGGCCGCCGATGGCCGCCAACCCGCAGGTCAACATCTTTGCGCCTGACTGGCGTCAGCGCATCATGATCGCCCGCGACCCGCAGGCTGCGCCCAAGCTCGACACGCTGGAGGATCTGCTGGGTAAAAAGGTGGCCGTGCCTGGCCAAAGCCTGGCCGGCTGGTTGCTGATCGGCGCTGAGAGTGGCACATACCGCAAGCAGCTCCAGCACCCAGTGGAAAGACGGTGCGGCGGCTGCGCAGGCGCTGCAGCGGGGTGAAGTGGCGGCCGCGGCAGGCCAGGCGTCCGAGCTGGAGGCGGTGCTGGCCGGCGATGCGCGCGACACGATTGCGCCGCTGCCGTCGCCACGCATGCGCGACGGCTGGGTGGTAGGCATGGCGGTCAAAACGTCGGCCGACGATCTGGCGCAGGCGCTGCAGGGCGCCCTCAATACGCTGGCCAGCAGCGGCGAACTGGGCCGCATGTTTGCTGCGGCCAAGGTGAGCTGGCGCAAGCCCTGACCGGCTGGCGACTGCCGCCGCTTCACCGGGCGCTGGGGCCAGCCCTACCAGGCATAGGTCAGGCTCGTGACCCAGCTGTTGACGGCACGCCCGGTGCCACCGTCGGTGACCGGGTAATCCCATTCACGGCCGAACTCCAGCGCCAGGCGCAGGCCCTCCTGCACCCATTCGCCCGCAGTGAGGAACAGGCGCTGGCGCGGCAGAGCGCCCATCCGCCCGGCCAAACCCGCAGCCAGGCCGCTGGTGCCTGCCAGGCCCTGGCTGCGCGACAGCCCCAAGGCCAGGTAGCTGCCCTGGGCACCGATCTCCTGCAGCCACGGGTTCCAGTCGAGTTGGTAGCCCAGCGACAACTGCCAGGCCGACGGGCGCAGATGGATGGCGCGCCCCAGGTCATCGGTCAAGCTTGCACTGCGCAGCGCCCCGTTCCATTCACCCACCAGCGCCATTGGCCCCAGGTTGGCCTTGACGCTGGCCGACAGGCCGGCAACCCGACCGATGCGGCCCAGCACATCGGCGTACTCGGCCTGCAGAAAGCGGCTGTTGAAAATCGAGCTGTTGTAGGCCACATCAACATTCACGGCCCAGGGGCACAGGCCGTGGCGCGGCAGGTCTTCGAAGCGCTGACCGCAGTGGCCCTTGCCCCGGTAGCCCGCGACCGCGCCAAAATTTGATGCCAGCGAGCCGGTCAGCCCATCGAAGACATACACCCCCGCATGCCAAGGTGGTGGCTCGGGGTTGAGCAGCATGGCCGGCAAGCGTGCCGGCGCTGTGGCCGGTGCCGCATAGCCCAGGCGTTGGCTTGCCGCCACCAGCCACGGCCGGATGAGTTGGCCGCGCGCCGGCGGTGCCACCACCGGCGGGCCCGGCGGGCCGGGCTGCGGCGTTGGCCAGTGCAGGCCCAGGGCCATGGCGTTTTGCCGCATCTCGAAGGCCTCCACCGTCAAGGGTGTGCCCAGCGACAGCACATCGGCCACCGGGTGGCCGGTGGAGATGCCGAAGGGCAGCACCATGCGGCCCACACTCAGCACCGGGGGAAAGCGGCGTGCATCGCCCAAGGTGAGGTAGGCGGTGTCCACTGTCAGCCGATCGTTGCCGGAGTTGGCAGCGCTGCCGCTGCTGACGCCACTGCGCGCGCTGTCGATGTACTCGAACTTGATGCGGCCGATGGCCCAGTCGTTGGCCTGGATCTCAAGCTCCAGGTCGGCGGTCGACAGGCCAAAAATGCGTTGGCGCTGGCCCGAGAAATCCTGTCGTTGCCCTACCGAAACGGCCAGGGTGCCGCCCAGCGAGGCGGCCTCGTTGATCTTTGAGCCCAGCGTGGAGACCGACTCGCGGATGATCCGGCGCACCGCGTCTTGCTGCGCTACTTGAGCACTCTCCAGCTCCAGCACCCGGCGCGCCAGGCGCTGGGCGTCCAGCCGATCCGCCGTGGTGGTTGCGCTGCTGCGCTGGCTGTCGGTTGGCGCTGGCGCGGCGCTGGCGTCAATGGTCGCGGCGGCGGCGGCAGCGGTGGTGGTGGCGTGCTGCGCTGGCGGCTGCGCCTCCAGTACCCGCAGGCGTTCGGACAGCGCACGGTTTTCGGCGCGCAGTGCCGCCACCGCGCGTTGCAGGTCGGCCAGGGTCTCGGCATCGGCGGTCTGGGCCTTGGCGTCGGCTGCGGCCAGGCCCAGCAGCCCGCTCAGCAACAAGGATGGCATCACACCTGGCCGGCTTGTCATGTCGATGCTCCCATGGTCAATGGCGAAAGGCCTCGGCCGGCTCCAGCCGGGCGGCGCGCAAGGCCGGGTAGGTGCCCGACACCAGGCCGATCAGCGCACCCACCAGCGGCGCGGTCAGCGCGGCCACGGGGTCGAGCACGGGTGTCCACATTTCCCAGGCCGAGACGGCCACCACCACCAGCACCCCCAGGCTGGCGCCGATCACGCCGCCGATGCCGCCCATCGAAGCGCTCTCCATCAGGAATTGCGCGGCCACGTGGCGCCGGGTGGCGCCCAGCGCCCGGCGCAAGCCGATCTCGGCGGTGCGCTCCATCACACCCACCAGCGTGATGTTGGCGATGCCGATGGCCCCCACCACCAAGGACAGCCCGCCCAACAGCAGCGACATCACCCGCAGGTCGGACTGCACATCGTCGCGCACACGTTGCGGCTCGGGCGGCACCTCCACCCGCAGGCTGCGTGGGTCGTCGGGGCGCAAGGCGTAGCGCGCCTGCTCGGCGATCAACTTGGCCGCGCCCACCCGGGTTTCGACCACCACCAGGCCCGGCCCGAGCAGGCCGAAGTGGCGCCGTGCCGTGCCTTCGGGGATGATCACCGAGCTCAGCAGCTCGGGTTTGCGGCCCACGTCGGCCAGCACCCCTACCACCAGGAAGAGGTGGTCGCCGACAAAGATCGCCGGCAGTTGCTGCAGCTCGGCAACACCCAGCCTGGCGGCCACCTCGGTGCCGATCAGCGCCACCTTGTCGGCGCGCGCTGAGTGGCCCTCGTCCAGCAGGCGGCCGCTGGCCAGCCGGGCCCGCACCGCCGGGTACAGCGACGAGGAGGCCGCCCTGATGCCCAGCTTGAAGGCACTCTGGCCCAGCGGGTCATGCACCGGGGACGCGCTGACCAGACTGTTGCCCACCGCCACCTCGCTCAGCGTGCCAGCGGCCACCACGCCGTTGAGCCGCTGCAAGCGCGCCTGGGCGTCCCAGGGCAGGGCGCGTGGGTCGATGGTGCCGGTGGTCTGGCCCGGTCGTGCGCTGATGAACAACTCGGTGGCGGCCAGTTGGTCGAACTGGCTGATGATGCGGTTGCCGGCGGTGCTGGTCAGGCCCAGCGTGGCCACCAGTGCGCTCAAGCCGATCACCACCCCCAGCACCGTCAGCACCATGCGCCCGGGCCGCGAGAAGACACCGGCCAGCGCCTCGTCGATCAGGTCGCGCCAGGTGATGCGTGAGCCCTGCACCGGCAGGCGGGCCGGCGCCAAAGCCGCAGGCGTCTGCAGGTCGGCCGGCGCGGTATCAGCCCGGTCATGCAGCCGGCCGTCGATGATGTGGACCCGGCGTGCCGCCAGGCGCGCCACCGCTTCGTCATGGGTGACGACCACCAGCGCCAGGCCCTCGCGGTTGAGCTGGGCAAACAGCGCCAGGATGCTCTGGCTGGACACGCTGTCAAGGTTGCCGGTGGGCTCGTCACACAGCAGCAGGCTGGGCGAGCCCATCAGCGCCCGGGCAATGGCCACACGCTGGCGCTCACCGCCCGACAGCTTGTAAGGCGGGAACTCGGCCCGCGCACTCAAGCCCACCCGCGCCACCGCCGCCAGTGCGCGCTCGCGCCGGCCAGTGGCCGACTGACCGCGATAGACCTCGGCCAGCATCACGTTCTCGAGCACGCTGCGGTAGGGCAGCAAGTGGAAGGACTGGAAGACAAAGCCGATGCGCCGGCTGCGCACCCCGGCGCGCTGGTCGTCGCTGAGGGTAGTGACGTCGATGCCGTCGATGCGGTAGGTGCCCGAGGTGGGCTGGTCCAGGCAGCCCATCACGTTGAGCAGGGTGGATTTGCCCGACCCCGACGGCCCGGTGATGGCCAGCCAGTCACCCTGGTGCAGTACCAGGTCGATGTCGACCAGCGCGTCCACCGCCGGGTCGCTGCCAAAGCGGCGGCAGATTTTTTCGAGTTGCAGCACCACGCTGCCGCGGGCTGGCGACGCTGTGCTGACCGGAGCACCTTCATGCTGCGCCTGTCGAAGGACAGCAGCCTCCGGCTGCTGGCGGCCTGGCGCGCTCATGGGCTGCCCTTGGTGGCGGCCTGTTTGTAGCCCACCACCACCAGTTGGCCGGCCTGCAAGTTGCCGTTCACCGCTTTGATCGCCACATAACCACCCGTTGACAGGCCTGGCTGCACCGTCACATGGCGCAGGCTGTTGCCATCCTGCACCTGCACCCGGCTGCTGCCGTCGGCCGCCAGTGTCAGCGCACTGGTGGGCACTGCCAGCACCGGGCCTTGGGTGGATTCGGTGGGGATGCTCAGCCGCATCGACACGCCGTCCAGCTTGCCCACCGCCTCGGTGACACGCACCTCGATGTAGACGTGATAACCGTCCAGGCCACGGGTGCCGGGTGTGGACGCAACCTGCAGCACCGTGCCCTTGGCCTTGATCCCCAGGTCGGTCTCGTCGATGGCCACCGGCATGCCGGGCTTGACCAGCTGGGCGGTGTCAAGCGTCAGCGACCCGTCGATCACCAGCTGGTTGTCGGTGACGGCCAGCACCGGCCCCACTGCCGGGGCGCCCACCAGCACCGGCACCTCGTCCACCCGGATTGGCAGGTTGGCGACGAACACGATTTCATCCAACGGCAACTGCACCCCCAGCTTGCTGCGCAAGGTGGCCAGGTCGGCGGCCAGGCGCCGTGCGCGCTCAGCGCCGCTGCGCTGGTCGGCATCGGCCAGGCGCTGGGCATCAAGTGCCAGCTGAACCTGCTTGCGCCCCTCCAATTGGGCGGTACGCAATGCTGATTCCGAGACGCCGACCTGCGACCTGGCCTGGCCGGTTTCGCGTTCAACCGCCTGCACGGCCAATTGGCCCTCAAGGTAAACCTTGTCTTGTGTCGCCCGGACCAGCGCCAGCTTGGCCTCGATGGCGGCGCGCGCGGTGGCCGGCTGTCTTGGGTCCAGCACGATCAGCGCGCGTTCTGCCAGCAGCGCCTGCAACTCGGCGGCAGCGGCGCGTTCGGCGTGGGTGGCCCTGGCGCGTTCAGCTTCCAGTGCCAGAGAAAAGTTCTGGTCATCGCGCAGCCGGCGTGCATCGGCCTGCCGGCTGGCCAACTCTGCGCTGGCCACCGTGCCCGCATGCTCGGCGGCGGACCTGGCGGTGTCCACCGACAGCCTGGCGGCGGCGGCGGCAACGGTGGCACCGACCAGCGCGCGTTCCGCCTCGGCGGCGTCGCGCTCCAAAGTGGCCAGCGCCAGGGTTTGCTCGCGGGTGGGGCCGAACGGCTCCAGCTTGTGGCTGGCATACCAACGGCTCAGCGCCGCAGCGGTCTGCTGGTCGAAGTGGCCGTCCGCCGGGCCCGGGTTGAAGCCCAGGCGAGCCAACGCCTGTTCCAGCTGGCGGATGTCGTCGCCCGCCATGCCCGGGCCCATGTCGCGGTAGGCCGGCACCCGGCCTTGCAGCACAAACACCGGGCGGCCCGAGGCGATCAGTAGCAAGGAGCCCTCCTGCAACTGGGCATTGCGGGCCGGCAAGGTGGAGATCAGCCCGGCGCCAGGCTTGAGTGCCGACGGCGCGATCGACAGCTTCTGCGGTGTGCCGAAGCGGCCGGTGCCACGGGTGACGATGGTCGAGCTGAGCACCCGCTGCTCCACCGGCACCAGGATCGGCGATGGCGGCGGTGGCGCAGTGCGGGCCGCTGCTTCGGCGGGCGACTCGATGCGGGCGCCCAGCCACCACGCTCCCCCGGCGGTGAGGGCCGCCGCGGCCAGCACCCAGGCCAGCGTGGTTCTGCGGTTCAGGGCCATTGCCTGACGGCCGTTATTGGGGCTTGCGGGCCAGCATGGCTTCTTCAACCTTGTCGGCCACCGGGTCGACGATGGTCTCGATCAACTGCAGGTGCTTGACGGCCACGCTCAGCTCGTAGGCCTGCAGTTCCTTCAAGCCTGCCAACTGGGCTGGCGACATGCGCGCAACCGGCACGGTGCCGCCATTGCTCAGGGCGAGCAGGCGGCGCTGGATGTCGGCCTCCACTTCATCGGGATGGTTGTAGTTGAAGCCGGCCTTGCGCATCGCCGCCGCGTATTTGCGGATGGCGTCCTTCATGCGCGGGTCTTTGTTGATCAAGGCGTCCTTGGGGTTGTAGTAATTGGCCGTCAGTTCATCGCCCTTAAAGGCTTGCACCACCGCCTTGCGTGTACAGCCGCCGGTGAGCGAGAAGTTCTCTTGTTCCAGGCTGACGGCAAAGGTGGCGCCGGTGTTTTCACCCAGCAATGCGCGGTTGTAGGCCACCTGCTCAGCCGGCGCCAAGCGCAGGTAGTTCTGGATGTTGCGCTCACCCAGGCCCTCGCGACCCGGGCTGTAGCCCTTGGCCAGTTGCGGTGGCTCCCCGGTGTAGAGCGTGGACACACCGAAGCCGTGCTTGGCAAAAAACTCTTTGGTGCTCATGCCGGGCAGGGTTTTGTCGGCATTCATGCCGCGCCGCACGGTCTGGTAGTCCACCGCCACATAGTCAAAGCCCTGGTCGCGCATGCACTTGGCAATCAGCCCCTCCACTTTGGTCACGGCCTCCACCAACTGCTTGGGCGTCAAGCCGAACTCTTCGGTGCCCATCACTGCAGCGGGCTGCGCCTGGGCCATGCCAGAGACCGCCGCAAGGGCCAGCCAGAGCGCCCCCATCGATGAGCCTTGCCGTATGAAAAGTCGCATTGCCATCTCCTAAAGCTGCACTGCCAGCGCGCCACCATGGTCGCACCACACTGCGGTTGCACATGCCAGGCCGTTGCGCCCACCAACGGTGGCTCCACTGTTGTGCTGAAGGCCTTTGGCCTGGCGCCCGCTTGACTGCGGCATGGCCTGCCAGCGCGCTGCATCGGTTCAGTTGGGGTCCAGTTGCCCGGTGTCTGGATTGAAGCACCGCAGGCCGGGCCTGGGCAAGCCGAGCGGCAGCGTCGCAGTTGATTCGAACTGGGGGTGTGAACAAAATGAAACCAGGTCTACGATGAAATGACTTGCCTAAAGGCAACGCCGCTGGACCCGGTCTGGGGTGGCTACTTGGTGGCACTTCTGCCGTGCCAGGGCACGGCAGTCGCAAGGCTCCGCAGGCGGTTTGCACGCTCGTGGTGTGTGTTATGTCAGTCGCGGAGGACGCCATGATCCAGTCGATCGTATCGACCAGTGTCAAGTTCCGATTGATGGTCATGGCCCTGGCGGCCATCCTGCTGGCGATTGGGCTGGCCAGGGTGTGGGAGGCCAACGTGGAGGTGATGCCCAACTTCGGGCCGGTGAAGGTGGAGGTGCATACCGAGGCCCTGGGCTTGTCGCCCGAGGAGGTCGAGAACCTCATCACCAATCCGATGGAGCAGGAGTTTTTTACCGGCATCCCGTGGCTGCACAAGATCCGCTCCAAGTCGGCGCCAGGTCTGTCAGCGGTGGAGATGACTTTCGAGTCGGGTGCCAACGATGTGCGGGCACGCCAGGTGGTGCAAGAGCGTTTGACAATGGTGCCGGCATTGCCCGCAGTGTCCAAGCCGCCGTATGTGATCCAGCCCTCGGCCACCATCAACCGGGCGCTGATCTTCTCGATGAGCTCCACGGAAACCTCGCTGGTCGACCTGTCCACGCTGGCGCGCTGGAAGGTGCGGCAGCGCCTGTTGGCGGTGCCGGGGGTTTCCAACGTGTCCATCTGGGGCTTGCGTGACCGGCAACTGCAGGTGCTGGTCGACCCGCACCGGCTGCGCCTGGCCAAGCTCAATCTCGACGAAGTGATCCGCACCACTGCCAATGCGATGTGGTCGTCGCCGTTGACCTATGTCGAGGCATCGACCCCAGGTACCGGTGGCTTTATCGACACCGCGCACCAGCGCATCTCGATCAACCACACCCAGCCGATCAAGAGCGCCAAAGAACTGGCGCGCATCACGATTGAATCCGACCTGCCGGTGCCGGTCACGCTGGGCGAGGTGGCCGAGGTGACCGAAGGCCACCAAATGCTGATCGGTGATTCCGTGCTGACGGGCGATGCCCCGGGCTTGCTGATGGTGGTTGAGCGCACGCCGGACTCCAGCATCTTCAAGGTGACCAGCGACGTGGAGCACGCTCTGGACGCCATGCGACCTGGCATGAAGGGCATCGACATCAATACCCGGGTCTACCGCGCCTCTGCTTATGTTGATGAGGCCCGCCGCAACTTGATTGGCAGCCTGGGTGCAGGCCTGGTCTTGGCCGGCGTGCTGGTGCTGGCCTTTTTCATGCGCTGGCGCGCCGCGCTGGTCAGCGCCATCGCACTGATCTTGAGCCTGTGTACCACCTGGCTGGTGCTGTCTTCTCAGGGCTTGAGCCTGAACCTGCCGATCATCGCCGGCATGGTGCTGGCGTTGTCGCTGCTGATCGACGATGCGGTTGTCGGGGTCGACACGATGCGGCGGCGCTGGTCCGAGGCCAGTGCCAAGACCACTGCGGTCGGGCGCTTCGATGTGCTGGCGGCTGCAGCCCATCAGGCGGCCGGGCCAGTGGTCACCACGGTGGTGATCGTGCTGCTGTCAGTGGCACCGCTTTGGGTGCTCAATGACGTGGCCGGTGACTTCATCAAACCGCTGGCCCTGGCCTATGGCACGGCGGTGGTGGTGTCGGCGCTGGTGGCGCTGCTGGTCACACCAGCCCTGGCCAGCTTTCTGCTCGCTGCGCCGGGTGCTGCGCCACGTGCGGCGCCACTGGCCGGCGCTTACCTGGGCCTGCTGCACCGGGTGCAAGCCGCGCCCGTGGTGGCGGTGGGCGCCGCCGCAGTGCTGGCGCTGGTGGGCGTGGTGGTGGTTCCGATGCTGCTGGGCGCAAGCCTGTTGCCCGAGTTGAAGGACCGCGATGTGCTGGTGCGTTTGCAGGCCGAGCCGGGCACCTCGCTGACGGCGATGCGCACCCGGGTCGGGCAAGCGATGACAGCGATGCGCGGTGTCGCTGGCGTGCGCAGCGTGGACGCTCACATCGGGCGCGCCTCGACCTCCGATCTGGTCGCCAATGTCGACACCGCCGACCTTTGGGTCAGCATGAAGCCCGATACCGACTACGACACCACCCTGGCGGCAGTGCAGGCCGCAGCCAAGGGCCAGGCCGGCATGAGCAGCGTGGTCGGGGCCTACCCCAACCTGCGTTTGCGCCAGTTCACCACCGGCAACACCGACGGCTTGGTGGTGCGTGTCTATGGCCGCAATTACGCGGTGTTGATGGCCAAGGCCGAGACAGTGGCCAAGGCCATCGCCGAGATCGGTGGCATCACGGCGCCCAAGGTCAGTGTCCCGGTGGTTGAGCCGACGATCGAGGTCGAGGTCAATGTCGACAAGGCCTCGGCCAAGGGTGTCAAGCCCGGCGATGTGCGGCGGGCGGCCGCCACGATGCTGTCCAGCATCACCGCCGGTCAACTGTTTGAGGACAGCAAGATCTTCGACGTGGTGGTGTGGGGCCGGGCCGAGCAGCGCAACAGTGTTGACTCGGTCAAAGACACCCTGGTCGATGGCCCCGGTGACAGCCAGGTGCGGGTGGGCGATGTGGCCGATGTGCGTGTCAAGCCCAACCCATCGGTGATTCCGCACGATGCGGTTTCGCGCTACATCGACGTGGTTGCGCAGGTGCAGGGCCGCAGCCTGGAATCGGCCGCGCAAGCCGCCGAGCAGCGCCTCAAAAGCATCAACTTCCCGTCCGAGCACCATGTGGAAGTGATGGGCGAGGCCACCGAGCGTGAACAGCTGCTGCGCAAGCTGCTGCTGTATGGGTTGGCGGCCTGCATCACGCTGTACTTTCTGCTGCAGGCACGGCTGGAGAGCTGGTCCTTGGGCCTGCTGTTGTTTGCCGGCCTGCTGGTGCCATTGGGCGCGGCGGCGTTGGCTGGGCTGCTGGCCGGGCAGTGGCTGTCCTTGCTGTCACTCACCGGGCTGCTGGTGGTGCTGGCGTTTACAGCGCGGGGCGGCCTGCAGTTTGTCGAGCGCTGCCGGCGGATAGAACGCAGGGAGGGCCTGACGCCGTCTGCGGCGGTTGTCACGCGTGCCGCGCAAGACGGCAGTGGCGCGCTGTTGCTGAGCATCGCCGCCAGCCTGCTGGCACTGGCGCCGCTGTGGGTATGGGGCATGTCGGCTGGCCTGGAGGTGGTGATGCCAATGGCGCTGGTGGTGGGCCTGGGTCTGCTGGGCGCGGCCTTGCAGAACCTGCTGGTTTTGCCGGCGCTGTACCCGCGTTTTGCGCCACCGCTGGAGGCACCCGATCTGACGATGGCCATGGGGGAACCCAAAGCCCACAGCTGAACCCTAGGGTGCGCTGCCACTGGCTGCCGGCATCCGGGCCTGGTGCTGGCGGCCCGGCCGGTGATCTGCAACAACCACTGCAAGGAGCATCACCATGATGCGCTGGATCGTGAGTACCAGCCTGAGGCTGCGCTACCTGATGCTGGTCTTGGCAACGCTGATGATTGGCTTCGGCACTTCGCAGTTCCGCGACATGCCGGTCGATGTGTACCCCGAGTTTGCGCCGCCCCGGGTGGAGGTGCAGGTGCTGTGCCTGGGCATGCCGGCGGCGGATGTCGAATCCCTGGTCACCGTGCCGATGGAGCAGGCGCTGGCCGGTGTGGCCGGGCTGGATGTGCTGCGCACCCGCTCGGTCAATGACCTGTCAGACGTGGTGATGATCTTCAAGCCCGGCACCAACCTGATGGATGCCCGCCTGCGGGTGCAAGAGCGGGTGACGGCCGTCACCGCCCAGCTGCCACGCTGGGCCACCTCGCCCTTCATGATCCAGCCACTGTCGTCGACCAGCCGGGTCATGAAGATCGGCATGACGGTCAAGGACAAGACCACCCACAACCTGATCGACGCCGCGCTGACCGCCTACTGGACGGTCCGCCCGCGCCTGATGATGGTGCCGGGCGTGGCCAACGTGGCGATCTGGGGCGACCGCTGGAATGTGCTGCAGGTGCATGCCGATGCCGAAAAGATGCGCCAGAAAAACGTCACCATCAATGGCGTGATGGAGGCGGCGGCCGATGCGCTGGATGTGGGCATGCTCAAGCATGTCAGTGGTCACGAGATCGGCACCGGCGGCTTTATCGACACCAGCACCCACCGGCTGGGCATCCGCCACATCCTGCCCAACCTGACGCCCACCGAGCTGGCCAAGATGCCGGTGGAAAAACATGAGAAAGCCCCGGATGGCGGTGTGCAGGTGCTGCTGGGCGATGTGGCCACCATCGTGCGCGACACCCAGCCCCACATGAACGGCGACGCCGTCATCAACGACGGCATCGGCCTGATGCTGATCGTCGAGAAGTTGGCCTGGGGCAATACCCTGGAGGTCACGCGCGGCGTCGAAGCGGCACTCGAGCAAATGCGCCCGGGCCTGCCA
The DNA here is from genome assembly GCA_043759535.1 of Betaproteobacteria bacterium. Lineage (GTDB taxonomy): Bacteria > Pseudomonadota > Gammaproteobacteria > Burkholderiales > Burkholderiaceae_C > Pseudaquabacterium. The sequence continues at coordinate 11,095 of JAYVLI010000223.1, read as the reverse complement.
GGCATCCAGATCGACACCACGATCTTCCGCCCAGCCACCTTCATTGAGGACGCGCTGCAGAACCTGGGCACCGCGATGCTGATCGGCTTTGTGCTGATCGTGGTGGTGTTGCTGCTGTTTCTTTACGAATGGCGGGTGGCGCTGATCAGCATGTTGTCGATCCCGGTGTCGCTGGTGGCCGCCGGCCTGGTGCTCAAGCTCACCGGTGCGTCGATCAATACCATGGTGCTGGCCGGCTTGGTGATCGCGCTGGGCGTGATCGTGGACGACGCCATCATTGACGTGGAAAACATCGTGCGCCGGCTGCGCCAGCGCCGCCGCGAGGGCAGCACGCAAAGCACCGCCTCGGTGATCCTGCAGGCCTCGCTGGAAGTGCGCGCGCCGATTATCCACGCCACCTTCATCATCGTGGCCTCGACCCTGCCGATCTTCATGCTTGAGGGGCTGGCGGGTTCGTTCTTCCGGCCATTGGCATCGGCCTATGCGCTGGCCATCCTGGCCTCACTGGTGGTGGCGCTGACCCTGACACCGGCACTGGCGCTGGTGATGTTGAAAAACGCGCCACTGGAGCGCCACGAGTCGCCGGTGGCGCTGTGGTTGCAGCAGCGCTACGCCAGCCTGCTGGAGCGGCTGGTCGACCGCCCGGGCCGGGCTTACGCCACCGTGGCGGTGTTCGTGCTGGCTGGCGTGATCACCGTGCCCCTGCTGGGGCAGGGCCTGTTCCCGGCCTTCAAAGAGCGCGACTTTCTGATGCACTGGCTGACACGGCCGGGCACCTCGCACGACGAGATGCTGCGCATCGTCAAGGCCGCCAGCCAGGACTTGCTGGCCATTCCCGGGGTGCGCAACTTTGGGGCCCACATCGGCCAGGGCACTTTGTCGGACGAACCAGTGGGCATGAACTTCGCCGAGAACTGGATCAGCATCGACCGCAAGGTGGACTACGACCAGACGGTGGCCAAGGTGCAGGCGGTTGTGGACGCCTACCCGGGCCTGCAGCGTGATGTGCAGACCTACCTGAAGGAGCGCACCAAGGAGGTGATCAGCGGTGTTGGCCATGGCCTGGTGGTGCGCATCAGTGGCGACGACCTGCAGGTGATGCGCGACAAGGCCAAGGAGATCGAAACCCTGCTGGGCACCATACCCGGCGTGGTGCATCCGCATGTTGATCTGGTCACCGAGGTGCCGCAGGTGCAGATCGAGGTCGATCTTGAAAAAGCCTCGCGTTACGGCATCAAGCCTGGCGACGTGCGCCGCACCGCGTCCATCTTTGTCGCCAGCGAAGAGGCGGGTGACATCTGGCGTGATGGTAAAAACTTCGAGGTGCATGTCTGGGGCGACAAACGCCACCGCAACAGCATCCACGGTGTCAACGACCTGATGATCGACACACGCAGTGGTGGTCAGGTGCGGCTGGGTGACGTGGCCAAGGTATCGATCAAGCCGGCGCCCAATGTAGTGCTGCGCGAAAACAGCACCCGCCGGGTGGACGTGAAAGCCGATGTGGCTGCCGGCGGTGACCTGGGCACGGTGGCCCGCGCACTGGAAGAAAAACTCAAGCAGGTTGAGTTGCCGCGCGGTTATTACGCTGAGGTGCTGGGTGAGTTCCGAGAGCGGCAACTGGCCGAACGGCGGCTCTTGCTGCTGTCGGGCGTGGCGGTGGCGCTGATTCTGGTGATCCTGCACACCGCCTTTGGCAGTGGGCGTCTGGTGGCCTTGGTGGCGCTGACCCTGCCGTTTGCCTTGGTCGGTGGTGTGTTGGCCACCGCGCTGGGCGACCGCATCCTGTCGCTGGGCACGCTGGTGGGCCTGCTCACTGTGCTGGGCATCGCCGCCCGCAACGGCATCCTGATGATCAACCACTTCCAGCACCTGGAGCGTTTTGAGGGCGAGGTGTTTGGCCGTGCGCTGGTGGTGCGCGGCGCCAAGGAACGGCTGTCGCCAATCCTGATGACCTCGCTGGCGGCCGGTATCGGAGTGCTGCCGCTGGTGGTGGCGGGCACCATCCCCGGCAATGAGATCGAGCACCCGATGGCGGTTGCGATCCTCGGTGGCTTGGTCACGTCGACCGTGCTCAACCTGTTTGTGGTGCCAGCGCTCTACTTGCGTTTCGGCCGGCCGGTGGTGCAGCCGCAGGCCGCGCTGAAACCCGTCGGTGCAGTTGGCTGATCGGCCTGCGGCAGCACCTCACATCAACGCACGCCTTGCGAAGGACCGTCATGAACTCACCGCAAAATTTGGCGCCGCTGCTGCTGGTGAGCTTGGCCTGCACCTTGCAGGGTTGCTCCAAGGGCGACAGCGGGGGCGGCCATGCCACGCCAGTGAAACACTCCAGCATGACACCCGAGGCTGATGGCATCCAGCGCATCACGTTGTCAGAGGAGGCCGCCAAGCGCCTGCGCTTTGAGTTTGCCGAGGCCAAGAAGGAGGGTGATCACATGAGCCTGCCCTACACCACGCTGCTGTATGACCCGCAGGGCAAGGAGTGGGTCTATGTCAGCCTGTCGCCCACGGCCTTCAAGCGGGCATCCCTGAAGGTGAAGACGATCGACGGCGACACCGTGCATTACACCGAAGGCCCTGCCGAGGGCACCAAGATCGTGACCTGGGGCGCGGTGGAGTTGTCGGGCATTGAGCATGGGATCGGAAAATGAGGCGCGGTAGGCACTGTGGCCGATGGTCTGCCGGCTGGGTCTTGGTGGCTGCCGCAGCGCTGCCGGTAGGGGCCGAAGACCGCTTTGCTGCGCTGGCCATGCGCATCGAGCGCAATGTCACCGACCAGGACCATGAGGTGGTGATCGAGGTCAAGAGTGGTGATATTGGTTTGTCGGCACTCAAGCTGGTGGCGCCCGATGGCCGAACCTTGCTGGACTTGAAGTCAGGCGACAGCCGCCTGGGGCTGCGCACGCTGGTGTTTGAATCACCAGAACCCAAGGACCTGGGCAAGCTGCTGGCCGACTACCCCGCAGGGCGCTACGCCTTCACCGGCACCACCGTGGCGGGCCGGACGCTGGCCGGTGCGGTGGTGCTGGATCACCAGTTGCCCGCCCCGGCGCGCTGGCGCTTCCCGGCAGCCGATGCGCAATCGGTGGCAGTTCGGGGCTTGGTCTTGCGCTGGGATGTGGGCCAGGGCAGCAGCCGCCAGACCCTGTCGATCGAGGACGACAAGACCGGCCAGAAGGTGGTGCAAGCGGTGATGCCGGCCACAGCCCGGCAATGGCCGGTGCCGGATGGTGCGCTGCGGGCTGGCACGCACTACAAGCTGGCACTGGGCGGCATTGGGCCGGGTGGCAATGCCAGCTATGTCGAGACCAGCTTCACCACCCGCCGCCCATGAGCCCGGACCTGCGCCCGTGTTCCCCAACCCGATGACCCTGCTGCTGGTCGGTGCGGCGCTGTTGGGTGCTGGTGGGGTTCTGCTGGCAGTCCAACTGCTGGGGCGCAAGGGCCAGGCCGGCCACGCCGGGCGCGGTGCTGGCGCTGCACGCTTGGTTGTACCGGCCGTGCTGGTGGTGTTGGGCCTGGTGGCCATCCTGGCCGGGCTGGGCCAAGCCGGCAAGGCTGCGGGCACAGCGCCGGCCAGCGCCGGTGGCGGTGTTGTGCGCGAAGTGGATTTCGGTTTTGTCGAGTTGGACCACGGCGGCCGGGCGGTGGCGGTGGCGTCTTACAAGCACGGCGGGTTGATGTTGCTGCATGCCGGCGAGGTGTTGCACTACCAGGCCATCGGCGACCCACCACTGCCGGCACTGGAACTGCACCTGCCGGGTCGCACCGTTGCACTGCCCGGCTCGACCGGGCAGATCGGCATCGAAGGCGCTGCCGGCCAGGCCCTGCCGGCAGTGATGCGCGCGCAGGGTGATCGGGTCTCCCTGCCCGGCGGCGCACCGCCCCGGGTGTCGGTCAAGGTGCAGGTGACCGGGCCGCCGCGCAAGGGTGAAACAGGCGGCAAGCGCTGACAAGCGCTGACAAGCGTCGGCTGGCGACACGGGTGGCTCGGAATCCGTGACAACTTTGCATGTGCGGTGATTGAGTCACCTTTTTCTCAGCGATGTGAGACTTGTCGCACCCGGCATCAACCATTGCTGGTGGCCCGCACCTCTTCAATCGCTGTCAACCCTGCCAACACTTTGTGGATGCCGTCTTGGCGCAGTGTGCGCATGCCCTCGGCCATGGCGGCGCGTTGCAGTTCTTCGGCGCGGGCGTTGGTCTGGATCAGGCGGCGCAGGTCGCGGCTGACCACCAGCAGCTCATGCAGGCCCAGGCGGCCGGCAAAACCGCTGTTGTCGCAGTGGCTGCAGCCCGGGGCGTGGTGGTGTTGCAGCACACTGCCCACGCCGTAGCGGGTGGTCCAGTCGGCCAGCAGACCAGCGCGGTCCGGCCGTTGCGCCGGGTCGGGATAGGCCTGCAGGTAGCTGTCCAGCAGGGCGTCGGTTTGCGCTGGCGTGGCGGGCCTGGTCTCAACGCAGTGTTTGCACCAGCGCCGCACCAGGCGTTGCGCCAGCACCGCCAGCAGGCTGTCGGCAAAGCTGAACGGGTCCATGCCCATGTCCAGCAGCCGGGTCACGGTTTCGGGTGCGCTGTTGGTGTGCAGCGTGCTCATCACCAAGTGGCCGGTCAGGCTGGCCTCCACCGCCATGTGGGCGGTCTCGGCGTCGCGGATTTCGCCCACCATCACCACATCGGGGTCGGCCCGCAAAAAGGCGCGCAGGGCTTTGGCAAAGGTCCAGTCGATTTTCGGGTTGACCTGCACCTGGCGCAGGCCGGCCTGGGTGATCTCCACCGGGTCTTCGGCCGTCCAAATCTTGCGATCCGGCGTGTTGATGTGGCCTAACGCGGCATGCAGCGTGGTGGTTTTGCCGCTGCCGGTGGGGCCAACGCACAACACCATGCCGTAGGGCCGGGTGATCACCGCCTTGAGCTGGGCCAGGGTGTCGGGCTGCAGCCCCATGCCGTCCAGTGGCAGGGTTTTGGCTGAGGCCAGCAGCCGCAGCACCACGTCTTCCAACCCGTTGGCGGTGGGGATGGTGGCCACCCGCAGCTCCAGCCGCTGGCCCTGCATCCAGCGGCCAAAATTGATCTTGCCGTCTTGCGGTTTGCGGCGCTCGGAGATGTCCAGGTCACACATGATCTTGAGGCGCGCCACCAGCGCCTGCCGGTAACCCGCCGGCAGCTCGATGTAGGGCCGCAGCACACCGTCTTTGCGGAAGCGCACCCGCACTTTCTCGTTGCCGGGCTGGCATTCGATGTGGATGTCGGACACGCCCTGGTGGCGGGCCTCCAGGATCATGGTGTTGATCAGCCGCACCAGCGAGTTGTCGCTCTGCTCGATCTGGATGTCGTCGTCGCGGCCGTCGTGGCTGTGCTGCTCCAGGCTGGCCAGCAGCTTGTTGGCGCTGTCGTCGTTGTCGCCCGGGTTGGACGGCAGGCTCAGCTCCAGGCCGGGCTCAATGCCGTCCTTGCCCAGGCGCAAATACACCCGGTCGATGGCGGCTGACAGTGATCCGGCACGCGCCAGCACCGGCAGCACCTTGCACTGGGCCGAGAACTCGATCTCGTCGATGGCGTTGCGGGCGGATGGGTCTTCCAATGCCACCACCAGCCTGCCGCCGCGCATCATCAACGGCAGCGCCAGCAGGCGCCGCGCGGCCGACAGCGGCAGCCGCAGCGCACCCTCAGGCTCCACCGGAAACGCGTTGACATCCACGATGGGGTAACCCATCTTGCGCGACAGCGCGGTCTGCAGGTCAGAACGGGTCACATCACCCCGCCGCACCAGCAATTCACCCAGCGGCAGACTGCGGTCTTGGGCTTGCAACTCAAGTGCCTGGGCCAGCTTGGCGTCAGTCAAATAGCCCAGCGCCAGCAGGGCCTCACCAATGCGCACCAACGGCATCTTGGCCTGCGATTCAATCGCCGCCAGCAGTTGATCGGGCGTCACGATTTGCTGCGTCAGCAAGATGTCACCCAGCTTGCGCGAGCGCAGTTGCTGCTGCTCGGCGGCGGCCTCCGCCACCCGCACCGGGGTGGTGGCTTGTTGCTCCACCAGCACTTCGCCAATGCGCTTGTGGGTGGGTGGCTCTTCGATGCTGGCCAGCATCACGCGTGGATAAAAACTGCGCAGCAAGCTGCCCGCGCCGTCAACCGGTGAAAAGGTGAAAACGCCTTGTGGCAGGTCCACCTGGCCCACGCTGTCCAGGCTGACCTCACTGCCGTCGCGAAAACGGATCAGGTACGGCGCCAGCACATGCTGCGGCAGCAGGGGCGTGGTGGCTTCAAAGGCGGCGCCGGCCGGTGCTGTTGACAGCGGTTGCACCGCTTGGGTGAGTGTGAGCCGACGGAACTGCGACAGCTTGAGTGTCAACAGCGTGCGTGCCGGTGGGATTTGCAATTGCACCGTGCCCGCCGCCAGATCAAACCCATGCAACCGGCCGGCGCTGCATTTGCCGTTGGGGCCTTCCAGTTCACAGGGCTGGGGCTTTGCCAGGCGCAGCGGGCCGGGGTAACCGGGCAGCGGTGGCGCAGGCCAGGCAAACGGCTCTGGCGGTTGGGCGGTGCTCAAAGGCGCGTGTGCCAACCCGCCCAGCGGGACCAGGGAGAGCGGCGGCAGCGACAGGTCGGACATGGTGGGTTCCTGGCAGGGTCGTTTGGGCGGGCAGCCGCAACAGCGGCAGCTTGGCCTTCAGCAACCATGCTAGGCACCTTGGCGTGCCGCCAAAGTGCAAACAGGCGGGTGTTTGCCCGCCTGCTTTGCTGTGGTGCTTGCCGTGGCCCGGCGCAACGTGTGCGCCCGGCCGACAAGCTTTGCACAACTTACTTCTTCAGCTTTTTGGCCACATCCTTGGCCACTTCTTTCACATCGCCCAAGGTCTGCTGGGCTTTGCCCTCCACCTGTTTGGCCACGCCTTTGGCTTGTTGGGTGGGGTTGCCGATCAGCTCACCGGTTTTTTCTTGCAGCTTGCCGGCGGCTTCTTTGACAGCGCCAGTCACTTGGTCTTTGTTCATGGGATGGGTCCTTCCAGACATGCGTTGAGGGTTGCACAGACGGGTGGCAACCACTGCACACCCGAACCCTCAGGTTACGCAGCCGCTGCAGTGCCAAACATCACCCGATGCCGCATGCCGCTGTCAGCCCAGTCCTACCCCATCTTGTGCGGCAAGGCGGTGACGATGCCGGGAAACAGCCAGATCAGCGCCACCGCCAGCACCATCAAAAAGAAGAAAGGCAGCGTGACACGTGCAATCCAGCCAATCTCGCGCCGGGTCATGCCTTGCAACACAAACAGGTTAAAGCCCACTGGTGGGGTGATTTGCGCCATCTCCACCACCAGCACGATGAAGATGCCAAACCACAGCAGATCAATGCCGGCTTTTTGCACCGTGGGCAAGATCACGCCCATGGTCAGCACCACCATGCTGATGCCGTCTAAAAAACAGCCCAGCACGATGTAGAACAGCATCAACACCGTGAGCAGCGCCACCGGCTGCAGGTTGAGGCCACCAATCCATTCGGCCAGATGGCGCGGCAGGCCGATATAGCCCATGGCCAGCGTCAAGAAGGACGCACCCACCAAAATCAACGCAATCATGCAATACAGCCGGGTGCCGCCCATCAATGCGGCTTTGAAGCTGGCCCAGGTCAATGAACCCTGCAGCGCTGACAACACCAGCGAGCCCAGCACACCCACCGCAGCAGCCTCGGTGGCAGTGGCCACACCGCTGTAGATGGAGCCCAGCACTGCGCCAATCAAACCCACCACGGGGATCAGGTGGCGCGACTCATACAGCTTTTGCAGCAGTGTCATTGGTGCATCGGGCGGTGGCACCTTGTCGGGGTTGAGCAATGCCCACACCACCAAATAACCCGAAAACAGCGCGGCCAGCAAAATGCCTGGCAACACGCCGGCCATGAACAGCTTGGCAATCGACACATCGGCGCTGACACCGTAGACGATCATGATGATGGACGGTGGGATCAACAGCCCCAGCGTGCCGGCGCCGGCCAATGAGCCGATGGCGATGTCGTCCGGGTAGCCGCGCCGTTTCAGTTCAGGCAAGGTCATCTTGCCAATGGTGGCGCAGGTGGCGGCACTGCTGCCCGAGACCGCCGCAAAAATGGTGCAGCCAATCACATTGGTGTGCAGCAGCCGGCCGGGCAGGGCTTGCACCCAGGGCGCCAGGCCGCGAAACATGTCGTCAGACAGCCGCGTGCGGAACAGGATCTCGCCCATCCAGATGAACAGCGGCAAGGCGGTGAGCGTCCAACTGCTGGACGAGCCCCAGATGGTGACCGCCATGGCATCACCGGCGGGCCGGTTGGCAAACAGTTGCATGCCGATCCAGGCCACGCCAGACAGCGCCAGGCCTATCCACACGCCACTGCCCAGAATGGCAAACAGCGCGGCAATCAGCAGTGCGGTGATCAGCAGGTCATTCATGGGAATTGGGCGCCGTGTGGCCTATTCGTTGTGCAGCATCTCGTCACTGGCAGGCGCCACGCGCGAGCCGCGCCATTCCAGCAGCCATTCATCGGCCAATGCCAACACCAGCATCAAGGTGCCGGCGGCCATGGCCAATTGCGGCAGCCACAGCGGTGTGGCGTCATTGCTGGTGGAGATGTCATTGAAGCTGTGCGATTGCCACGCCAACCGCATGCTGTAGACCGCCAGCAAGCTGGCCAGCGCGGTGGCAGCACCCAGCGCCCACAGCTCCAGCACGCGTTTGGCCCGGCCTTGCAACCGGCCCAACAGCAAGGTGACGCGGATGTGCTCACCGCGTTTCAGGGTGTGCGCCAGTGCCAAAAAGCCGCAAGCTGCCATCAGATAACCGGCATAGGCGTCCGTGCCCGGCAGGTTGAAGTGCAGCAGCCGGCCTAGGATGCCCAGCATCACCATCACCAGCAGTGCCACCATGCACAGCGCGGCCAGGGCGGCGGCGCCGTCAAACAGGCCATCCAGCAGGCGTCTCACCGCTGCATCATTTCTGGAAAGCGTCGACCAAGTGTTTGCCTTCCGGCCCGGCTTTCTCCAGCCATTCTTTCAGCATGGTGTCGCCCACCTTCTTCAGGTCGGCCTTGAGCTGTGGGCTGGGTGGCAGGATTTGCATGCCTGCACCTTTGAGTTTTTCCAGCGTCTCGGCATTGGCCTTTTTGCTGCTGGCCAGGCCCCGCGTCTCAGCGTCGGCACCGGCCTTGAGCAGGGCGTCTTGGGTCGGTTTGTCCAGGGCCTTGAAGGCGGCGATATTGACCAGCACCAAGTTCTTGGGCAACCAGGCCTGGGTGTCGTACCAGAACTTGAGGTGCTCGTAGGTCTTGCTGTCCCAGCCGGTGGAGCCTGAGGACATGTAGCTCTCGACCACCCCGGTGGCAAGCGCCTGCGACAGTTCAGCCGCTTGCACGGTGACCGGCTGCGCACCTACCAGCTCGGCAATGCGTGAGGTTTGCGGGTTGTAGGCGCGCCACTTCACGCCCTTCAGGTCGGCCGCTGCTGCAAGCGGCTTCTTGGTGTAGATGCCTTGCGGCGGCCAGGGCACGGCATACAGCGCCATCAGGCCCTGCTCGTCCAGTTTTTTGTCAAACATCGGGCGCTGGACTTTCCACAGCTTGACCGCCTCGTCGTAGCTGTCTGCCAGGAAGGGCAGGGCATCGGCACCAAAGAGTGGCCACTCGTTGCTGAAGTTGGAGACCAGCACTTCACCGATCTGCGCCTGCCCACCTTGCACCGCACGTTTGATCTCGTTGGCCTTGAACAGCGACGCGTTGGCATGCACCGTGATCTTGAGCTTGCCGGCCGTGGCTTTGTCGACATCGGCCGCAAATTGCACCAGGTTTTCGGTGTGGAAGTTGCTGGCGGCATAACCGGCGGGCAAGTCCCATTTGGTTTGGGCCTGGACGCTGGGCAGTGCTGCGACGGCCAAGCCAACGGCCAAGGTGGTGGCCAGCCGGAGCTGGTGAAAAAACGCGGCGAGGGACATGGGTGGGGTGCTCCTGCGGTGCTTGCCGTTGAGAAGAAAAGGATTGTTCAGAATACCGGTAGGCCGGTTGCTTGCCATGGGTGTTGATCCGCACAACAAGCAAGAGCCCGGCCAGCCACGGCGCAGCGCTCAAGCGCAGGAACGCAGGCCTACGCGCTGTCCGGCCCGTCACTGCCGCTGTTGCGGTAGCCACGCCACCGGTCTAGTGCCTGGCGCAGCACCTGCTGCTGTTTGCGGAAGCCCAGGCAGCGGCTGCAAGCCAGCCAGTGCAGCCGCAGCTGCAGCCGCTCCAGCGGCCTCAAGCTGCGGTCATTGCTTTCCAGCACGATGCGGGTCACGTCCTGGCAGGTGCGGCGGATTTTCATGGGGATGACCAGACGACGGGCAGGGCGGTGACAACGCGGTTTGGGCAGATTCAGGCGGGTTCAGGCCGCACACCAAACCAGCGCTGTTGCAAGCACTCCCGCAGCCGCAGCCGGGCGCGGTGCAGCAGCACCCACAGGTTGGTCGATGTGATCTGCAATTCCTTGCAGATTTCGTCGGTCTCCAGTTCCAGCCATTCCCGCATCATGAAAACCCGGCCTTGCACCGGTGGCAGGTGGTCACAGCAGGCCTCCAGCACGGCAAAAAACTGGCGTTGGCCGCAGGCGGCCTCCGGGCTGCCCCAGTCGGTGGATGCCTCACGCCAGTGGCCGGTGTGGTCAAACAGGGACGGGTCCAGGTCTTCGCCGTCGTCGCTGGCCAGCACAGTGGCCTCGCGGGTGTGGCGGCGCAATTGGTCCACCACCTTGTGTTTGAGCACCCCTACCAGCCAGGTCTTGAGCTGCGACTGGCCGGCAAAACCCTCGGGTTTTTCAAGCGCAGCCAACAGGGTGTCAGACACCGCGTCTTCGGCCCACGCATCGTTGCGCAGCTGGCTGCGGGCAAAGCGCATCAGCTGCGGCCGCAGGGCTTCAACCTGGGCGGCAAATGCGGGCGCGGTTGGCTGGGGCATGGGCATTTGTGGCGGTTGGCTGCAGTTCAGCGCGCATCATGCCAGCCTGCCCGCAATGCACGGCACGCACGCCACGCACGCAAAAGCCCCGCCGGCTGTTGACCTGCGGGGCTGTCGGGATTGGCTTGCGGC
>JAYVLI010000222.1:0-4637 GCA_043759535.1 Betaproteobacteria bacterium | reverse complement strand
CCACTGGCCTGTGCCTTTTTGGCCGGCGCGGTCCAGGATCATCTCCACCAGCGGCTGGCCGCTGGCCGGGTCTCGCTGGGCCAGGGCCACGGCGGTGATCTGGATCAGGTAGCTTTGCAGCTCACCGTCGTTCCACTGCGCAAACACGGCGGCCATCTCGTCTGCTGCAAAGCCGGCAGCCTTGAGCAGGCTGTAGGCCTCGCAGATCAACTGCATGTCGCCGTATTCGATGCCGTTGTGGATCATCTTGACGTAGTGGCCGGCACCACCCGGGCCGATGTGTACCACGCAAGGTTGGCCGTCCACTTTGGCGGCGATCGCCTCAAAAATGGGCTGCAGCACCCGCCAGGTGGACGCCGGCCCGCCCGGCATGATGGCCGGGCCTTTGCGGGCGCCCTCCTCACCACCCGACACACCCGCGCCCACAAAACGCAGACCCAGTGCGGCCAGTTGGGCGTCACGCCGCTCGGTGTCGGCATAAAAGCTGTTGCCGCCGTCAATGACGATGTCGCCCGCGTCCAGCAACGGGATCAACTGCGCAATCACTGCGTCCACCGCCGCGCCGGCCTGCACCATCAGCATCACTTTGCGCGGTTTGGCCAGGCTTTGCACCAGGTCTTGCAAGCTGGCGCAACCGCTGATGCCCTGGCCCGGGTGGGCCGCCACAAAAGCCTCGGTGGTGCTGTGGGTGCGGTTGTAGACACTGACTTTGAAACCCCGGCTGGCAATGTTGAGCACCAGGTTCTGGCCCATCACGGCCAGGCCAATCAGGCCGATGTCGTGGTCACTGCTCACGCTGTGGTGCCTGCAGTTTCAGCGGCGGTTTCAGCCGCAATCTGCCGCAGCGCCTGCTCAAACACCGCCACCGGCTGGCCGCCCGAGATCAGGTGTTTGTCGTTGATGATCACCGCCGGCACTGACTGGATGCCTTGTTGTTGATAAAAGGTCTCGGCCGCCCGCACCTCAGCCGCAAAGGTGTCCGTGGCCAGCACTGCGGCAGCGGCTGTGGTGTCCAGCCCGGCCGCCGTGGTGGCAGCCAGCAGCACGGCGTTGTCACTCGGGTCCAAGCCATCCGTGAAATAGGCTTTGAGCAGCGCGTGTTTCAGTCGGCCTTGCGCCAATCCATCTGGCAGCAACCCGGCCCAGTGCAGCAGCCGGTGGGCGTTGAAGGTGTTGTAGATGCGGCTGCGTTTGCCGATGCCAAAGTCGAAACCCACTTCGGCACCGCGCTGGTGAATGGCACCCACATTGGCGGCAATCTGTGCGGCGTTGATGCCGTACTTCTGGCCCAGGTGCTCGGTGATGTCCTGGCCGGCGGCGCCCATCTGCGGGTTCAGCTCAAACGGCTGGAAGTGCAGCGTGGCTTGCAGTTGCGGGCCGATGCGGGCCAGGGCTTGCTCCAGCGCGTTCAGGCCGATGGCGCACCAGGGGCAGGACACATCGGAGACAAAGTCGATTTTCATGGCGGGGCTCCTGCGGGCTGGCGGCGGGGCTGCCCACGCGCCTGGCGCTGCGGCCCCGCCAAATTTCAGGGGAAAACGGTGGTGAGTATCTTCGCCAGCCGCGCACCGGCTTTGATGATCTGGTCTTTCTGCAGCACCTGCTGGGCTTGCCGGTAGGCCGGCTCGGTGGCGCTGGCAGGCCAGCTCTCGTCTTTGCCCACGGTGACCTTGGCGGCAAAGCGCAGGTCTTTGAAAGCCTGGCTGGCCACGCTGGCGGTCTCGTCAGCCCAGGCCACCGGCCAGGTGGCCAGCGCGCCCGGGGTGGCGGCCACCTGGCGGGCGGCGGCCAGGTTGTCGCCGGCCAGCGCGGCCTTGTACAGCGCGGGGGTGACGCTGTCCCAAGCCGAATGCAGGTTGCGGCTCTCAAACGGGATGCCGTTGCCACCAGCGTTGTCATGCAGCTTGGCGTCTTGCGCATTGGCCGGGTCCAGCGGCTGGCCGCTGTCACTGAGGTAGACCGAGCCCACATGCAAGGGCTGGTGCAGGTCGCCCACAAAATGGCTGAGCAGGCGCAGGGCTTCGGCCGGGTCTTTGATGTTGAAGGGCTTGGGTGAGCTGCCCTTGCCCTGTTGCAACACCACCAGTGCCGCGCTGATGGCCTGCACCAGATCACCTTCTGCGGTGCCCACTGCGCCAAGTTTGTACTGCGGGTGCTGGATCGGCAGGTCCACAAAATGGTAGGTCTTGTGGCGGCACAGGCTGTAGGGAGGATGGGCGCCGCCGCAACTGCTGGCGTTGCGCTTGACGTAGTCGATCATGGCGTTTTTGCCAGCCTCGGTTTTTTCGAACACCGCGCATTCCGGATAGGGGCGGGCTGGGTCCATGGTGTAGGTCCAGACGCCCTTGTTGGACTGCACCGAGCGGGCGCAATCGGCCCACACCGAGGCTGTCTGCAAATTGCTGCCCAGCAGCAGCTTGACCTTTTTGGCGGTGGGCGTGCCGGCAATCAACTGGTCGGCCACCGCGCCAATCGCCTGGTGGCCACCGGGGCCCCAGGCGCTGGCTAGGCCGGCGGCCAGCAGGCCGGACAGGGCCAGCGTGGTCTTCACGGCCATCGCGACCCAAGAGGCCAGGGCAGGGCGGTGCAACGGGGTCTGCCAAGTGTGCAGGGTGTGCATGGTGGTGGCTTTCAGCAAATGGGCCGTCCAGGGTGGCCGCGCCGGTTGGCCCGGGTGCGCGGTGCGGCGGATGGATGATGCCGCCCAGGTCTGCCGCCGCAACCCCGCAAATCCTCTGCCGGTCTGCTGCCGGCCCTCGCTGCCCGGCCGCATCCATTGAACAGGGGGTCGATTGGCCGGTATGACGGCCGCTGCTGGCACGGCTTCTGCACCCAGACTTGGCATGACCGCAAACCACCGCCCGCGTTGGGCAGCTTTGGTGCGCGGCGAGGCGGTTTGCCAAAGGAGCGTGCGATGCGGCGTCTGGTCCTGTGCCTGGTGTGGTGTTTTGCGGTTGCGGCGCGGGCCGATGCGCTCAGCGATGCCCCTGGCGGTGGTGCCGGCGGTGGTCCTGGCATCGGTGTCAGCGTCGATAGGGGCATCACCGAGGTGCTGCAACGCTCTCAAGTGCAACGCCTGGCCCAGCGAGGTGCGGCCAACAGCCTCAGCGCGGCCAGCGCCCGCCTGCACACCAGCTTCAACCGGCTGCTGGGCTTGATGCCCGGCGTGCTGCCCGGTTTTGCCGGGGCTGAGTTGCAACTGGTGGGCGGTGACCTGTTTGCCGAGGCGGTGTTTGGCCGAGCCGCCGTGGCCGTCAGCGAAGCGGTGGGTGATTTGCCCGAGGGTGAGCGCCTGCTGCTGCTGGCGCATGAGCTGGGCCACCTGGGCTTGGGCCACTGGGCTGCGCTCAACAGCTTGTATCGCCAGCACATCCCCGGTGCCGTGACACCCACCACCACCGACCCGGTGGCTGCCGTGCTGGGTGCGCAAGCGCATGCGCTGTCACACCGGCAAGAGTTTGAAGCCGATGCGTTTGGCTTCAGCCTGGCGCGCCAGTTGGGCTTTGGCGTGGACACCGCGCTGAGCCTGCTGCTGCGCCAGGGCCTGCAGTTTGACAGCGCCACCCACCCGGCCACGCGGCGCCGGCTGGCGCAATTGCGGCTGCTGGACACCCGGCTGGCGCATGCCCCGCTGATGGTGGCTGAGGGTTCCGCCGTGGCGGGGTTGCCGCAGGGGGCCGATCCGCGTTGAGGGGGCTTGGCGCCGTCAGGCGCTCGCAGGCTAGAACCCCAGCATGTGCCCCACCCGCGCATCACTCCGTCCGGCCAGCACCAGCGCGTAGGCGTCCTGCACCGCCGCTGGGCCACGGTGTCGTTGCACCACCAACCAGGGCGCGCTGGGCGCAGCCACCCGGCTGCGGAAGGCGTGCCAGTCTTGCACCAGGCGGCGGCCAAACTCGGCCGCGCCCCAGTCGGTGTTGCGCTTCTTGACGTGTGCCGGCGCAAAAAACAGCGTGGCAGGGGGGCCGGGCAACTCTTTGGCGCGGCCCAGTTGATTGACATGGGTACCACCGATGGCGCAGCTGTAGGCCAGTTGGCTGAAGCGGCTGTGGATGGCCAGGCGCAGTGCCGCGTTGCCGGCAAAGTCCACGTACACGCAGGGTGTGTCGGCGGCCACCGTGTCCAACTGGTCGTAGGTCAACACGCGGTGGTAGACCCCCAGGCTTTGGCAAAACGCCACGTTGGCGGGGGATGTCAAACCCACCACGTCGATGCCCTCACGCAGCGCCAGCCGGGCTGCGGTGGCATAGGCGGTCTTGCTGGATGCACTGGACAACAGCATGACGCCGGTCTTGCCGGTTGATGCGCCCGCCGTAGTGCCAAAAAACGCGTTGTCTGCCAGAAAGTCATCGATCAACCAGGCGGTGAGGTAAAGCGGGCGCAACAGCGCTTGTTGGCTTTCGGTGTCAGCCGTGTAAAACGGGTCGGTGTTGCAGCGCATGTACTGGTTGTAGACGGCGTGCAGCGCGCTGCGGTGGGCGGCCGTGTCAGCAAAGCCTTGCGGGCTCAGCCGGCCCGGCTGCAGCAGCGCGTGGGAGGCCATCGGCCAGTAGCCCCACAGCCGCTCACCCACCGCCACAGCGGGGTGTTGGCTTTGCACTACCACGCCAAAACCCCACACCGGGATGCAGCCCCAG
>JAYVLI010000221.1:0-5887 GCA_043759535.1 Betaproteobacteria bacterium | reverse complement strand
GATCAGCGACCGCTGCGAGGACGTGGCCAATATCGTCGAGGGCATCGTCCTCGAAAATTCATGATGGCTTGTTTGGCCAGCCTGGCCAGCACGCTGCCCTGCGCGCGCTGACCATGGATACCCTCCAGATCAATTTCTGGGTCGTTGTGCTGCTGGTGGTGCTGGCGGTGTCGTTCGACTTCATGAACGGCTTTCACGACGCCGCCAACTCCATCGCCACGGTGGTGTCTACTGGCGTGCTCAAACCGCAGCGCGCGGTGCTGTTTGCGGCCTTCTTCAACGTGCTGGCGATTGCGGTGTTCCACCTCAACGTGGCGGCCACCATCGGCAAGGGCATCGTCATGCCCGGCGTGGTGGACCACCATGTGGTGTTTGGTGCGCTGATTGGCGCCATCACCTGGAACCTGATCACCTGGTGGTACGGCATCCCGTCCAGCAGCTCCCATGCGCTGATCGGCGGCATCGTGGGTGCGGTGATCGCCAAAGCCGGCGCTGGCAAGCTGATTGGTGCCGGCGTGGCCAAGACCGTGGTCTTCATCTTCATCTCGCCGGTGCTGGGCTTTTTGCTGGGCGGGTTGATGATGGTGCTGGTGGCCTGGGTGTGCCGGCGCATGTCGCCACTCAAGGTGGACCGCTGGTTTCGGCGGCTGCAACTGGTGTCGGCCGGTGCGTATTCACTGGGCCACGGTGGCAACGATGCGCAAAAAACCATCGGCATCATCTGGATGTTGTTGATCGCTGCGGGCTATGTGGGCGCGGCCGACAAGATGCCGCCAGGCTGGGTGATTTGGGCGTGTTACCTGGCCATCGGCATGGGCACCATGTTTGGTGGCTGGCGCATCGTCAAGACCATGGGCCAGCGCATCACCAAACTCAAGCCGGTGGGTGGTTTTTGTGCCGAAACGGGTGGTGCCATCACCCTGTTCATTGCCACCGCCATGGGCGTACCGGTGTCCACCACCCACACCATCACCGGCGCCATCGTGGGTGTGGGCGCTGTGCGCAATGCCTCGGCAGTGCGCTGGGGCGTGGCGGGCAACATCGTCTGGGCCTGGGTGCTCACTATTCCCGCCTCAGCCTTTGTGGCGGCGGTGTTTTACTGGGTCAGCTTGACGCTGTTTTGAGCGGCGCAGCACCGGGCGGTCAGGCTCACTCCGCCTTGGCGCCCGAATCCTTCACCACCTTGGCCCATTTGACGATCTCGCTGGCCTGGTAGCGGGCCAGGTCCTCAGGTGTGCCGACTGACGGCTCCAGCCCCAGGGTCTTGAGCTTGTCCACCACATCGGGCAGCTTGAACACCCGCACCATCTCGGCGTTGATGCGCGCCACCACCTCTTTGGGCGTGCCGGCCGGCGCAAACATGGCAAACCAGGTGGTGGCCTCAAAGCCGGGCACGGTCTCGGCCACGGTGGGCACGTCGGGCGCGGCGGGAGACCGCTTGGCGGTGGTCTGCGCCAGCGCGCGGATCTTGCCCTCCTTGGCCATGGGCAGGGCCGACGGCATGTTGTCAAACATCAGCTGGATTTGCCCACCCACCAGATCGGGAATGGCGAACTGCCGGCCCTTGTAGGGCACATGCTGCATGGTGGTGCCGGTCATGGACTTGAACAACTCACCCGACACATGCACCGATGAGCCGATGCCCGGTGAGCCAAAACTGGCCTTGTTGGGGTTGGCCTTGAGCCAGCTGATCAACTCGGCCACGTTTTTGACCGGCAAGTCGTTGGTGACCACCAGCAGGTTGGGCGCGCTGGCCACATGGCCCACGGGGGCAAAGTCCTTGACCATGTCGTAGGGCATTTTTTGGTACAGCGCGCCGTTGATCGAGTGCGTGCCCACCGTGCCCATCACCAGGGTGTAGCCGTCGGCCGGCGCCTTGGCCACCTTGTCGGCGCCGATGTTGCCGCCCGCACCCGGCACGTTGTCCACCAGCATCGGCTGGCCCAGCTGGGCCTTGTCGGCAAACAGCCGGGCCAGGATGTCGGGTGCGCCCGCTGCGGGAAAAGTGACCACCAGCCGGATCGGTTTGGTGGGATAGCCCTGGGCTGCGGCGGCCACGGCAGACAGGGCCAGGGCAGCGCCAACAAACAGGCGGATAGGTGACATCGGATGGTCCTTGAGGTGAGGCAAGCCGGCGGCTTTTGCGTTGCGGGCAGCATACGCAGCCACAGCCCGCCGGCAGGGCCGGGAAAGCCCGCTGCCGCGCCGTCACCCAGGTGACCCGGGGCCTGCGCCAGCCGCTCCTACGATCCGCGCCACCGCGCCCAAGCGGCGGCCGCCGGCCATGCCGCAAACACCACGCCCCAGGAGCCACACCCCATGCCAAGCACCTCACTGTTCCGCGCCACCGCATTGGCCGTGGTGGCCCTTGCCACCGCACTGGCCACTGCCCAGCCCGCCACGGCCGCCGAGACGGTGAAGATCGGTTTCATCGATGTGTTGTCCGGCCCGTTTGCACGCGCCGGTGAGGGCTCATTGGCGCAACTGCGCGAGGTGGTGCTGCAGCTCAACACCAAAGCGGCGCCGGGCGATGTGCGCTTTGATGTGGTGCCGTTTGACGGCAAGGGCACGCCGCAAGAAAGCATCACCGTGCTCAAGGCGGCGTCTGACCAGGGCATCCGTTACGTCACGCAAGGTGGTGGCTCTGGTGTGGCGTTTGCACTGAGTGAGGCCATCAGCAAACAAGCCGAGCGTGAGCCCGAAAAAGCCACGCTGTTTCTCAACTATTCGGCCATGGACCCAGGGCTGACAAATGACCGCTGCAACTTCTGGCACTTCCGCTTTTACCCCACCAGCGAGATGAAGATTGAGGCGCTGACCACCTACTTTCAAAAACAGCGACCCGACATCAAGAAGGTGTTTTTGTTCAACCAGAACTACACCCACGGCCAGCAGGTCAGCAAGGCCTCGCGGGAGTACCTGACACGCAAGCGACCCGACATCCAGATCGTGGGCGACGACTTCATCCCCATTGCCCAGGTGCGCGACTTTGCGCCGCACATTGCCAAAATCCGCGCGTCAGGCGCCGACACGGTGGTCACGTCCAACTGGGGCAGTGATTTGACGCTGTTCTTCAAGGCCGCCAAGGACAGCGGCCTCAACATCAACTTCTTCACCATGAATGCCAACAACCCCGGCACGCCGGCGCAAATGGGCAATTGGGGTGACGGCAAAGTGGGCGTGATCTGGAACTGGGGCCACAACGCGCCCACGCCCGAGCTGGAAAAAATCTATGTCGATTACAAGAAAAAGACCAATGAGGACTTCATCTTTGCCGCGCACTGGAACAGCATGCAGATGCTGCGCACCGCGATGCGCGACGCCAAATCCACCGAGCCCAAAAAGGTGGCCTTTGCACTGGAAGGCATGAAATACAAAAGCCCGGTGGGCGACATCGAGATGCGCAAAACTGACCACCAGTTGCAGGCGCCGCTGTTTTTGGGCATCTGGGCCAAGCAGGGCAGCAAGGGTGTGAAGTACGACGCCGAGGGCACGGGTTATGGCTTCCGGTCCGAGGTGGTGTGGGATGCGTACATCAGCGCCCAGCCCACGTCTTGCCAGATGAAGCGGCCGGGGGTGTGAATTTGCTTGAGTGAATGGCGCATGTGTGCGCTGAGCTGCAGTTCACCGTCTGCTTTGCGTGCGAGGCGCTGGCGCGGCAAAGGGGCGTACGGGCAGGCCGGTGCGCTTCGGTGGGGCGGTCGGCTGCGCCGACTGCCTTGCGATGCTCACCCGCATGGCCCGGCGCACAACTCGCTACGCGCCCTTCGGGCGCTGTGTGGGGCGGCGAGACGCGCAGGCCCGAGGTCGGCGCGCGCAGCGCGCTTCGTTGACTGATCCGCTGCAACTGTTTGAGCGCAGTGCCCAAAGGGCGCGAAGCGAGTTTTGCAGCGCGACCTCGGGTCGAGCATCGCAGCGAAGTCGGCGCAGCCGGCCGACCCAGTCAGCGCCACCGCCGGGTGCCGCCAGCCGCGTCGCGCCGAAGCGGCCTTTCACCAAAGTCAGCGCAGCGCCAAAATTAGCCCACCGCCAAATCACCCATCACTTGCTCACAGTGATCCACTGCATCACCACAAAGTTGTCGGCCCGGTGCATCAGACTGACGTTGCTGCGCGCCGCCCAGGGGATGACCTGGCGGTGCAGCGGGATGGTGTGGATCTGGGCCTGCCATTCGCCCAGCGCAGCGCGGATCAACTGTTCGCGCTTTTTGGCATCGGGCTCAATGCTGGACGCGGCGGCCAGTGCGTCCACTTTGTCATCCCGCACCTGGCTGTAGTTGTACAGGCCGGCGCCTTTGTCGTTGCGGCTGCGCATGATGGGGGTTAGCAGGGTTTCAGCATCGGTGATGGCGCCGCCCCAGCCGTACAGAAACAGGCTGGTGTCCAGCTTCTCCAGCTTGGGAAAGTACAGCGTGCGCGGTTGCGCATTGACCTTGATCTTGACCTTGAGCTGGGCCCACATCGAGGCCAGCGCAATGCAGATCTCCTCGTCGTTGACGTAGCGGTTGTTGGGGCAATCCAGCGTCACGTCGAACCCGTCTGCATAACCCGCATCGGCCATGTCGCGGCGGGCCGCAGCCAGGTCGTAAGACAGCCTGGCCTCCAGCGCCGGGTCATTGAACGACGCCAGCGGTGACGGCGTCATGCTGCCGGTGGGCAGAGACTGGCCGTTCATCAGGCGGCGTTTGATGGTCTCGATGTCGATGGCCTGGTAGAGCGCACGCCGCACCCGGATGTCTTTGAACGGGTTTTTGTCGCCGGGCACGTTGGCATGCAACAGCTTGTCACGCGTCTGGTCCATGCCGATGAAGACAACGCGGTTCTCTGGCCCCTCAATCACCTTGATGCCCGGCACCTGGCGCAGGCGGGCAATGTCGCGCGGCGCCGGGTCGTGTACAAAATCCAGCTCGCCCGAGATCAGCGCGGCCAGCCGGGTGGCGTCGTTGGCGATCGGGGTGTAGACGATGTCCTGCACATTGCCCTCAGCTTTGCCCCACCAGCCGGCAAAACGCTGGTGGGTGGTCTTGATGTCGGGGGCGCGGCTGCTCAGCACAAACGGGCCGGTGCCGTTGGCATGGGTGGACGCCCAGGTTTCTTCCTTGTTTTTGTAGTCCAGTGGCTTGACCACCTTGTGCTGCTCGCACCAGGCCTTGCTCATGATGAACAGCGTGTCCAGGTGCTGCAAAAACACCGGGTTCACAGCCTTGAGGCGAAACTCCACCGTCAAATCGTCGACCTTCACCACCTCGCCCAGCGGCAGCACGTAAGGCGCAATTTGCGACGTGCGCTCGGCCGCGCGGCGGGCCGAGAACACCACGTCATCGGCGCTGAAAGGCGCGCCGTCATGGAACTTGACACCCGGGCGCAACTTGAAGCGCCACAGCAGCGGCGCCACCTGCTGCCAGTCGGTAGCCAGGCTGGGCACGATGGCCAGGCTGCGGTCTCGCTGCACCAGCCGCTCGTAGACCTGCTGGTTGATGCTGTTGGTCAGGCCCTCGTTCTGGGCGTGGGGGTCCATCGTCATCGGGTCGCCCTGGCTGGCCCAGCGCAGGGTCTGGGCTGACGTTGGCATACCGGCCAGCAGGGCAGCGGCCAGCAGGGCTTTGGTCAAAAGTTGTTTCATGGCGGTTGGTTCATGGCTGTCGGGTTGGCACCCGGCCGGCGGGCAAGCTGGCATTGGGTGGACGAGCGGCGGGCGCGGACGGCAGGTCCGTCAGGCGGGTGCGTAGCCCTCTTCGGTCAGCGCAGCGGCAAAATCGGCGACGGGTTTGACCGACCCGATGCTGACGTGGTGGGTGGGCAAGTCGATTTTGACGGTGGCAGTGGCGTCAACCCGCTGCACGGTCTCGGTGACGGTGCGCACGCAGTGGCCGCAGGTCATGGTGGGC
>JAYVLI010000220.1:0-11001 GCA_043759535.1 Betaproteobacteria bacterium | reverse complement strand
GACCACCACGGGCTCGAGCTTCTTGCCCAGCACGCCGCCCTTGGCGTTGATTTCTTCGATGGCCATCAGCACCGTGTCTTTGAGCACGGTCTCTGAAATGGCCATGGTGCCCGACAGCGAATGCAGCACACCCACTTTGATGGTGTCTTGCGCAAATGCCGGCACAGCGTAGAGGCTGGCGCCGATGGCTACCGCCGACAGCGCGGTATTGAAGTTGCGGCGGGTCAAGGTCATGGCGTTGTGCTCCTGCGGGCGGGTGCGCCCTTGTTGATGAACAGGTGCGGAGTCTGGGCAGCGCGCAGCGGGTGGTCCATACGACACATGGCGTATCCCGATGGCGAGCTGATACCTGACGGGCCCACAAACCACCCTGCCCCATACGGCAGTTGGGCGCGCCGCTGCGGCCCAGTTCGTAACATCCGCGCCCAGCAGCGTGCCCGGGCCGGGTGCGCAGGAGACACGCCGCATGGACCTCGCACCACTCAACCTGGATGGGCTGCGCAGCACTGCGGACTGGTTGGGCAACCACCTGGGCGCGCTGCTGGGGCCATATGCGCTACGGCTGATGGGTGCGCTCAGCATCACCCTGGTGGCCTGGCTGGCGGCGCGCGCGGTGCGCAGCCTGGTGCTGCGTGTCACCAGCCAGCTGGAGGCCAGGCTGCAGCAGCCCGGGCTGGCCACTTTGCTGGCCGACACGGCGCAGTGGGCGGTGTGGCTGCTGGCCTTGCCGGCGCTGCTGGGCACGCTGGAGCTGAAAGGCCTGCTGGACCCGGTCAACGCCATGTTGTCCCGCCTGATGGGCTTTTTGCCCAGCCTGTTTGGCGCGGCGGTGGTGCTGGGCATCGGCCTGCTGATGGCCGGCATCACCCGCCGCATCACCACCGGCATGCTGCAGGCGGCGGGGTCAGAACGCCTGGCCGCCCGCCTGGGCCTGGGGCCGGCGCTGGGCAGCCGCAGCCTGGGCGGCATTGCCGGCACGCTGGTGTTTGTGCTGCTGCTGCTGCCCACGCTGGCCGCTGCGCTGCAGGCGCTGGGGCTGGACTCGGTGGCGCGGCCGGTGGGCCAGTTGCTGGACAGCGTGATCGGCCTGGTGCCGCGGCTGGTGTCAGCCGCCGTGGTGCTGGGCCTGGCCGCACTGATCGGCCGTGCGCTGGCCAGCCTGGTGGCCGGTGTGCTGGCTGGCCTGGGCGCCAACACCTTGCCGGCGCGGCTGGGCTTCCAACACGGCTTCAACCCGGGTGGGCGTGACATGGCCGAGCTGGGCGGCCTGGCCGTGATGACCGCCGTGATGGTGGTGGCCCTGGCCCAGGCCAGTGAGCTGTTGGGTTTTGCCCTGCTGACCGATGCGGTGGCCACGCTGGGCGCTGTGCTGGCGCGGGTGGCCGTGGCGCTGCTGCTGCTGGGCGCCGGGCTGTGGCTGGCCACCCTGGCGGCCGAGTTGGTGGAGGCCACCGGCGTGGCCCATGCCCGTGGATGGGGACGCTTGGCCCGTGGCACGGTGCTGTTTTTTGCCGGCGCGCTGGCACTGCGCCAGGCCGGCCTGCCGGCGGAGATTGTCAGCATCGCGTTTGCGGCGGTGGTGGGCGCGGTGGCGGTGGCGGTGGCGCTGGGGGTCGGCCTGGCGGTGGGGCTGGGTGGCCGGCCGGTGGCGCGGCGTTTGTTGGAGCGTGCGGCAGCCAACATCGCAGCGTCAGCCACAGACAGCACCACAAACCCCACCCCACCATCCACCACAACGCCGGCCACAACGCCGGCCACAACGGCCACCACAGCACCCGCTGCAGCCCCCGATGAGCCGCCGGCGCGCGTCTGACCAGGCCACAGCAGCCGGCAACCCGCCGCTGCTGGCCCGCCTCCAGCACGGCCTGCAGCGCTGGTTTGATGGCTGCACCCTGCCCGCGCAGTGGGCTGTGCTGGTGCTGCTTGCCAGCATGGCGGTGGCCTTGTTGCTGGCCGGGCTGGCGCACTGGCCAACCGGGCTGGTGGCCCAAGCCACGCTGGCCCCACAACTCTGGGCGGTGGGCCTGACCTGCCTGGCCTGTGCCCTGGCTGGCACCTGGCTGGCGCGGCGCAGCAGCCAGGCGCTGCAGGCCATCAACACCGGCAGCCGCCTGCTGCGGCGAGACGACGCACCGGCCGACGCCAATCTGCCGCTGCACAGCGGCAGCGCTGAATGGCAACTGGCCAGCCTGGCCTTGCGCCGGCTGGTGGACGACGCCCGCGCCCAACGCCAAGCGCTGCAAGCCCGCAATGCCCAGCTGGGCGAGCAGTTGCACCAGCGCAGCCATGAGCTGTCCACGCTGCAAGACCTGTCGCACGGCCTGGCCGCCAGCAATGACTTGTTTGGCCTGGTGGACGAAGCGCTGAAGGCACTGGAGCAGACGCTGGACTACAGCAGCGCATCGGTCTGGGCGCGTGACCGGCGGGCTGAGCCACGCGGCAACGCCCCGACCGACAAACCCGAACCCCGCCAGGTGGTGCTGACCGGCTACCGCAGCAGCGACACCGCCCCACCCGATACCGCCGACCCAAGCGCCCAGCCGCTGCTGGGCAAGCGCCTGTCCAAGGCCAACCTGCAGCGGTACGCACAGATCGAGCGTGAGCGTGGCCCGCTGATCGACAACGACGCCCGCCAAGGCCTGCTGTCGTGGTTGTGGGAGAAGGTGACGGACGACGCCAGCACCTCAGCCCTGTACCGCGGCACCCGGTCTTGGATCGGGCTGCCGCTGCAGTTCCGCGATGAGGTGCTGGCGGTGATGCGGGTGGACCACCACAGCCCGGGTTATTTCAACCCCGAGCGGGTACGGCTGCTGGGCGCCGTGTGCAGCCAAACCGCGCTGGCCCTGCACCATGCCCAACTGCTGTTGCAAGAGCGCACGCTGGCGGTGGCGGCTGAGCGCAACCGCATTGCGCGGGATCTGCACGACGCGGTGTCCCAAACCCTGTTTGCGTCCAACGTGATTGCCGGCACTCTGGCGCGTGGTGTGCTGCGCAGCCCGCCGCTGGACCCCCAGCGCCTGGCCGCCCAGGCCCAGCAACTGGAGCGCCTGAACCGGGGCGCGTTGGCCGAGATGCGCATGCTGCTGTATGAGCTGCAGCCCGAGGCGCTGGACAACCAGCCACTGGCCGCGCTGCTGCACCACCCGATTGAGGCGCTGGCTTGCCGTGGTGATTTGCAGGTGGACACCAGCTTGGCGTCCGATGACAAGCTGCCGCCGGCCGCCCGGGTGCAGCTGTACCGCATTGCGCAAGAAGCGCTGTCCAATGTGGCGCGCCACAGCGGCGCAAGCCAGGTCAGCGTGTTATGGCAGCCCGATGCCGATGGCGGCACCTGGTTGCGCATCAGCGACGATGGCCAGGGTTTTGATGCCACGCTGGACCGGCCCGGCCACTTTGGCCTGGCCAACATGCACAGCCGGGCCAAAGAAGTGGGTGCGACGCTGGGCTTGCGGTCTGCATCCGGCCAAGGCACCGAGATCAGCGTGTACTGCGGCCCACATTGCGGCACAGGTCGCGCCGCCGCCACTGCAGCACCCATCAACACCCCACCCACCACCCCGTGACCAACACCATCTCGCTGTTCATCGCCGACGACCACCCGATGATCCGTGCCGGCCTGGCCGCGATGATTGCGGCTGAGTCTGACCTGCAACAAGTGGGCGAGGCCGCCAACGGCCAGGATGCGGTGGCCATGATCCCGGCGCTGCGGCCAGACGTGGTGCTGATGGATTTGATGATGCCCAAGCTGGACGGCATTGCGGCAATCGCCCAGTTGCACCCGCTGTTGCCGGCCACCCGGTTTTTGATCCTCACCAGTCTGGTGGAGCCGGGCGAGATCCGCCGTGCCATCGCCGCCGGGGCCAGTGGTTATCTGCTGAAAAACGCGTCGTCCCAAGAGCTGGTGTCGGTGATCCGCAGCACCCACGCCGGGCGCCGGGTGATGGCGCCCGAAGCCACCGACGCGATGATCGCCGCCGCCCAGCGGCCCAGCCCCGGCGCTGACCTGACCCCGCGTGAGCGTGAGCTGCTGGCCTTGATGACCCGTGGCATGGCCAACCAGCAAATCGCCAACCAGCTCGGCCTGGCCCTGCCCACGGTCAAGTTCCACATCACCAACATCCTGGCCAAACTGGCGGCGGACAACCGCACCGAGGCGGTGCTGGTGGCGCTCAAACACAAACTGGTGCCGCCGATCTAGCACCGGCTGGTGCCACCGGCCCGGTACCAGCCAGTGTTGCAGCCGCGCCCGGCAACCGACTTTGGTCGGGCCAACAACACACCCTCAGTTGAAGCGGCCGCGCCGCAGCGCTGCCTAGCATGGTTGCGCCACCAACCAGCGCCCTGTTGGGCATGCGCCACACCACCCGGTCAGCCAAAAGTCCGGGTCAACCCGTGGTTTGGCATCCGCCCGCATTTTTCAATCCTGAGGAGTTTTTCATGAACATCACCCGTCCCCTGTTGCTTGTTGCACTCAGCCTGGGCGCTGTGGGCCTGGCCCAAGCGCAAGCCACGGTCAAGAACGATGGCCAATGGCGCGCCGTGTTGGGCCTGGGCGCCAGCGCGTCGTCGGGCAATACGTCGGCCAGCAACCTGTCCATCGCCGGCGACGCGGTGCGCGCCACCGACCTGAACAAGGTCTCGCTGTACGGCACCCTGCAATACGCCCGCAGCACCGGCGTGACCACGGGTGAGCAAGTGCGCCTGGGTGGCCGCTATGACCACAACCTGAGCGCTGCGCTGTTTGCCTTTGGCGGCCTGGACCTGGAGCGCAACAAGTTCTCTAACCTGGAGCTGCGCAGCCTGTTGAGCGGCGGTCTGGGCATGCATGTGCTCAAAGGCCCGGCCACCACGCTGGACGTGTTTGGCGGCCTGGGCTACACCGCCGAGAGCTACATCAACAGCATGGTGATTGACGGCGCCAAGCGCAGCTCGTACAGCTACGCCGCTGTGCTGCTGGGCGAAGAATCCACCCACAAGCTGAGCGAGACCACCAGCTTCAAACAGCGCCTGGTGGTGGTGCCCAACCTGAAAAACCGCGGTGAATACCGCGCCAACTGGGACGCGGGCCTGGCCGTGGCCATGACCAAATCGCTGAATCTGAATGTTGGTGTGGCTGTGGCCCACAATTCAGAGCCCGGCGCTGGCCGCAAGTCCACCGACTCGCTGCTGACCACCGGCATCTCGGTCAAGTTTGAGTGACCTGACCACAACAAGCTATAACGGAGCAAGCAGCATGAGCATCGGTTCGGAATTCAAGGAGTTCATCTCCAAAGGCAATGTGATGGACCTCGCCGTTGGCGTGATCATCGGCGCTGCGTTTGGCAAGATTGTGGATTCGCTGGTCAAAGACTTGATCATGCCCATCGTCAGCAAGCTGTTTGGCGGGCTGGATTTCAGCAGCTACTTCATCCAGCTCAGCGCCACGCCGGCTGATTTCAAAGGCTCGGCCACCTCGTACGCTGACCTGACCAAAGCCGGTGTCAACCTGCTGGCCTACGGCAACTTTGTGACCGTGGCACTCAACTTCGTGATCCTGGCTTTCATCATCTTCATGATGGTCAAGCAGGTGAACCGCCTGAAGGCCGACGTGCCACCCGCACCGCCCGCCGCACCGGCCCCCACACCGGAAGACGTGGTGCTGCTGCGCGAAATCCGCGACGCGCTGAAGCGCTGAGCCACAGGCCTGGGCGCCCACTGCGCCCTGCCTCAAAATGGCGCCTCGGGCGCCGTTTTTCATGCAGAGACAGCCGACCCGCCTGGTGGCACAAAAGCTGCAAACCCGCAGGCGATACTCCCCACACCGCCGCACTGCGGCTTCGCCTTTGCTGCCAAAGCCCATGACCCAACCGCCCACGCTGGACAACCCCACCCCCTCCAAAATCCACCTGATCGGCGGTGAAAAAGGCGGGGTCGGCAAATCGATGGTGGCGCGCCTGCTGGCGCAATACTTCATTGACCACGACATGCCGTTTGTCGGCTTTGACACCGACCGATCCCACGGCGCGCTGCTGCGCTATTACGCCGGTTACGCGTCACCGGTGCTGGCCGACCGTTATGAGGCGATGGACGCCATTGTCGAGAGCGCGGCTGAATCCCCAGGCCAGCGTGTGCTGGTGGACCTGGCGGCGCAAACCCACGCACCGCTGGTCAAGTGGATGGACGAGTCGGGTGTGCTGGACCTGGCCGATGTGAACGGCATGGCGGTGTATTACTGGCATGTGATGGACGCCGGACGTGACTCGGTGGACCTGCTGGCCAAGCTGCTGGACCACTTTGGCGCCCGCCTGCGCTACGTGCTGGTGCGCAACCAGTTGCGCGGGGACGATTTCAGCCAGCTCGATGCGTCAGGCCAGCAGGCCCGCGCCATCAGCCTGGGTGCGCAGGTCATCACCCTCAAGCACCTGCATGACCCGGTGGTGCAAAAAATTGACGCTGCCAATGCCAGCTTCTGGGCCGCCAAACACACCACCGGCAAAGACGGCCCGGGGCTGGGCCTGATGGAACGCCAGCGCCTGAAGATGTGGCTGGGCCATGCGATGGCCGAACTGGACAAGATCCCGGTCTAGTCTTTGGCCCCCAAGGCCGCCGCGCTGCGGCGACCGCCCCCCCGAGGGGGAGCAAGTCAACTTGGGGCGGCCCGGCGTTGACTTCCGGGCCCCCAAGGCCGCCGCGCTCAGCGCCCCGCCCCCAACAGCCGCCCCACCCGGCTGAGCACCAGGCCGGCCGCTGCGGTGCGGGTCTCCACACCCAGCTTGGGCAGGATGTGCTCCATGTGCTTGGTGACGGTGCGGGGGCTCAAAGCCAGGATGTCGCCGATGTCGCGGTTGGTTTTGCCGCGTGCCACCCAGTGCAGCACCTCGGCCTCGCGGTGGGTCAGCTTGAAGGTTTGCACCATCGCGTCCAGCAGTGCGGCGTCGTCGGCCTCGCTGGCCACGATCAGCCATTCGGTGCTGTCCGCAATGTCAGCACTGTCGGTGCCCATGGGCGGCGCAGCGCCATCGGTGTCGGTGTGGTCAGCGTTGCCCCCCATCGCATGCAGCGCCAGCGTCAGGCGCCGGCCGCTGCGGGTGATCAGCAGCGGTTGCGGTGCTGCACCGCTGTGACGGGCCGCCGCCTCATGGCGCACCCAGTCCAGCAGCGGGGCGGGCGCTAGCGGCCCGTCAGCGCCAAAATAATCCCGCAGCAGGCTGCGCGCCAGGCCGGTTTGCCACAGCAGCTTGCCGTCAACTGGTCGCACCACCAGGGTGGCGTGGCCAAAGGCGTCCAGCGCGTTGCGGGCCTGGCGCTGCACCCGGGCGGTGTGGGTGTGGGCCTGGATGCGGGCCAGCACCTCACGTGGCTGGATGGGTTTGGTGACGTAGTCCGCACCGCCAGCGGCAAACGCGGCCACCACATGCTCGGTCTCGGTGAGTGCGGTCATGAAGACGATGGGGATAGCGGCAGTGTCGGGCGCGGCCTTGAGGCAGCGTGCCACTTCAAAGCCGTCCATGCCCGGCATCATCGCGTCCAGCAGCACGATGTCTGGCCTGGCTTGGGCTGCGCGGGCAATTGCGCTGGGACCGTCGGTGGCCACCAGCACGGTGTAGCCGGCGTCGTCCAGCGCGTCATGCAGCAGCGCCAGGTTGTCGGGCATGTCGTCCACGATCAGCACCAGCTTGCCGCTGGCGTGGGCCAGTGCTGCGGGTGGGTTGTCGGGGCGGGCAGCGGGATCAACAGGCATCAGGTGGCGGGGTGGGCAGGTGGTGGGGTGGGCCAGCAGAGTGCTGTGCTGGCGGCAGCGTCAGGCGCGGGCTCAGATGCCGAGTCAGACGCCGCAGCATCCAACCCGGATTGGACCAGATGCGCCAGTGTGTCCAGCTGAAAGCCGCGCGCCAGCGCCCGCGCACGCGCCACAAATGCCGCACTGGCCGGGTGCTCCGCCTCGATGCTGTCCAGCTTTTTTTGGATGCCACGCAGGTAGCCCAGCCGCACCAGTTCGTCCAGCGCCAGCAAGGCGGCCAGCGGTGGTGCCAACAGCGCGGTGGATGGGGTGCTGGGCGGGGCGGCGGGGCCGGTGTCAGCGGTGGTCCATTGCAGATCCAGGCGGGTTTGCAGCCAGGCCAGCAGCTCGGCCATGCGCACCGGTTTGACCAAAAAATCAGCCGGGCTGATGCCCAGATTGTTGTCCAGCCCCTTGTCAAACGCGTTGGCTGACACGATGGCCGCCGGGGCTTGGCTCAAGCCTTCAGCGCGCAGACGGCGCAGCGTGGTCCAGCCGTCAATGCCGGGCATGGCCAGGTCCAGAAAAATCGCATCCACCGCCGCGTTTTGAGGCGTGCGCAGCAGCGCCAGCGCGGCCTCGCCCGACTCGGCTTGCAGCAATTCAAACCCCAGCGGCGCCAGCCGGTCCAGCAGCAGGCGGCGGTCGGCCTCCTCGTTGTCCACCACCAGCAAGCGGCGCCGCGGCCCCAGGTAGCCCGTGTGGCGCACCGTGTCAGGCCGGGCGCGCTGGCTGGCGCGGGCCTGCAGCTCGGGCAAATACAGCTTGACGGCAAAACAACTGCCCACGCCGGGTGTGCTGCGCACCGTCAGCTCACCGCCCATCAGGCCGGTCAGCATGCGGGCGATGGTCAGGCCCAAGCCGGTGCCGCTGGCGGCATTGCCCCCAGCTGCGGTGCCGCGCACAAAGGGCTCAAACACCTGCTGCAGCTCGGCGTCCACCATGCCGGGGCCGGTGTCCTCAATCTCGAAGCGCGCCATCTCGCGGGCGTAGTCCACCCGAAACACCACCTGCCCGCTGCGGGTGAATTTGACGGCATTGCCCAGCAGGTTGATGAGGATCTGGCGCAGGCGCTTTTCATCGGCCCGCACCAGATCGGGCAAGGTGCCGCTGACGCTGCGCACAAAGCGCAGGCCTTGCGCTGCGGCTTGTTGCTCGATCAGGTTGGCCAGCTCGTCCATGGCCTCGGCAAAGTGCATCGGCCCCAGGTCCAGCGCCAGGCGGCCGCTTTCGATGCGGGCAATGTCCAGCGTGCCTTCGATCAGACTCAGCAAATGGTCACCGCCACGCCGGATCACCTGCACCGCGCCGCGCCGGTGGGGCGGGATGGCCGGGTCGTCCTCCAGCAACTGGGCATAACCCAGGATGCTGTTGAGCGGCGTGCGCAGCTCATGGCTGATGGCGGTGATGTAGCGGCTCTTGGCCTGGTTGGCGGCATCAGCGCTGGCTTTTGCCGCTTGCAACTGCAGGTCAGTCTCGCGGTGCGATGCAATCTCCACCCCCAGCGCTTGCGCCTGCTGCTGCAGGGTTTGCGCTTGTTGGTGCAGGGCCTGGGTCTGGCGGCGGGATTCCTCTTGCGCCACTTGGCGGCTGCGCTGCGCCAGCACCGCCCACCAGGCCACCATGCCAGCAATCAGCAGCAGCACCGCAAAGGCCTGGCCAAAGCCCAGGCGCAGCAGCGGCGCCACGGCGGCAGCGCTGATGGCGTCCAGGCTGGCCAATGAGCGCAGGCCCAGCGCATACAGCGCAGCAAACAGCAGCGCCAGACCGGGCACCACGGCGCACATCAGCAGCAGATAACCCGCCAGGCCGGCCTCCAGCGGCTGCGCCATGCGCGCCGGCAGCAGGCGTTGCAGCAGCGCCAGCCACTGCGCGGCCAACCGGGCTTGCGGTTTGCACTGGTCGTCGCAGCGGGCGTCCAAGGTGCAGCACAGGCTGCAGATCAAGCCGCCGTAGGCCGGGCAGGCGGCCATGTCCTCGGGCTCGTAGTCGCGTTCACAAATGGTGCAGCGGCGCAGGCTGTGGGCGCCGAGATAACGGCCATCAACAGCGTCGGTAACCGTCTGCGCTGCTGCTACCGCACCTGCCGCTGCGGTGCGCTTGGCCAGGTAATACCGCCCGCCGGTGGCCCAGGCAATCAAGGGCGAGACCAGCAGCGCAGTGACCAGCGCAATCATGGCCGAGAAGGCCTGGGCCAGCGGGCCAAATGCACCCAGATGCGCCGCCACACTCAGCACGCTGGCCACACCCATGGCGCCCACGCCCACCGGGTTGATGTCATACAAATGGGCGCGGCGGAACTCGATGCCTTTGGGGCTCAAACCCAGCGGTTTGTTGATCACCAAGTCAGCCACCACCGCCATGATCCAGGCGATGGCGATGTTGCTGTACAGGCCCAGCACATGGCTGAGCGCCTGGAACACGTTCAGCTCCATCAACACCAGTGCGATTGCGGTGTTGAACACCACCCACACCACCCGGCCAGGGTGGTTGTGCGTCAAGCGCGAAAAAAAATTGCTCCACGCCAGGCTGCCGGCATAAGCATTCGTCACGTTGATCTTGAGCTGCGACACCAGCACAAACAGCGCGGTGGCGGCCACCGCCCAGCCGTAGTGCGGAAACACATATTCCCAGGCCGCCAGGTACATCTGGTTGGGGTCGACCGCGCGCTCGGGCGGCACGCTGTGGGCCAGCGCCAGGTGGGCCAGCATCACACCGGCCAGCATCTTGGCCACGCCCACAAGCACCCAGCCTGGCCCGCCCAGCAGCGTGGCCAGCCACCAGCGTGCGGCTTCGCCCGGCTTTTTCTCGGGCATGAAACGCAGGTAATCGGCCTGCTCGCCCATCTGGGTGATCAGCGCAATGCCCACGGTGAGTGCGGCGCCAAAGCCCATCAGGCTGAAACCCGGGCTGCGGCCATCGGCACCGGCAAAGCTGGTCAGTCCGGCCAGCTCATTTGGGCGTTCGACGAGCACCCAGGCCAGCGGCAGTACCAGCAGGGCCAGCCACAGCGGCTGGGTCCACACCTGCAGCCGGCTGATGGCCGTCACACCATGGCTGACCAGCGGGATCACCACCAGCGCGCAGATGCCATAGCCCCAGGCGGGTGGGATGTCGAAGGCCAGCTCCAGCGCATAGGCCATCACTGCGGCTTCCAGCGCAAAAAAGATGAAGGTGAAGCTGGCGTAGATCAGGCTGGTGATGGTGCTGCCCAGGTAGCCGAAGCCGGCGCCGCGGGTGAG
>JAYVLI010000219.1:0-3504 GCA_043759535.1 Betaproteobacteria bacterium | reverse complement strand
AGCCCGATGCGGTTCGAAGAAAACTGGCGCGCGGGCCAGGCAAAGAAAGCCGCGTAATCGAGTGGCTATGGACTACGTCGTTCAAGGGCAAGGTCAGTTTGTGGTCTACCAGCCGGTGCTGGACTTGCCTGCGCAGGGCAACCAACACGGGCAACACAACCCGAACAACCAGCACGGCTGTGCCGGCGTGGAGGCGCTGGTGCGCTGGCGCCACCCGGCACACGGTGTGATGCCGCCGCTGCAGTTTGTGCCAGCGGCAGAGGACGCCGGGCTGATTGGCGCGCTGGGCCTGTTTGTGCTGCGCAGCGCCTGCCACCAGTTCATGCGCTGGCGGCTGGACCTGGGCGCCCAGGCGCCGTCGGTGCTGGCTGTGAATCTGTCCATCGCCCAACTGCGTGACCCTGGCCTGGTGGCCCAGGTGCAGCAGGTGTTGGCCGATTGCGCCATGCCGGCCGCGGCCCTGCAACTGGAGGTGACCGAAAGCCTGGCGGCCCAGGACCCGGTGGCGCGCAGCCGGCTGCACGGCCTCAAAGCCCTGGGCGTCAAGCTGGCGCTGGACGACTTTGGCAGCGGTTATTCGTCGCTGGCCTGCCTGCAACAGTTGCCGGTGGACACGGTCAAGATTGACCGCTCATTCGTCGTGGAGGCCGAACGCAGTGAATACCACCGCGCCGTGATCGAGGCCACCGTGCGGGTGGCCCGCACCCTGCGCATGGCCACTGTGGCCGAGGGCATTGAGACCGCCGAGCAGGCCAGCCTGATCAGCCGCCTGGGCTGCGACCGTGGCCAGGGCTTTCTGTACTGCCGGCCATTGGATGCCGACGCACTGACCGCCTGGCTGGTGGCGCGGCCGGTGCAGCACAGCCCGCACACCCCGCACACGCCGCAGGCAGCGCCACTGCTGGCGCTGGTGGCCAGGGCTTAAGGGCTTCAGAAACCACCGCATCCTGCCGATGAGCAAAACAGGCGCAGCACAAGCTTGCACCGCGTCCAACGCACCCAACAGGTTGCCAGCATGACCCTCAGCGCTCGATTGTTTGGCCCCGGCGTGCGCTTGATGCGCAGCCTGCGCATCCCCGTCAAGATGTCGGTGATGGGCTTGTTCTTGCTCGTGCCGCTGGGCCTGCTGCTGGCCATGACGCTGCGCACCGGGCTGGCTGACATGGCAGGCATCCGCAGTGAGATAGAGGGCGCCAAGGTGGTGCAGCGCATTGATGCGCTGGTCAAGGCCGCGCAAACCCACCGCGGCCTGACCAGCCGCCACCAGGCCCACGATGCCACCGCCACCGCCGCGCTGCCCAAGGCACGTGAGGCGTTTGCCACGGCGCACCAGCAACTGGCCGCCCAACTGGCCCTGCCCAGCCAGTTTGAAACGGCCGACCTCTGGCACACCCGCAGCGCTGCACTGGCCACGCTGGCCGCCGGGCGCCACAGCAGCAACCGCAACGAGGGGTTTGCCCAGCACACCCAGGCGATTGAATCCCTGCGGCAACTGCAGTTGTTGGTGGCCGAGCGGTCTACCCTGCTGCTAGACCCCCAAGCCACCACTTTTTTCTTGATGGACATGGCCATTGAGCGCACCCTGCCGGTGGCCGAGCTGATGGCCCGCACCCGGGGCGAACTGGCCGCCGTGCTGGCGCGTGGCGACATCAGCAATACCGAGCGGGTGCAACTGCTGGGCCGCATGGATTCATTGGGCCAGCAACTGGACGACCTGCAAGGCAAGATGGACGCGCTGCAGCGCAGCGGCATGGCAGCACCCAGCAGTTGGCAGCCCGCGCTGGCCGCCAGCAACGGTTTTGCCACGCAGGTGCGGGCCTTGCTCACCGCTGAGGTACTGGACGGTGACCCCAAAAGCTTTTTTGCCAATGGCACGGCGGCAATTGCCGCATTCACAGCCTTCAACAACGCTGTGCTGGACACGCTGGAAACAGCGCTGGAACAGCGTTACGCAGCGGCCCGGGCCCAGTTGTGGTGGTCGATGGCGGTGGCCGCGCTGGGCATCAGCCTGGTGCTGTACTTTGCGGTCTCGTTTTATCTCAGCTTCCGCGGTGCGTTTGGTGCGCTGATCCAGGGTGTGGACGCGGTGGCCAATGGCAACCTGGAACACCGGGTGGTGATCCACGGCAACGATGAACTGGCCGAGGTGGGCCGCACGTTGGAGGGCATGAACGGCCGCCTGTCGGCCATGGTGGCCGAGATCCGCAGCAATGCGGTGCGGGTAGGCCAGTCGGGCCAGGCGGTGGCTGTCAGCACCGAATCGTTGGCCCAACGCACCGATGAACAAGCGGCCAGTCTGCGCCAGACCGTGGCCACTGTGGCGCAGATGCGCAGCGCGGTGGCCGCCACCGCCAGTGCCGCGCAGCAGTTGGACAGCATGGCCAGTGATTTGCGCCTGCGCGCCGAAGCCGGTGGGTCCGCCATGCAGGCCACCGTGGGCGCGATGGCCACGCTGCAATCCAGCGCCAACCGGGTGGCTGAAATCATTGGCGTGATCGACGGCATTGCCTTCCAGACCAACATCCTGGCGCTCAACGCCGCAGTGGAAGCGGCGCGTGCCGGTGAGGCCGGACGCGGCTTTGCGGTGGTGGCCAGTGAGGTGCGCATGCTGGCCCAGCGCAGCAGCACCGCAGCGGCCGAGATACGCCAGTTGATCGGCCAATCCAGCGAGCAGGTGCAGGCCTCAGCCGGCCGCATTGCGCATGTCAACGCCACGCTGGGCGCGGTGGTGGTGGGTGTGCAAGAGGTGTCGGTGCGGCTGCGTGGCATTGCGCAGGCCACGGCCGAGCAAAACGTGGCGCTGGCCGAGATGGGCAACAACGTGACCAACCTCGACACCATCACCCGGCACAACGCGGGCATGGTGGAGGCCTCAACACAAGCCTCTCACGACCTGGTGGTGCGGGCCGACACGCTGAGCCTGGCGGTGGCGTCCATCCGCCTGCGCCAGGGCGGCGCCGACGAAGCCCGCGCCTTGGTGCAACGGGCTTTGCAGTTGATCAGCGCACACGGCCTGCAGTCGGCCCTGCAGCACATGCGCGGCGCTGGCGCTGGTTTTGTGGACCGCGACATGTATGTCTTCATTGCCGACCGCGAGGGCCGTTACCGGCTGCATGCCGCCAAGCCGGCAATGGAGGGCAAACGCGTCCATGACGTGCCCGGCATCAACGGTGACCAGTTTGTGCGGGATGTCTGGGGCCACACCAAAACCGGCCCGGCCTGGGTGGAATACGACATCCTCAACCTGGACACCGGCACGGTGCAGCCCAAGGTGTCGTACGTGGCGCGCATTGATGAGCGCCTGGTGCTGGGCTGCGGTGTTTACCGCGCGGTGGCGGCTGCAGCGTCTGCGGGTGTGGATGACGCTGCAGCCAAAGGTGCGGCCACCGGTGCGCGGGCGCCAGCCGGCTTTTTGTCCCGCACCAAATAGCTGTAAATCACCGGCACCACCAGCAGCGTGAGCAGCGTGCTGGTGATCACCCCGCCGATGATGGCGCGGCCCAT
>JAYVLI010000218.1:0-7293 GCA_043759535.1 Betaproteobacteria bacterium | reverse complement strand
GTGGCCGCGCCGGTGGGGGTGAGCGATGCAGCTTGATGCCCCCCAAAAACTGACGGCAGAGCAGGCGCAAGACATCCGCACCGCCGTGCTTGCAGCGGCTACCTGCGGAGGGGATCCGGAGCGGATCACCATTGAGTTGATTGCCGCCTTTGCGCTAATTGATGCGGCTATGGCGCTTGGTGCTGCAGCGAGTTCAACAGCGCGATGAGGTACGCCGCATCTTTCTGGCCCGCACTGGCTGGGGTTGCCCCACCGCCGGGACCACCCAAGGTGATGGCTTTGCTGTCGAGCGCCGCCTTGATGAGTGCGGCGGCCTGTGCTGCGGTAAAAGTTTCCATGGTCTGGCCCTTTCAGGATCGGGTGTTGAGGAACTCCGATTCTGATTGGTGCCCAGACCACCAGCGCGGCACGGGGCGCCCACCCTACAGCCGCACACCCCTGGCAATGAGCCGCGCAAGCCGCTGCAGCAGCGTGGCAACCGCACGCCGCGCCCAATCGTTTTGGTCCATTCGGTTGGCGCCTGGTGCATGACATGCCGCAACTCTCCGCCAGCGCCCTTGAAAAATCACGCAAGGCCCACGGCCGCGTTTTGCAGGCCATGCAAGAGCCAGGAACCGCCCGCAACGTGGCACAGGTGCTGGGGGTCAGTGAGGCCACCATCAGCCGCACCAAGGCATGCCTTGAGGACGCCATCACCCTGCTGTACCACCTGGGGTTCAAGGTGGTGCCGCACGACTGCGCCATGGTGCCCAGCGACTACCTGCAGGCCCTGCGCGTGATGGCCAAAGCACACATCCAACAGCCGGCCAGCGGCTTGGACTGGGAAAACACATGAGCACGGATCATCATGACGACCTGCCGGCGCCGCTGGCCCCGCCAGGCGTTGATCTTCGCGGCCTGGAGTACATGCCGCTTTTGGGCTCACGCCTTTTTGCAAGTGATTTCAATGCGACCGCAACGGATGGCGAGTGGCGCGCAGCTATCACGCTGTGGTGGGCCGCATGGGGCCAGGTGCCCGCAGGCAGCCTGCCGTGTGAGGATTTGATCCTGTGCCACCTGGCTGGGCTTGGCCGCGACATCAAGACATGGCGCAAGGTCAAGGCCCGCGCACTGCATGGGTTTGTGGCTTGCAGCGATGGCCGGCTGTACCACAAGGTGATTTGCGAGCAAGCCGTTGTGGCCTGGGACAAGCGTTGCAAAGACCGCGACAGGAAGGCGGCATGGCGCAAGCAAAAAGACGGGACAGAGACGGGACGGGACGGTCGTGTCCCACGGGACAAGACGGGGACAGAGACGGGACGGGACGGTCGTGTCCCCGCTGACGTGACGAGACGTGACGGGACGTATAAAACCAATACAAAAACCTTACCCCCCGACAACACACGCACTGTGGTCCCGCCACCGCCGTTGCGTGTGCCGGACCCGCCGCCTGAGCCTGACCCAGCGTCTTGGCCGCAAGCCACCGCTGCCGGCCGTGCTTGCCGGCTGATGCGGGAGGCTGGCGTTCCCGACACCAACCCGGGCCATCCGGCGCTGCTGGCGCTGCTGGCAGCAGGCTGCACTGACGCCGAATTCTCAGGCGCTGCAGCCACCGCAACAGCCCGCATCAAGGGCTTTGCCTACGCCCTGGGAACCCTGACCCGACAGCGCGAAGACGCCGCAAAAACCGTGCTGCATGCCGGGCCAATGGCCGCCACCCGCAAGGACCGCCAGCTATCCGCAGCAGCCCTGATGACCGGTGCGGCTGGCCACCACCACCCCCAGCTTCAACACCAACCGGAGACGATTGATGCCAGCGACTACGCCAGCTTTGCCCGCATCGTGGGTTGAGAAAATTTGGTGCGTGATGCGGGCCACCTACGGCGCCGAATTTGATCGCCAGTGGGAGGTTCCCGCAGGCGTTGACCCGGTGGCGCATGTGGACCAGCTCAAAGCGTTTTGGGCACACGAGTTGGGCCGCTACCTGGCCCGCCCGGATGCCCTGGCCTACGGCCTGGACAACTTGCCCCCAAGGGCGCCGAATCTGGCTGAGTTCAAGGCGCTGTGCAACCGCCGACCCGATGCCCCGTGGCAGGCCCTGGCCGGCCCTGTGGGGCGCCCGGCGCCTGAGGTGCTGGCCCTGGCCGCTGCGGTTGGCAAAGCCGCCGCACGCAGCCCACGCGACTGGATCGGCCGGCTGCAGCAGCGGCAAGCCCAGGGTGAGCGTTTGTCACCCGCGCAGCGCCAGGCGTTGCAAACTGTTGCGGCAAGGATGGCCGCATGACTGAGCACTTTGAGCCCTGCATGGGTGGTTGGTGCGTGCGCCGTGGCCACTGCCCGCACTACCACGCGGCTGACCGCAGGCAGCCTGAGGAGCGCCTGTGCCCGCCGGGCATGGATGGCGCAGTGCTGGCGTTGGTCAACTTCAAAGCGCCCGCACCTCGGTCAATCGACACCGACACCCAGCCATGATCCTGGCCCCAATCCGCACCGCTAGCGGCATGAACGCACGCGAAAACTGGCGCGTCCGCGCCCGTCGCGTCAAAGCCGAGCGCAGCACCACCGCCCTGGTGCTGGCAGCGCACACCAAGCCCGTGCTGCCGTGCTCGGTGTTGCTGACCCGTGTGGCCCCGTCCAACGGGCTGGACGACGACAACCTGTGCGGCGCACTCAAGGGCGTGCGGGACGAAATAGCCCGATGGGTTGGGGTTGATGACCGCGACCGCGCAACTGTGCGCTACCTCTACACCCAGCGGCGTGGCCCGTGGGGGGTGGAGATCGCTTTCGGGCCACCGGTTTACGGCACACAGTTGACAATGTGAAACCACACAAGGATTCTCAAATGCGCCCCTACGAACTTGACGATGTTGACCGTGAGTTGGTTGCAAAGGTGCGCCGGGCCATTGCCTACGAAGACGATGGCAGCCCAGCCAAAGACGCGATTGACGGTGATGAAATGATCGACGCGATGCGGTTGTTGCTGAACATCTTGGATGCTGGCAAGGCTGAATGAACGTCGCGCCCGCACGCGTTTTGCCCCCGTGAGCCGTGTTGATTGGCCGCGCCTGCTGGACGACATTGCATGGTTGATTGGCGAGCCTGACTTTGCTTTTGCTGACGCACGCAGGCGGGCCGGCACGCCCGCGCTGGCCAAGTATTTGCGCGTGAGCCGTGGCGCGCTGCGCAATATGCTGGACGGCACTGAGCCGCGCTACAGCGACGGCGTGGCGCTGATTGACCGGTGGTCGAGGCTGAGCGGCAAGCCGCCGCAGTTTGTGCCGCTTGAGCCGACGCTGCGGCCTGGCTTGAACGCGCCATGCCTATGGCCGCAACATCCTGAGGTAACCCCTTTGGATGCGCAAATTGGCCAAAACTTTGAATGTGATGCTGCCGGGCGACACGCCGCCCGAAAGCCCAACACCTGAGACCCAGCAGGGCACGCAGAACGCCGCTGATGACGCTGACGCAGCACAGGCGGCACACGATGCAGAAGCCGCGCAGTTGCGCGCCGCACTGGCCCAGGCCAATGCCGAGTTGCAGGCGCTGCGGGCCAACCCGGCCCAGCCCGCCCTGTCAGCAGGCCCCGCCCGCCTGATTGGCGAAGACTGGGGCAACCGCACCAGCGCGGAGGCAAAAGCCGCTGGCGTGACAAAGACAGTGCTGTGCAGCGATGGCTATTACGTGCCCTGACGCTGTGCAGGCGCCGCCTGTGCTGACTGACTTCCCGACGCGTGAGCAGATTGACCGCCTTGAGGCGGTGATGTTGACGCTTGAGCCCAAGCACGGCGTGATGCTGGACACCTGGCACCATTTTGCTGATGGCCTGGTGGCGCGAACCATGTTCATTCCGGCCGGCACCTGCCTGTCTGGCGCTGAGCACACAGCCGAGCACCTGAACATCGCCCACGGTGACATCACCGTGTGGACCGATGCGGGCATGCGGCGGCTGACCGGCCACCACGTGCTGCCGTCGCTGCCGGGCGCAAAGCGGGTGGGCTTGACTCACTCAGACACCTGGTGGACAACCGTGCACCTCAACCCGTCAAACACGCAAGACGTGCGGGCGCTGGAGGATGCGCTGTGCGTTGATTCGGCCATGCTGCAATCGCGCCGCATGCCGGTGTTGCGGGCGACCGTGGTGGAGGCGGTGCAATGAGCTTGGGCATCACTGCGCTGGGCTGGCTTGCAATCGGCACGGTTGCCGCATCAACCGCCTACAGCGCGGATGCCGGGCGCAAAGCTGCGCACGCGCAGCAGGATGCTTTGACCCAGCAACGATCCGATGACGCCAGGGCAACAGCCGAGGCTGAGACGGCATCGGCTGTGAACTCAAACCAACTGCGCGTAGCGCAGAAGCGGGCCTACCAAGCCAACGCGCTGGCGCTGGGTGGTGCTGGTGGTGGCGCCACCGGGGGCGGTGGTGCTGGCAACGTGCTGAGCAGCGGGGCCACGGCTGCAGTGCGGTCCGCTGCTGTGCAGCCCACAACGTCGGTGCTTGGTGGTGGATCTGCCGTGACCACTGCGCGGCGCGGTGCGCCCGGGGGGCCTTGATGGCCGCGCAGGCTCAAGCCATCGTCAAGCGCCTGCAGGCGCTTAAAACGCTGCGCCAGCCGCATGAAAGCGTTTGGAAGGACTGCTACGACCACAGCTTTCCGATGCGCGGCAACGGGCTGCAAACCAGCGGCCAGACGGCGCAAACGGTGCTCGATACCAAGTCGCGTTTGGTGGATTCAACCGCTACCGATGCCGGGCGCATCTTGGCATCGTCGCTGCAGGCGGGCATGACGCCTGCCAATGCGCGGTGGTTCAACCTGGATGTGTTTGGCGCTGACGATGCGGCCAGGCGCTGGCTGGACAGCGCCGCAGACAAGCTGCACCAAGAAATCCACAACGCCAACTTCGACAGTGAGGCCCTTGACTGCATGCTTGACGTGGTGGCCGCTGGCTGGTTTGCGCTGTACATCGAAGAAAACCGAGACGATGGCGGTGGCCTGGTGTTTGACGCCTGGCCGTTGGGCCAGTGCCACATGAGCAGCACGCGGGCTGACGGCAAGGTAGACACGGTTTACCGGTGCTACACGCTGTCGGCTGAGCAGGTGATGAACTTCGCCGAAAGCCGGGGCGGGGTGGCCAGCGACTTTGTGCGCCAAATGGCCGTGTCTGACCCCGACAAGACCATTGAAATGGTGCATGCCATCTACCCGCGCCGACAGGGGGTGGAGGGGGCAAGGCGATCAAAGGCCATGCCGTTTGCATCGTGCCACGTTGAGGTGCAGCAGCAGCACGTGGTGCTTGAGTCTGGCTACTCTGAGCTGCCGGTGGTGTGCCCGCGCTGGGCAGTGATCCCGGACAGCGCCTACGCGGTGGGGCCGATGTTTGACGCGTTACCCGATGTGCGGATGCTCAACGAGCTCAAGCGCATGGACCTGGCCAGCGCGGACATTTCAATCAGCGGCATGTGGAAGGCTGTTGATGATGGGGTGCTGAACCCCCGCACGGTGAAGATTGGCCCGCGCAAGATCGTCGTGATGAACGACATCAAAAGCATGGAGCCGCTGACGACTGGTGCCAATTGGCAGCTTGCCGATGTGCGTATCAGCCAACTGCAAATGGCCATTCGCAAGCTGTTGATGGCCGACCAACTGCAACCGGCCGATGGCCCCGCAATGACAGCAACAGAAATCCATGCGCGCATTGCGCTGATCCGCCAGCAGCTTGGGCCAACGTTTGGGCGCATGCAAGCGGAGTATCTGCAGGGCGTGGTGATCCGGTGCTTCATGCTGGCCGCCCGCGCCGGTGTTTTTGGTATGCCGCCTGAGTCGGTGTCTGGCCGCAACTTTGCCGTGCGCTACATCAGCCCGCTGGCGCGTGCGCAAAAGTTGGAAGACGTGACGGCAATTCAAAACACGTTGTCACAGGTGCTGCAGCTTGCGCCGGTCAAGCCCGAGGTGCTGGACAACTTCGACTTTGACGAAATGGCCCGCTTGCTGAGTGCAGCCCAGGGCGTGCCGGCCAAAGTGATGCGCGATATGGACGCGGTGCAGGCGCTGCGCGAACAGCGGGCGCAGCAGCAAGCCCAAGCGCAACAGCAGACCCAGCAGCAGGAAATGCAGGCGATGGCCGCCGAAGCAAACATCAAGGGCGCGCAGCAGCGGGCCGCATAGGGGTATCAATGTCTCAAGCCGTTCAAGGCACGTTCTCCACCGGGTCCAGCCCAGCGCCCGGCAACGCCAGCGATTCGCTGGTGATGCCGACCAGCACCACCACGATGCGCCTTACCGTGACCGGCCTTGACGCCAGCAACACGGTGAAGACCCAGAAGCGCACAACGCCAGGCGGCCCGTGGGCTGACCAGACCACCTACAACACCGACCAGACCAACGCGGCGGTGACGGTTGCAGCGGGCGAGGAATGGCGCGTGTTTCAGCTTACCCAGCAGGCACTGCGGGACGTTCGCTACAAGCTGAGCGCTGAATCCTGAGCGCCACCACTGCTGCCACGCCCGCGATGTATGCCCGCGTGTTTGAGGGGCACCACGAGGGCGCTTTGATCTTGGCTGACCTGACCCGGCGCTTCTTTGATGTGCCGGTGTATGTGTCAGGTGGCGCCGATGCCGCCCGCGAAACCGAGCGCCGCGCAGCGCGCCGAGAAGTGGTGCATCACATCTTGCTGCAGATTGGCCAGGTTGGCCGCGCAGACGACACCAACGAAGACCCACCACCTGAAAGAGGAGATTGAGAACATGGATGAATCAAGCGGTTCTGCGGGCGCTGGCCTGGATGCGGGCACAGGTGCTGGTGATGCTGCGGGTGGCGCTGCTGGGGCCGCTGGCGCGGCTGCTGGGGCCGCCGCAGGCGCTGGTGGTGGTGCAGCAGGTGCTGGCGCTGAAAGCGGCGCGCAGGGCGGCGTGCTGGGCACTGGCGCGGCGCAAGCGGCTGCGGCGGCGCCGGCGGCGCAAAGCCCGTATGGCGCGATTCCGGAGAAGTTTCACGTCAAGAACGCGGACGGCACGCCGGACTTGAGCGCGTCGTGGGCCAAGGTTGAGGAGCACCGCAGCCACCTGGAGCGCCGCCTGGGCGCCGGTGACGCCCCGCCCAAGGCTGCAGCCGATTACAAGATCAACTTGCCCGAGGCGCTGGCCGCCCGGATCAAGCCAGAAGAGCTGGCCGCCAACGAGAACTTTCAAGGCTTTTTGGCAAAGGCCCACGCTGCGGGTTTGTCGCAGAAACAGCTTGACGTGGTGGTGGGTGACTTTCTTGACCGCTCGGTCAAACAGCAAGCCGCAGCCCAGCAACTGAGCACGCAAGAAGCCAC
>JAYVLI010000217.1:0-6989 GCA_043759535.1 Betaproteobacteria bacterium | reverse complement strand
GGCATCACCAGCGTGGTCTGGTGCATCGGCTTCCAG
Organism: Betaproteobacteria bacterium; assembly: GCA_043759535.1. GTDB lineage: Bacteria > Pseudomonadota > Gammaproteobacteria > Burkholderiales > Burkholderiaceae_C > Pseudaquabacterium. Next base: position 6,953 of record JAYVLI010000217.1, on the reverse strand, counting down.
CCCGACTTTGGCTGGCTGGACGCCCCCGTCTTCAATGGCCGTGGCCAGCCCGGCCACCAGCGTGGCATCACCGCCGTGCCCGGCTTGTATTTTTGCGGCCTGCCCTGGCTGCACACCTGGGGCTCGGGCCGCTTCTCGGGCGTGGCGCGGGACGCCCTGTTTTTAGTGGACCGCATCAGCGCGCTGCAGCAGCGGGTGCCCAGCGCTGAGCGCCTGCCGCTGGGGGACGTGGTGGCGGCGTGAGCAGCAGGCCTCAGCGCATTTGCGCTGAACGCCACGCTTGGCCGCTGGCCGGCACGCCCCAGCGCATGGGCCAGAATCCCGGCAATTTCACCAAAGCCGCGACCCATGCTGAAGTCTCTGCATTTGAAGAACGTTGGCTTGGCGCCTGATCTGCGGGTGGACTGGGCGGACCGCATCAACCTGATTGCCGGGGACAACGGCCTGGGCAAGACGTTTCTGCTGGACCTGGCCTGGTGGGCACTGACCCGCACCTGGGCCGGGCCAGAGGCGTCACCTGCGCCATCCAACAAAAAGGCCAGCATTGAGTACGTGGTGCAGGGCGCGAGCAAAACTGCAGCTCCCGTGCTGTCCACCTACGGACGTGCTGACCGGTCGTGGCCGCTCAAGGCCGCCCGTCCCACCATGCCCGGTATCGTGGTCTATATCCGCATCGACGGTGGGTTTTCAGTGTGGGACCCGGCACGCAACTACTGGCGCAGTGACCCGGGCCGGCCGGCGGCGTACCACTTTCAGGCGGCCCAGGTTTGGGAGGGGTTGGACCTGAACGGCCAGCGCGTTTGTGAAGGGTTGGAGCGCGATTGGGTCAGTTGGCAAGAGGGCCGCAACAAGCCGCAGTTCAAGGCATTGGAAGAAGTCTTGCGTGTGCTGTCGCCGCCATCTGAGCCGCTGCGTGTGGGTGAGCCGCAGCGGCTGTTCGTCGGGGAGGGGCGTGACCGGCCTACTTTGCTGGTGGGCAGCCAGACCGTGCCGGTGGCACTGGCCTCAGCCGGTGTGCGGCGTGTGCTGGCGCTGGCCTACTTTCTGGTCTGGGCCTGGCATGAGCACCAGGTGGCCGCCAAGCTGCTGGGCAAGAAGCCTGAGGACCGGTTTGTGGTGTTGTTTGATGAGCCCGAGACACACCTGCCCCACGCTGGCAGCGCACCGTGTTGCCCAGCGTGCTCAAAGCCATTGATGTGCTGCGTGGCAAGGCGGGCCGTGCGCCACAGTTGCTGGTGGCCACCCATGCGCCCTTGGTGGCCGCATCGCTGGAGCCGCTGTTTTCAGCCGCCACGGACGATTTGATTCATCTCACCCTGCGTGATGGCCAGGTGGCGGTTGAGCAAGGCGGCTGGGCGATTCAAGGTGACGCCACCAATTGGTTGGTGTCTGAGACCTTCGGGCTGGAGCAGGCACGCTCGGTGGACGCAGAGCAAGCCATCGAAGCGGCGGAAGCGTGGATGCGGGGCGACAAAAACGGGCTGCCAGCTGGCCACACCACACAAAAAGCGATCCACACCGCCTTGCAAAAACTGCTGCCCGCCGGCGATATCTTCTGGCCACGGTGGCTGGTCAGTACCGGCGTGGTCAAGGGCCAGCCATCTGGGCGCCGCCCATGATCCCGGTGGCCAAGGTGCGCAAACCGCGCGGCTTTGATGCCAAGGTCAAAACCCCCGGTGACGCCTGGCTGGCGGCAAACCCGCAGGCCAAGCGGCCCAAGGCCCTGTGGGTGCCCCACACCGCAGAACTGTCAGATGGATTTGGCGGCCTGTGCGGCTATGCCGCCATGTATGACCCCACGGGCGGCACGGTGGACCATTTCTAGAGCTTCAAGCACCACCGCGATCTGGCCTACGACTGGTGCAACTACCGCTTTGCGTCCGCCGCGATGAACGCGTCCAAGCAAAGCGCAGATGCTGCCGTGGTAGACCCCTACCAAGTCGGTGAAGGCTGGTTCGAGATCGTATTGCCGTCGCTGCAAATGCGCGTTAGCGATGTTGTGCCTGCAGCGATGAAAGCCAAAGCCGAGCACACGCTGCAACGCTTGAAACTGCGCGACGGTAAGCGTGTGATCCGTTGGCGCCAATCCGGGTACAGCCTGTACCGCAGCGGCGGTTTGACGCTGGAGGGTCTGCGCCAGGTTGCACCGCTGCTGGCCAATGCGGTAGATGCGGCCGCGCTCAACTCACGCAGCCCGCCTCCACGGCGGCCTGCGGCTTGAGCATCACCGGCTCCGGCACCCGGTAGCCATAACGCACGGCGGTCAGCTCGGCCAGGATGCTCACTGCAATCTCAGGCGGTGTGCGGGCGCCGTTTTTCAGCCCCACCGGCCCATGCAGGCGCGCCAGTTGCACATCGGTCAGGCCAAAGTGTTCTTTCAGCCGCTCTTTGCGCTTGGCCTGGTTGACGCGGGAGCCGATGGCGCCCACGTAAAACGCGGGGCCGGTGAGGGCTTCCATCAGCGCCAGGTCGTCCAGCTTGGGGTCGTGCGTCAGCGCGATGATGGCGGTGTGGCCGTCGGGCTTGAGGCTGATCACCGTGTCGTCGGGCATGCTGCGCAGCAGGGTGGCGCCGGCCACGTCAAAACCGGTGGCGTATTCCTCGCGCGGGTCACACACCAGCACCTGGTAACCCAGCGCGGTGGCCATCTGCGCCAGGTAGTGCGTCATCTGGCCGGCACCAATCAGCAGCAGCCGCCAGTGTGGGCCGTGGTGGGTGGTGAGCTGGGTAGCGGTCAATTCCAGTTCATCCGTCTCGGTGGCGGGCTGCAGGACCACCTCGCCGGTGGCAATGGTCAGCACCCGGCGCACCCGCTCACCGTTTTGCAGGCGGGCCAGCAACGCATCAAGTTGGGTGCGGGGCAGCACCGGCTCCAGCACCAACTCGATCAGGCCGCCGCAGGGCAGGCCAAAGCGGTGGGCGGCGTCGGCATCAATGCCGTAGCGCACCACTTGCGGCAGGCCGCTGGCCAGCACACCCGCGCGTGCCTTGTCGATCAAATCATCTTCGATGCAGCCGCCGGACACACTGCCGGCCACCAGGCCGTCATCCCGCACCGCCACCGCCGAGCCGGGCGGCCGGGGTGCTGAGCCCCAGGTGCGGGTGATGGTGCCCAGCACCACGCGGTGGCCGGCCGCCACCCACCGGGTGATCTGGCGCAGCACATTGAGATCGATGTTGTCCATGGTGATGAGGGCTGGGTGCAAAAAGGGGGAAGGGCAGGAAAGTAACCGGTCTGCGGCCCTGCTGGGGCAGCGTGTATTCCCGGGGTGTCTGCCGCGCGCATGGCAGCCAGCTGCGGCGTTGGCGACCACACCCTACACTGTCTGGCAGGTCGCTGCAGCCTCAAGGCCGGCGGCACCCCCACTGCCCGACCCGTTGGAGACCCCCATGCAAGCCTTCGCTTACGACAAGCCCAGCACCGTGGCTGACGCGGTGCGCGCCGCCAGCGCTGACAACGCCAAACTGATGGCCGGCGGCCAATCGCTGCTGGCGTCGATGAAACTGGGCTTGGCCGCGCCCGACGCGCTGGTGGACCTGGCCGGCATTGCCGACCTCAGCGGCATCAGCGTGTCCGGTGGCGTGGTCAAGATCGGCGCCATGACCACCCATGCGGCGGTGGCCGCCCATGCCGAGGTGCAAAAAGCCATCCCCGCGCTGGCTGATCTGGCCGGCAAAATCGGCGACCGGCAGGTGCGCAACCGCGGCACCATCGGTGGCAGCCTGGCCAACAACGACCCGGCCGCGTGTTACCCGGCTGCGGTGCTGGGCCTGGGCGCCACCATCCACACCAACACCCGCAGCATTGCAGCGGATGCTTTTTTCACCGGCATGTTTGAGACCGCGTTGAACGAGGGTGAGGTGATCACGGCGGTCAGCTTCCCGGTGCCAGAAAAAGCTGGTTGGCAGAAGTTCAAGCAGCCGGCGTCGCGGTTTTCCATCGTCGGGGTGTTTGTCAGCAAAGGCCCGCAGGGTGTGCGGGTGGCGGTGACGGGCGCGGGTGCCTGTGTGTTTCGCGCGGCTGGGCTGGAGGCCAAGCTGGCCGGCAATTGGTCAGCCGCCGCGCTGGCCGGCGCAACAGTGCCAGCAGACGGCTTCAACACCGACCTGCACGGCTCGGCCGAGTACCGCGCTGCGCTGGTGCCGGTGCTGGCCGGGCGGGCTGTGGCCGGCTGATTGCCCTTTTGCTTGGCCTAAAACGCCGCAGCAATTGCGGCGTTTTTCGTGATGCTGCTGCCGCAGTTGCTGCGGCGTTTTTATGGGAGCTTCTCACTTGTCATCACCCCACGACACGGCCTTGCCCACCAGCATTGACGACACCATCCGCCGGCTGGCGGCGCTGGACTACCTAGCCGACCGCCAACTGGGCACCTGCGTTTTTCTGGCCCTGAAGCTGCAGCGCCCGCTGTTTTTGGAGGGTGAGCCCGGCACCGGCAAAACCGAGATTGCACGCACGCTTGCCACCCTGCTGGGCCGGCCGCTGATCCGCCTGCAGTGTTATGAAGGCCTGGACCTAGGCCAGGCCGCGTATGAATGGAATTACGGCCGCCAGATGCTGGAAATTCGGCTGGCCGAGAGCGCGGGTGCAGACCTGAAACCCACCCGCGACGCCCTGGCCGCTGAGCTGTTCAGTGAGCGCTTCCTCACCAAGCGCGCCCTGCTGCAGGCCATTGATCCGGCCAATGCCGTGCCGCCGGTGCTGCTGATCGACGAGCTGGACCGCGCTGATGAGCCGTTTGAGGCGTTTTTGCTGGAGGTGCTGGGCGACTACCAGATCACCATCCCCGAGTTGGGCACCATCAAAGCCACCCAGCCGCCCATCGTCATCCTGACCAGCAACCGCACCCGTGAGATCCACGACGCGGTGAAGCGGCGGTGCCTGTACCACTGGGTGGATTTTCCGAACGCCCAGCGTGAGCTGCAGATCCTGCAACGCCGGGTGCCCGGTGCCGGGGCCGCACTGGCGCGCCAGATCGTGGCCTTTGTGCAAGCCCTGCGCAGCATTGAGCTGTACAAGCTGCCCGGCATTGCCGAGACGATTGAATGGACCCGTGCGCTGCTGGCGCTGGACGCGGTGGTGCTGGACCCGGTGCTGGTGCAAAACACCCTTGGCCTGCTGCTGAAATACCAAGACGACATTGCCAGGATGCAGGGCGGTGAGGCGGTGCGGCTGCTGGCGCAAATCCACCAAGACGCGCAGGCTGGCGGCGCTTGAAGCCGGGCCTACCGCCACGCCCATCGTCCCATGCTGCCCGCCCAGCACGCCCCCGGCCACCTGGCTGAAAACGTGATGCACTTTGCCCGTGTGCTGCGTGCCGCCGGCATGCCGGTGGGGCCGGACCGGGTACACACCGCACTGGCGGCATTGCAGGTGGCGGGGCTGGCGCACAGGCGTGACTTTCACGCCGTGCTGGGCGCCTGCCTGATTGACCGGGCCGAGCACCGCGTGCTGTTTGACCAGGCCTTCCAGCTGTTCTGGCGTGACCCCGACCTGGAGGGCCGCATGCGGGCCCTGCTTGCCCCACAAGTCAACGCCAAAGACGGTGCTCAGCCACCCGCCGACAGCCGCCGGCTGGGTGAGGCGCTGTACCCGCACCAGCCCAAGCAGCCACCAGAAGCGCCGCAGCAGGAGCAGGTGGAGCTGGACGCCCACCTCACCTTCAATGACCGTGAGCTGCTGCGCCAGGCCGACTTTGACAGCATGAGCGCCGATGAATGGCGTGCCGCCCAGCGCCTGCTGGCGCAACTGAAACTGGTGTTTGAGCCCCTGCCCACCCGCCGCAACCGGCGTGCCCGGCGTCCCGGCCAGCCCGATTGGCGTAGCACCATGGCACAGATGGCGCGCCACGGTGGGCAATGGGGCGCTGTGCAGTGGCGTGCGCCGCGCCAGCAGCCCGCGCCGCTGGTGGTGCTGGCCGACATTTCGGGTTCGATGAGCCGCTACTCCCGCATGCTGCTGCACTTTGCCCACGCGCTGGGCAATACCACGGGCCAACACGCCCCCAAGGTAGAGAGCTTTGTGTTTGGCACCCGCCTGACCCGCACCACCCGCCTGCTGAAAAGCCGTGACCCCGACCTGGCCGTGGCCCAGGTGGTGCAGGCGGTGGCCGATTGGTCAGGCGGCACCCGCATCACCACCAGCCTGCATGCCTTCAACCAACGCTGGGCGCGCCGGGTGCTGGACAGCAAAACCACCGTGCTGCTGATCACCGACGGCCTGGAGCAGGGTGATACCAGCGCACTGGCGTTTGAGATGGAGCGCCTGCACAAAAGCTGCCGCCGCCTGATCTGGCTCAACCCGCTGCTGCGCTACGCGCAGTTTGCGCCGCGCGCCGGTGGCATCAAGGCCATGCTGCCGCATGTGGACCGGTTTTTGCCGGCCCACAATCTGCACAGCCTGGCTGACCTGGTGCAGGTGCTGGCGCAGCGCACTGTGCCGCCGCGCCGCAGCCCTGAGCGCCCGCAGGTGTTGGCAACCTTGCCTTGAATCATCCTCTGCAGCGCCGCTGCAAATCCACTGTCATTTCACCTCCACGATCACCATGCAACTCACCAACCAGCAAACCCTGCCCGTCAGCCAAGCCCAGGCCTGGGAGGCACTGAACGACACCACCCTGCTGCAGCAGGCCATCCCCGGTTGCGAGAGCCTGACGCCCATCGGTGACAACCAGTACGAAGTGCTGATCACCGCTGCCATCGGCCCGGTCAAGGCCAAGTTCAAGGGCAAGCTGCAGTTGGAGAACTTGCAGCCACCCATGTCCTACACCCTGCGTTTTGAAGGTCAGGGTGGTGCCGCCGGCCATGGCAAGGGCAATGCCGAAATCAGGCTCGAATCCACCGGCCCGCGCACAACAGTGCTGCACTACACCGCCAACGCCACGGTGGGCGGCAAGATCGCGCAGATCGGCTCACGCCTGGTGGACATGGCGGCGCAAAAAATGGCCACCGAGTTT